>JBCKWE010000011.1:0-47403 GCA_038923045.1 Legionellaceae bacterium
GTTTTTCCATTATTACGGCTGGCGCATCATCTTTGTCATCATCGCCTTGCTGGCGATCATTGCATTTTGGGGGCTGTGGCAATACATGCCGGAACCCATAGGGCAAATTAAACGTGATGGTGAACTCATAAAATCCGTGTCACTGTCACCAAGCGTTATTTTTGCAAATTATAAAGCCTTATTGCAAAACCGGTCGTTTATGCTCGGCATACTCGCCTTGGGGATGCTATACCTGCCATGCCTTGTCTGGATTGCCCTGGCACCGATTATGCTGGTGATCGACGCAAAATTATCCATAATTCAATATGGTCTGTGGCAATTGCCTGTCTTTGGCGCGTATATTTTTGGAAATATCGTCGTACATCGCATGACCCATCGCGGTAGCATTAAAAAGATGGTCATCACGGGTTCAATTATTTTGACGGTTGGCTTGTTGGCTATGCTCCTATTGCCGTGGCTCACCAGTAATCATTTTATATGGTTAATGCCAGGCCTTATCATCTATTTTATGGGATCTGGCATCGTGGCAGCGCCCTTGAATCGATTCGTTCTTTTTTCCACAACCGTCAGCAGAGGCACGGCTACTGCACTCATTAGCATGCTCACCATGAGTATTCAGGCGCTGGGTATTGAGGCTGCCAATTTTTTGTATCTCTCACACAATAACCAGTTGTTAGGCTTAGGTTTCGCTATAACAGGGGGCGTATTTATCGTTTGTGTGGTAAGCGTTTTTTTAGGGTCTAAAACATGCAGTTATACATAGCCGGTGTTGATGAAGTAGGGCGTGGGCCTTTGGCAGGTCCCGTGGTCACGGCCGCCGTTATTCTGCGCGAGCCGATTGAAGGCGTAACTGATTCCAAAAAATTAACCCCGTTAAAGCGAAAACAGTTGGCGCTCATCATTCGCAAGCGTGCGCTTTGTTATGCCTACGGGCGTGCTGAAGTTGATGAAATTGATCGACTAAACATTCATCATGCAACCTTGTTGGCGATGAAACGTTGCATCGAGGGATTGTCGATTTGTCCGGATAAAGCATTAATAGATGGGTTATACATACCGCACGTCTCCATGCCCTGTCACGCGATTGTCAAAGGCGACGCACTGATTGCCGAAATAGGCGCGGCCTCCATTTTGGCAAAGGTGTTGCGCGATGCAGAAATGGAAGACATGGATATATTGTATCCCGGTTATGGTTTCTCCTTACACAAGGGCTATCCTACCGCGTTTCACCGTAACGCGTTGCAAGCGTTGGGCCCTTGTGCTATACACCGACGCAGTTATGCCCCGGTGGCAGCGATGATGGCGCTCACAAGTGCGACAGCCTTAGGATAATTGCCAAGATCTGCTGCAAATCCAGATAAAATACTGTATACTGCCGTATTATTTTTTAATCCATCTTATAAGAATACTATGACTGATTTAAACCTATACAGAAACATTGGTATCTTCGCCCACGTTGATGCTGGAAAAACCACCACTACTGAGCGGATTCTTAAGCTCACCGGTAATATCCACAAAATGGGTGAAGTTCACGAAGGTGAATCAACAACCGATTTCATGGAACAGGAAGCGGAACGTGGTATTACCATCCAGTCAGCCGCGGTTAGCTGTTTCTGGAAAGGGACTCGTTTCAACGTAATCGATACCCCAGGACACGTTGATTTCACCGTAGAGGTGTATCGTTCCTTGAAGGTACTCGATGGCGGCATCGGCGTATTCTGTGGTTCTGGCGGCGTTGAGCCTCAGTCAGAAACCAACTGGCGTTATGCGAACGATTCAAAAGTATCTCGTTTGATTTTCGTAAACAAACTTGACCGTATCGGTGCGGACTTCCTGAAGGTAACCGCACAAGTGAAAAAAGTATTGGGTGCACACCCCTTAATTATGACCTTGCCTATCGGTGCTGAAGATGACTTCGTCGGTGTTGTCGATTTATTAAGCCGTCAAGCTTACATTTGGGACGAAACTGGCCAACCAGAAAATTACACCATTACAGACGTACCAGCCAATATGCTTGACGACGTTGAAATGTACCGTGAACAACTCGTTGAAACGGCACTTGAAATGGATGATGATTTGCTGATGGCCTACATGGAAGGAGAGCAACCTTCAATAGAAGACGTTAAGCGCTGTATCCGTAAAGGTACGCTGGAACTAGTCTTCTTCCCAACCTATTGTGGTTCGGCCTTTAAAAACAAAGGGATACAATTATTACTGGATGCCGTGATTGAATATTTGCCTGCTCCCCATGAAGTTAATCCACAACCTTTGACAGATGCTGAAGGCAAGCCAAACGGCAAATTTGCTATCGTTTCCGCCGATGAGCCATTCCGAGGCTTGGCATTCAAAATCATGGATGACCGTTTTGGTGCGCTAACCTTCGTACGTATTTACTCAGGAAAACTGAATAAGGGTGATAACATCCTTAACTCGTTTACGGGTAAAACTGAACGTGTCGGCCGTATGGTTGAGATGCAGGCGAATGCGCGTAATGAATTGAGCAGTGCTGAAGCGGGCGACATTATCGCTATCGTAGGCATGAAAAACGTTCGAACCGGTCACACCCTTTGCGATCCAAAACACGCGTGCGCACTTGAAGCGATGGTTTTCCCAGAACCCGTCATCTCCATTTCGGTTACGCCAAAAGATAAAACCTCAACCGAAAAAATGAGTATTGCAATTGGTAAAATGGTTGCAGAAGATCCAACCTTTAGGGTTGAAACGGATATAGATTCAGGTGAAACCATTCTTCGTGGTATGGGTGAATTACACCTTGATATTAAAGTGGATATTCTGAGGCGGACTTACGGTGTTGACTTGCTAGTAGGTCAACCACAGGTTGCCTACCGCGAAACCATAACCAAATCAATTCAAGACAGCTATACACACAAGAAACAATCAGGTGGTTCTGGTCAATACGGTAAAATTGACTACACCATTGAACCAGGCGAGCCAAACACAGGATTCACGTTCATCTCATCCTGTGTGGGGGGTAGTGTTCCTAAAGAATTTCATCCAGCCGTTGAGAAAGGTTTCCGCTCAATGATGAGCACAGGCACTTTGGCAGGTTTCCCCGTATTGGATGTTGTCGTCAACCTCACCGACGGTGGGTTCCATGCGGTTGACTCCTCGGCAATTGCCTTTGAAATTGCTGCAAGAGGTGCGTTTCGTCAATCTATACCAAAAGCCGGCCCACAATTGCTTGAGCCTATCATGAAAGTTGACGTTTACAGTCCAGAAGATCATGTAGGCGATGTGATTGGTGACTTGAACCGTCGTCGCGGCATGATCTCAGGCCAGGAAGCCAACGTAACGGGCGTACGCATCAAGGCCAATGTTCCTCTTTCAGACATGTTTGGTTACATCAGCACCTTGCGCACCCTTACCTCTGGCCGTGGTCAATTCTCAATGGAGTTCTCTCACTATGCTGCTTGCCCAAACAGTGTTGCAGAAGCCGTGATTGCCAAGGAAAAGGAAAAGAAAGCGGCTGCGGCTAAGTAGGTTAGCTGAAGCCTGGCCTATTTAATTTATGAGACCTATTATGACAAGACATCATCAGACACATCATCAGAGGTATATGGCAAGACGTCATCCGACGTCACCTGTAGCGATGTGCAGAGCCGCGAATACTCGTCGTAAATTGGCCGGTGTGCAAAATGAAGTTGCATTGACAGTGCAGCAACAAAACGAGCTTGCACAAAGAACGGATCTACTTAAAGGCAATGTAGGCATTAATCATAATCCAATTGATACGCCCATAGAAGTGATTGCGATGACGCCAGGTGCTAATGGTCGTCCAGTAGACTCGTCCTATGAAGTGGATGACCACATTAATATAAATAGATTAAGGCCTAAAACCTAACCCACCACCGTCGTCCCCTGCTCCCTACTCGGGACAACGTGGCAGGGCGAATCAATTGGTGTTATTATACACCCCCTTATATTGAGTGGACCAATCCCCCATGGCAGGTATTAAACTCTCCGTGATTGCGCCTATGTTTAATGAGGAAGCGGTCATTGAACTTTTCCTTGAAAAAACCATAGACGTACTGGAGCGGCATTTTGCGCATTATGAGTTGATTCTGGTGGATGATGGGTCTACTGATCATACGGTTTCACGCTGTTTATCCTTTATTAAAGCCAATAAAAATATTCGTCTGCTTTCTTTTTCGCGTAATTATGGCCACGAAATTGCCTCCACTGCCGGGCTGGATAGTGCACTGGGTGATTACGTTGTTTTGATGGACACAGACTTGCAGCACCCGCCTGAGCTTATTCCGGAGATGGTGAAAAAAGCAGAAGCAGGGTTTGATGTGGTGTGTGCTTCACGGACCAATCGTGAGCATGAGTCGTGGTTTAAAAAAACTACCGCCAAGCTGTTTTATGGCTTATCCAGAAAAATGACAGGGTTTGATCTTCAATCCGATACCGGAAATTTTCGTCTAATCAGCCGGAATGTCGTTGATTCACTGAGTAAAATGAAGGAAAACAACCGTCATTTGCTCATGATGTTTGCCTATGTTGGTTATAAAACGGCAAGTATTGACTACCACTGCCCGCCGCGAGCGGCAGGAAAAACAAAATATAATTTGCGTAAACTCATCGTGTTATCGTTGGATTCAATTATTGGATTCTCATCACGTCCATTGCGCATCATGTCGTGTTTTTCTGTGTTCATCAGCATAGTGATGATGCTCTACGCCGGTTTTATCTTGCTGGAAAAATTGTTTTCGCATCAACAGTTGGCGGATGGGATTGCCTCGGTTATCTTTCTGACGTCAGGCTTGTTTTCCGTGTTGTTTTTGTTTTTGGCCATTATATCAGAATACATCGGGCGTATTTTGATTGAAACGAAAAATCGTCCTTTATATACTCTTAAACAAGACATTACGTATGAATCCATTAACCGGTAAGCGTATTGTAATCTGTGCTGACGATTACGCGCAAAATCAATCCATTACCGATGGTATTGTGCAGCTGGCAGAGCAAAAACGTATTAATGCCATCAGCTGCATGGTTAATTCAGCATCATGGGATGAATGGCATCCCGCATTGCAGCCTCTTCAACCGACAACGTATATCGGGTTGCACCTTGATTTTACGCATGGTGAGGCATTGAGTGAGGCGTGGAAAAAACACCATGGTACACAGTTTCAAAGCTTGCCTGTTTTATTGAAAAATGCCTACCTTAGACGTTTGAACCCAGTAGCTATTGCCGATGAAATTCAAGCACAACTCGCCGTATTCACGCACTCGATGAAGGCCTTGCCAGATTTTATCGATGGGCACCAGCACATTCATCAATTTCCAGGTATCCGCGAGGTGCTCCTTGCTGTTTGCAGCAAACTACCCTCCAGTACGTTTATTCGTAAAACCTGTCATGGTTGGCGCGATATATTCTCTGTTGATGGTTTTCCAAAACGGCAATTGATTGCAATCCTGGGTGGCGCGACACTCATAAATCGCCTGAAACAGCAGTCAGTGTCATCTAATTCAAGTTTTTCTGGCATTTATAATTTCAAGCAAGCCGTAAATTATCGCCATTATTTCAAACAATTTTTAAGACATAGCCAACATGACGGGCTTATCATGTGCCATCCGGGTAAATTGTCACATGATGTTAGCGATCCGCTGCGTCCATCCCGTCATCATGAATTTGATTATTTTATGAGTGAGGCGTATTTATGTGATTTAGCAGCTCATTCATTTCAATTGAAGCAGAAGGTTCACGCCAGTGATTAATAAAAAATTCCCAATTCGCAGTTGCATCGTCCTGTCCTTTTTGCTCATCAGCCGCATGCTGGCCATGTATTTCATCCCATTAAATGATTCAACGGAGGCCCGTTATGGTGAAATTGCTCGCATTATGCTTGAAACCGGCAATTGGGTAACGCCGATGCAAGCGTATGGTATCCCGTTTTGGGCTAAGCCGCCGTTATCAATGTGGGCGTCTGCATTCTCCATGATGTTATTTGGTGTAAACGAATTTGCCGCGCGTCTGCCCAGTTTGTTATTGTCTATTGGTATATTATGCCTGGTTTGGCATGTTATAAAAAAACGAAGTGGTGCACAGGTTGGCTGGCTTGCCACGCTCGTGCTGGCGGGTTGTTTGTTTTTTTTCCTGAATGCTGGCACGGTGATGACAGATCCCGCCTTGATATTTTGCACCACGCTAAGTTTAATCGCCTTTTGGCACGCCGTTGTTGATAAAAACAAGGTATGGCGTTATATTTTTTTTGTAGGCATAAGTCTAGGTTTGCTGGCTAAAGGCCCTATCGCACTGGTATTGACAGGCATGCCTATATTTTTTTGGGTAGTGAGACATAAGCAACGATGGGCCGCACTTTGGCAGGAATTGCCGTGGTTCACAGGTACCTTGCTGATGCTATTGATAGCCGGACCGTGGTACGCATTAGCGGAGCTCCACACGCCTGGTTTTATACATTATTTCATTGTTGGTGAGAATTTCCATCGATTTCTGGATCCATGTTGGGCCGGCGATAAATATGGCTTTGCACATAGCGCGCCACTTGGCATGATTTGGGTGTATGCCTTGCTGGGCATTTTGCCTTGGTCAATTGTTGGTTTTGTTTGGTTGGTTCGTCATGCAAAAACGCTGCCATCTTTATGCCGTGATCCAGATGGCTGGGTGAGTTATCTGCTTCTATGCACGTTGGTACCGCTTGGGTTCTTCACCTTTTCCAGTAATATCATCTACCCGTATGTTTTTCCCAGTTTGCCTTTTTTTGCTTTATTATTTGCAGAGCTAGGCAGTCGTAGTCATTTGGATGCGAGGGATTTGCGTAAATTAACGGATTGTGCCGCTATTTCTGGTGTTCTCTTTCTTATCGTATCCGCTTTATTTATCGTTAAACCTGAATGGGTTGCAAAATCGCAATATCAACTTGTAAAAACCTATAAAAATCACCGGCTCTCATCAGACGCAAGCCTAATCTATTGGTCGCAGAAAATCGATTTTTCAGCACAATTTTACTCGGCGGGTAAGGCATTAGCGACACGTGACCCTCAGGAATTGCAGCGCTTGCTGTTGAATCGTGCGGGAAATTATTTGGTGGTCAATGCACAACAGCTGCCAACCATCCCCAATAAATTACGCGAGCACTTAATTAAAATTGCTACCATCCCCGTATTGCATGACCGATTTATTTTGTTACGATCAAACGGGCCTTCTCCGGCAGAAAACACGCCAAAACGCATGCTATAAGCAATGAAAGTGGAATAACCAACAGGGCGCTTTGGTAATTAGCCAGCGAATAATCCGTGCCGGTTTCACTGAATAAATCGAGCAAGTAGCCAATGAAGGGTTGCATTAGCGGGGTTGTGACCAGGGCTAGGGTATTAATGAACCCGGTGCAACTGGATAATGAACTGGCTGGTGCCAGTTCGTTTGCAATAGGGTAGGCCAGTATGTAGGCACCGCAACAAAGACCAACCAAAAACATTAAACAGCCCATCAAGGCCTGGCTTTGTGTGGGCAAATAGAGCATTACAAAAAATAGAGCGGTTGTTGACAGGGATGAGGCAAGGATGAGCGGTATCCGACGTGTTAATCGTGCGCCAAGCCAACCAAATAAAGGGCAACTCACGCCAGTGCCGAGAAAGAACATGGCATTAATGATACTGGCATCGCCTGCACTGCAGTTGAGTTTGACGTGAATAAAAGGTGATGCCCACATGGCGCCATAAACGGTAACGATCGTAAACGTCAGTCCGATAAAAAGGCCATTAATCCAGAGTTTTTTGTCTGACAAAATGGCCAGTAATTGATGTCCGTAGTGTCGCGGCATCATGGTGGATGGTGACGGGGAAGGGACGTACTTCAAGGCTATCATCGAAATGATCACACCCATCATCCCGGCGCCGTTGATAAAGCCACGCCAGCCCCAATGCGAAATAAGGGCTCCAAGGCAAATGATGCCGATGATGGTTGCGATAAAACCTATGGTTTCTGAAAGCCCTATCATGAATGAAAATTGACGCGCCGGGAAATGTTGACGTAACAGGTGTGATAACCCGACAAACGCGAAGGCTGATCCAAGACCAATGAGCGTACGTCCGATAAATAGACCCAGTAAACTATAACTTGCCGCAAACGCAAAACAGCCCAGACTACAGACCAGCGAGCTCGCAGACAGCAACACGCGTGGACTTTTGCAATCAAACAGAATGCCTACTGGAATTTGCAAGCCGGTATACACAATATAGAATGACGCACTCAACGCGCCGGCAATTAACGCGGTTAGCTGCATGTCATGCATAATTGCAGCTATCACAACGCCAGACGAAAGTTGCAGAAAAAACTGGAACAGCACAAATGAGACACTGACGAGCCAGATGCGTATGGGAATGGATAAACTCATGGCTCTCTTCTAATTAGGTAATTTGGTGAACTTTGATAAGCATGCCTGCCTGTGGATGATCAAGGTAGTATACCGTTCTGGGTTTGAGGCGTTGCTTTTGTGAAAACATAAATGCGGCCTGACTGCCATTGGGCGTTGAAAACAGCAAGTCAGTATCCAGTAAATAATAATTACTTTGCCTGATGCGCAGGGTACCTTCAATAGTCCAGCCTGAGCGATAGGTTGATGGCAAGGCAATTGCCCGCTGGCTGTTGCCAGGTTGTAGCCAGGAATAGTGAGCCAGCACTTGGTATTCTGGCCGGCGATTCAATGCCCAATATTCGTTATTTAATTGCGACGAACGGGCGGGTAACAGATGATAAGGTGTCATGAGGTTGGATATATTACTATTCAATGGAATGGCATTTTGAGTATTTTCAGCTAGGGGTTTTGTTGTGCCGGATGATTGTACACCCGCTTGCTGATGCGTGAATACAATCATGTCTACCTGATACAAGGTCGAACGTTGGCTGGCTTGCGGGACGCATGAAAATAAAAACAAACAAGTCAGGGTGGTTATTCTCAGCATGATTAAGGCTTATAAAGTATTGGTTTTTTAATTATACACGATTGCTATCTGCTTAGGCTATGTTCATCAGGAACACAAGAATAAAATAAAAATTGACGCGCATGAATTAAATGTGTACAATCGCGTTTGTTCTTATTGTTACTTAACGTTAATCGGAGATTTAGAATGGATAACAGAAAAATAAACAAGGTAGATCATAGCACTTCGTTTTCTTTTGGACAAAAAAAAGAAACAGTCGGTGAAAATTACAGCATTACACGCCCAGGCTTCTTTACACCATTTAATTCGAATGTTGTAAACTTGCATTTTAGCGGAGCCGTGTACAACACCTTTGGTGCAACCATTAATGATGTGCGGGATGTAGGCTATACGTTACTCAGCGTTTGCCATCATATCCTTGATGCTTCAGCAGCATTGGGTAATGGTAAGTTTTCCCACGCCATGAATCGCACAGCAGACGCAATTACGGATGGGGGCAAAGCAATTTGTCAGTCTATTGATACCGCCTTTAATTTTGCATTTGAATTGATTGCGTTTATTACGCGTACGATTGCTACACTGCTTACTACTGTTCTCATGCTAGCCAAAGCTGCTGGGGATGGCGTTGCACGTACTGCTACAGCCCTCTCAGACAAGATGGGGACTATGATTAGTCGGGCTCCAAAGAATGGAGAAGCTAAAGTTGTTCCATCAGTGCCATTCACTGTTCCTTCATTTATTGAGGTACTAGCATCAGCACCAGCACTACCACTAACACCAGCACCAGCACCAGCACCAGCACCAGCAGCAGCAGCAGCACCAGCAGCACCAGGAATGTAATAATCCTCTCTTCATGCAAGGAACATCACCCGATGTTCCTTGCATTCATCGCATGATACATAGACCAATCGTCCTTTTGCCAATTCGCACAATCTCTGCTAGAATCCGTACAATCGTTTAACCTGATTAATTAGGTCTTCCATGAGCACTCAAGCGGCACGCGTCAATATGATTAAACAACAATTACGCACTGGAAATGTGCTTGATGAACGCGTTTTGGTGCTTTTCGACCGCATTCACCGTGATAAATTTTTGCCGGTTAAATTTAAACCCTTTGCTTATTCTGATCTGCAAATTCCACTCATGCACGAGCAATCCATGATGACACCGCTAGAAGAGGCGCTTTTATTGCAGTCGCTGGCACTAAAAGGGGATGAGGTTGTTCTTGAGGTGGGCACGGGGAGTGGTTTTTTGACGGCATTATTAAGCCGATTATGCAAAAAAGTAATCAGTGTTGATTATTATGCTGATTTCACCACCCGTGCTCGCCAGATGCTAGCCGAGCACAACTGTACCAATGTCGAGCTCTTTACCGGCGATGCGTCTCAAGGCTGGGTTGATCTCGCCCCTTTTGACGTTGTTATTTTCTCAGGCGCGCTTGAAGAATTGCATGAATTCCAACGCTTGCAAGTGGTACCCGGTGGCCAGTTGTTTGCTATCATGGGCAAGCCCCCCGTGATGCAAGGCCAGTTGCATTGGCTGGATCACGACGAGGTCTGGCACCAGCGCCTTATTTTTGAGACCTGCCTTCCGCCACTGTTGGGTAACCTAAAACACAATCCGTTTGTTTTTCAAGATTAGACTAATCGAAAAAAAATTATTACACTATACGGGTAAAGACATCGCTGATTTCAATTCAGATGAAACAATATTTTCAGACGAGGATTTCTCAACGCATGATTGACACACTTAAGATACAAGGCAGAAAGTTGCGCGTCTATGGAAGACGCAGTTTTAAATTTGATTTTATTGCAGCCATTGTTGTCTTTCTGGTCGCCATCCCCTTGTGTTTAGGCGTAGCCCTTGCATCCGGCGCCCCTCTCATCGCAGGCATAGTGAGCGGGATTATTGGTGGTATCGTTGTGGGCTGTCTGAGTGGCTCACATATTAGCGTGAGTGGGCCTGCAGCGGGAATGGCCGCGATTGTTATCGCCGGCATTACTCAATTAGGCGATTTTAATGTCTTTTTGCTGGCTCTGCTATTGGCGGGCGTTCTGCAGATGTTCCTAGGCTTATTTCGTGCGGGCTTTATTTCGGAGTATATTCCCTCTAATGTGGTGCAAGGCTTGCTCTGTGCCATTGGTGTTTTGCTTATCGTCAAACAATTACCGTTCGCATTTACGCATGCCGCCGACTTGACTGAACTTAAAATGCACTTAATGGAAATGACAGAAGGCATTGAGCTTGATGACGTATTGTTTCAAATTAATAATGGGGCAACGCTGATTTCACTGATATCGATAGTCATTTTAATCTATTTTGATAAGGCCAAGATAACATGGATAAAGGCCATTCCTGGGCCCATTGTTGTCGTTATTTTTGGTGTAATACTTAACGAGACGTTTGTTTTGAGTAATTCATTGCTTGCACAAACCACGGTTGAACTGGTTAACATTCCAAGCCACAACAGTTTTGCCGATTTATATTCCAACCTAAATACGCCAAAATGGTCTGCCTGGTCAAACCCCAATGTATATTTTTATGCAGTTTTATTAACGGTTGTGGCGTCATTGGAAAGCCTGTTAAATATCAAAGCGGCAGAGAAGCTTGATAAAACACGCCAATACTGTTCAAAAGACCAAGAATTATTTGCGCAAGGGGTTGGTAATATTTTTGCGGGTCTCTTGGGTGGCATTCCTGTTACCTCAGTGATTGCACGAACATCCGTTAACATTGAAACGGGTGCGAAAACAAAAATGGCAACAATACTGCATGGACTACTTATTCTCATTGCGGTATTGTTGCTCCCAAAAGCCTTGAATAAAATTCCGCTTTCATCCCTAGCTACCGTTCTAATTTACACAGGTTACAAATTATCTAATCCAACCATTTACCGGGCAATTTATCATCAAGGTCTAGAGCGATTTATTCCATTCATTGTTACCATGGTCAGCATTGTGGTGCTTAACGTGCTTGCTGGCATCCTGATTGGGCTGGTAGTCAGCTTCTTTTTTATTTTAAAATCCAATAGCCAGGTTCGTATGGATATCATCAAGGAGATTTATCCGAACGGCACGATCAGCCGATTGGTGCTTCCACAGCAAACGACCTTTCTGAACAAAGCATCCTTGGTGGCAGAACTCGACTCTATCCCTGCAAAATCACAGTTAATTATTGACGCACGCTATTCAGACTACATTGATAAGGAAATTATCGAATTTATTAAAGACTTCAAAGCGACTCAGGCGCCACACAGGCAGATCGCTTTGAATTTGATTGGCTTCAAGGATCAATATAAAATTCACAACTACATCGATTTTATCAATGTTACTACCTATGATGTTCAATCTATTTTGGCACCCCACAAGGTATTGAATATTTTGCGCGAGGGTAATCATCGATTTTTAAAAGATACGTGTATTCACCGAAGCTTGAAATGTGATATCAAGCACACAGCCACAACGCAGCATCCACTGGCGGTTGTCTTGGGTTGCATTGATTCAAGGGTTCCGGTAGAGACAATATTTGACATGAGTTTCGGTGATCTTTTTTGCATACGTATCGCCGGTAATGTGGTTAACGATGATGTTTTGGCCAGTCTCGAATATGCTTGTAATATAATAGGCGTCAAACTGCTTGTGGTATTAGGGCATACGCGTTGTGGTGCTATTATGGCGGCCTGTGATGATGTTGAACAAGGTCATATTACGCAATTGCTGGCTAAAATAAAGCCTGCCATTGCGGCTGAAACAGAAACAGATCATCATCGAAATGGAACAAATGAAACTTTCGTAAACAATGTAACCACGTTGAACATTGCCAATACATTGCAGCATATCTATCACGAAAGCAGCATTCTACGCCTCATGATCAATAAGGAAGACGTGGGGATGGTCGGTGCGCTTTATGATGTGAATACTGGCGAGGTCACATTCAAGGATTTTTCATCGACGATTTGTCTGGTTAGTGAAGAAGAAGATGTTAATCTGAGTGAAAAATTGCATAAAATCATTGAAACAGCAAACTTGGACGTAAATCAGGTCTAAATCTAAAACAGGAATCCCCATGCGCGCATCACAATGTTTGTTAGCCACCCTTAAGGAAACCCCACATGACGCGGAGATCTCATCGCATCAGTTGATGCTACGCGCTGGTATGATCCGCAAGCTCGGATCAGGCTTGTACACTTGGTTGCCATTAGGTTTGAGAGTACTGCGTAAAGTTGAATCGATAGTGCGTGAAGAAATGAACCGCGCGCAGGCATTGGAAGTCTTGATGCCGGCAATACAACCGGCTGAATTATGGCAAGAAACAGGTCGATGGGAAACATTCGGTGGACAACTGCTCACTATGCGTGACAGCAACGACCGCAGCTATTGCTTTGGGCCAACACATGAAGAGGTCATTACTGATTTAATGCGCCATGAACTGCAATCTTACAAACAATTGCCTGTTAATTTTTATCAAATTCAAACTAAATTTCGCGATGAAATTCGGCCACGCTTTGGTGTCATGCGCGCACGCGAATTCATCATGAAAGATGGCTACTCGTTCCATCTTACGCAAGATTGTCTGCAACGCACCTACGATCTCATGTATCAAACGTACAGCAGGATTTTTGATCGTTTAGGCTTGAGATACCGCGCAGTAGAAGCCGATACGGGTGCAATTGGTGGTTCTGTCTCTCATGAGTTTCAAGTTCTGGCGGACGCAGGCGAAGATCTGATTTTTTATAGCGATGGCAGTGACTATGCCGCTAATATTGAACAAGCAACCAGTTTGAAACCTGAAAAGGCGACTACATTGCCAGCGGATCCGATGAAAAAAGTGCTAACGCCCGGTCAAAAAACAATTGCTGATATTGCCGTTTTTTTAAAACTATCATCCAATCAAACCGTTAAAACGTTGATTGTTGAAGGTGAATTGCAACCCCTAGTCGCATTGGTGTTACGCGGTGATGATGAATTAAATGAAATCAAGGCGGCAAAACACCCCTTGGTTAAATCGCCATTACGCTTTGCAAATGAGGCGCAAATTCTTAACGCATTAAGCATACCGCTTGGATCCATTGGTCCTGTCAATCTTCAAATTCCGGTTATTGTTGATTTTCAAGCGCGCGCCATGGAATCATTCGTTTGTGGTGCAAACGAGGCCGACCAACACTTTATTCATGTTGCCTGGGAACGCAATGCCCAATGCCAGGATACGTATGATTTACGTAATGTAAAAGAGGGCGACTTAAGCCCCGATGGCAAAGGCACACTGCATGCTTGTCGCGGTATCGAAGTAGGGCACATTTTCCAGCTAGGCGACAAATACGCCAAGGCCATGAATGCCGCGGTCATCAACGAAGAAGGGCAGTTACAAACCATGATCATGGGCACTTATGGGCTGGGCATTAGTCGCGTGGTCGCGGCGGCAATTGAACAACATCACGATGAGAAAGGCATCATCTGGCCGCCAGCCATTGCACCCTACCAACTGATCATTATTCCCATTAACGCCCACCGCTCGGAAACAGTAAAAAACACAGCAGAGGCCTTGTATGAAAGCCTGATTGCACAAGGCATCGATGTACTGCTCGACGATCGTAACGAACGCCCAGGCGTCCTGTTTGCTGACAGCGAACTCATTGGCATACCACACCGTCTGGTAGTCGGTGAACGCAATCTGGCTGAGGGCATGATAGAGTACACGTCACGTGTGAACGGTGAATCTAAACTTGTGCCATTGGCTGAAATGTCCGTGTTTGTGGCGGGACTGATTTAAGTATAAAATTACATATTTTTATGCTAAACTGTTCCAATTAAACCCAAATTGGTCGTCGCATGCCTGCATCATCGGATCCAAACGTAATTAACGAAACATCCACTATTTTGCAGCTCATTCTGGCGTTTGAGGGGCTAAATCAACCCGCTGATCTGATCGATAAACTGGGCGTTGAAAAACAAAAACTGTATATTATCCAATTGTTCGAAATAACTATCAAAAAGGAAGTACCGCGGCAATACACCGCGCCAGCGTTAACGAAGGAAATCGTTAATTATTCGCTTAATCAAACAGCGCGAGAACTATTTTATTATTTTTTGCTTGCGTTTGGACTGTTTGAAAATGTCGCAGGTAGTTATTTGTTCGGAGAAGCATTATTTTCACTTATTCCTGGGATTTCAAATCCAGCGTTAATGATTACATCGTTTATTTTCACCGCGTTGAGTAGCGTATTATTTTATGTTTTCGACGTTACATTACTTAAAGAAGCATTCGGCATTCCCTCTAGTGACACAGATTTAGAACAGTTGATTGAAACGTATTCCATACAATTAAAAACAGCCATCGCCATAAACCATTTGCTAAGCACAATCCATATGCAAAACATCAATGCTTTGACATTTGATGAATACAGGCAGTTGATCACATTATTAAACTTGGATCTTCGAAATAAACAAGCAGGAATGGAGCCTTATCCAGAGTCATCTTTAAAAAATATTTTAAACGCGGCAATTCTCGCTTTCGGCGCGTTATCAAGCATTGCCGGAAGCTATTTTTTTGTTAACACATTGATGATGATGGTGGCGGCTCCCATGGTAGGGACTCCCATAGGATGGACCATCGTTGTTTTGACAGTTATATCAAGGCTTGGAATTTATTACGCCTTGGATGCTATCAGCATGATCCAGCTGGCTAATCCCGTTTTTGATCGCTATGACACACTCAAGAAGGAACTGCAACTATTTAAGGATCATTATCATGAGGATCTGGGTTCAGTTAAATCAACCAAAGAGCGTTTTGTTGAGAAGATGCCAATGCAAGATGCCAGTACACAGACAACAGAGGAAACATACGTATCCAGATTGTTATTTTTTGAACCTTTTACTGCGCTAGGGTCCAGCTTAGGAGGCGTAGGAAATGACGATCCCTCTTGCATGTAGCGTGTAGCGTGTAAAAAAGTCTCCGGTGCTAATGGGACAGCCCTGATGTTTACGGCGCTCTGGGTTGACTTCGTTATAGATGCATGGGATTATTCATTATGTCAGTGGATTAAAGCTCTCTAGAAGAAGACGTATTATTTGTCCAGTCTAAAGGGCTTAGGCCACTAATATTTTAGAAATTCCTCGATGTTAGGCGAGAGGATAGGAGAGGAAATTATTATGAAAATCAAGCACATGGCGCCATTAATTATCCTATCGGCCGCATTACTAGGCTCCATGTCTATATGCTACACCAGTTATAATAGTAGCCGAGATCTAATTGCCAAAGCTAAAAACCTAGATCTCAAAACTGCGGCAACTTTTCTGCAAAACGATTTGATTACTCAGTCGCAGATCGCGGCTGCTAGAGTGGCGCTTATTCTCGCAAGGCCCGATGTCAAGCAAGCCTTCAAGGAAAAAAATCGCGCCGCTCTGAACAATCTTATCAAACCGTCTTTTGACATACAGAAAGCGAGGTTTGGTGTTAGGGAAATGCAGTTTAACACGCTACCTGCAACGGTATTTCTTCGACTACATAAGCCTGAATTTTTTGGCGACGACAATAGTTCCTTCCGCGAAATGCTGCTAATGGCGGGCAAAAACCACAAAGAATATCAAGGCGTGGAAATAGGCCGCTCGGGCGTCAATATTAGAGCTATTGATGTCATTAAACAGGGTGAAGAAGTAGTTGGCACCTTTGAGGTTGGTATGAGTTTCAGCACAATTTTAGAAAATATTAAGAAAAACATCGGTTTTGATGCGGCGGTATTTATTAATGACGACCTAATTACCAAAATTGCTTCCTCAAGACCTAGGGCGAGCCAGGAGAGAATATTTGGGGAGTTACAAGGTATTGGAGCCACCGATTGGTCCCGTATTTTGCCAAACATGAATGCCGAGCTATTAGCAAAGGTCAACGATCTTACCTTGCTGACGCAAAATGTTAATGGGGTGGATTATGGCGTGTTATTAATGCCTCTCATGGATTTTAAAAACAGCGAAATTGGCGTGGTTGTAGCTGTAAAGAATTTCTCCAATTATCAGAATGAATTAAGAGAAAGTTTAGTGCTTAACGTGAGCCTAGCGCTTATGCAGGCAATCATTTTATTTGGAGTAATAATTATAGTGCTGAAGGTGCTTTTTCTGCGACCGATAGAAACAATTAATAAGCAATTAGTTAAAGTAGCTAGGGGAACTGGCAGCTTTGACTTAGCTTATTTGGCTAGCAGAAAAAATGAAATTGGTGAGTTGGCCACAGGAATTTGTTTGCTAATGCACGAAAGCAACCGCAGAGTCGAAGCCAAGGTGGCAGCAAAGGATGATGCTGAGAAAAACTCGGATGATGAAGAGGACATTGCAGATCCCATGAATCCTTTCGATGCTGAAGATTAAACGAGGATAAGGAGCCGGCAAATGTGGAATAGAAGATCCTTAACTAGTGACGCGACATCCCGCAACCTAGCGCTGCTTTGTATTTTAGTACCCCTACTGCTAGCACCCCTAGCGCTTGGGGCGAGCCCACAAAAGCCATTAGATTTAAGCGTCTCTCATCAGCAAAATCCAAAAATTTTCGATGACATTCCCGATGGTATAGCAAAACCCATCGCCATTGGCGTCACTTTCATGGTTAATCAGGTTATCAGCTTGGACGAGAAGACCGGCGAGTTTCTGGCTGATATTGACTTAGGTTTGCAATGGCTTGATCCACACCTAGGTTTCGACGAAAAAAAGCAGGGTTCTAGTGTGATCAATTTAAATCCAACTGAAACCAGTCAAAAAATGCAGCAGATTTGGAGCCCTCATCTGGTTATCTCCAACATGCAAAGCATCGAGACTAATGTTGGTACTTTAGCGATAACTAATACCGGAACAATTGACTACACGCAACGAATTAAAGCAATATTTAAAGTTGCACCAAAATTAAAGGCTTTTCCCTTCGACACCCAAAAATTAGAACTATATTTGGACGCGAACAATTACACCATCCATGAAGTACAATTTATTCAAACGCAAAATAATATTGACCGTTCTGGTATCCGTGAGGGCGTAGGGCTGGATGGCTGGTCGTTTAAAGGTGTGGTATTTGATAATACGTGGGTTAGAAATGCCAATGGTAGTTTCTATCCACGATTTAATGCGCAAATTGTCATGCGGCGCATTCCTTTTAGCCATTTGGTAGCTTTTGCGCCGCTGCTACTTATTATGCTTTCTCCCACCATAATTACTCTTTTCAGCCAATCTAGCACCGAGTCGCGTTTGGGGGCTTGGGGGGCTTCACTATTGACCTTAATCGCGATAAGCTTTGCGCTTAACCAAAAATATCCCGCGCTCAGCCCGGATAGCATATTGCCGCAGGTTATTACCATCGTCTTGGCCTACCAGTTTGTAATGATTTTTCTGACTGTGACCGTAGTTAATCCCAAGTTTATGGGCAGATTTAAAAATCCATATATCGTCGATGAGCTGCTGTCATATCTCAGATGGGCCATTCCGCTGGGGCTAATTTTGCTAATTACCTCTCGTGTTATATTGGTCAGCCTATATTCTCCGACCTGAAGAATTAACAGCGTCGTAAACCGTTAACCTATTTAATTCTATTGGTGGCTACGTTTATCATTAAGTCTGATTATTGTGATAATCAGACTTAATGGGGGGAGGGGGGGCATGTAACAACGGTAGAACTAGGTATGCGAAGTTTCGACGTAATGACCCCTGTGGGTTGAACTCAAACGGAAGCAAATGAACGATGAATACTCCAGCGATTGACCAAGATGTCCTCATCATTGGTGCGGGACCTGTCGGGCTATTTCTAGCCAATGAATGCGCTCGCCGAGGACTCCGATTTCGGATCGTCGAATCGCGGGCTGGCCAGTCGGAGCACTCCAAGGCGCTTGCGATCTTCCCTCGGACTCTTGAGGTCTTTGACATGGCTGGAGTGGTCGATCCGTTCCTCAGAGTCGCCAACCGAACCACATCGGTTGCAATATTCTCGCACGGACGCAGGCTGGCTGGGATGCAATTCACACCTGATGAGACACCCTATTCATTCATCGCCATGGTTCCTCAGGACATGACTGAGAAGATCCTCGCGGAAGAGCTCGTCCGCAGGGGCGGCACAGTCGAGTACGAAACGACATTCGTGACCGCCGTACAGCATGACGATCGCGTGGCAGTTACACTGGACAAGAATGGCCAGCGCGAAGAGCTGACGGCCTCGTTTGCCGTCGGCTGCGATGGCTCGCATAGCGCGGTACGCCACTTGTTGAATCTGCCGTTCGACGGTGCGGCATACAAATTTTTGTTCCTACTCGCTGATATTACTACGAACGAGGCATTTCCCGGTGACGAGATGCAACTCTGCCCAAATGAGGCTGGACCCATCGCGATCTTTCCAATGAGTTCGACCCGGCGGCGCATCGTGGCAACAATCGAGCAGGCGGAAGGCGACGCTCCGTCGCTGGATCTCGTTCGGCGAATATTGAAGGAACGCGGTCCCACTGGAATGGAGGCCCTTGCCCTGCACTGGACGAGCTATTTTCGCATCCATCATCGGCATGTACCGCAACTTCGAGTCCAGCGAATGTTTGTAGCTGGTGACGCCGCACATATTCACAGTCCATTTGGAGGACAGGGAATGAATACTGGATTGCAAGACGCCTGGAATCTGGTTTGGAAACTCGATTTGGCGACGCGTGGTTACCAGAGTGAGCTGTTACTCGATAGCTATACCACCGAGCGCCTTCCGGTGATCAAGGGTGTCATTCACATCACGAATTTGATGACCAAGGCCATGGGTACTCCCAGCAAGTTCGCCCAGGCCCTGCGCGATATGGTGATACCGATGGTGTCGCGCCTAGCGCCGTTTCAGCATGCCTTTGTTCAGAAGCTCGGCGAACTTGACATTGCTTATCGCGGAAGCCCAATCGTTGAAGGGGCTGGAAAGCGATACTTCGATGATTCGCTGCGCGGTGGCAAGGGCATTCTCAGCCGCTACCTGCTCGTGCTGGGAAGTGATGCTGAGTCCTCGACGATTGGTGCAGCGACAGAGCTCGCTGGGCAACATGCTGATTTGGTTGAGATCCGAATGGCCAAGCATCAAGGCGTAATGCTGGTCCGACCTGATGGATACATCGCTTACTCTGGAGGCAAACGAGACGGACTTGCCGCACTGGAGTCGGTGCGTTCACTTCTGTCTCGCCATACAAAGACACTGTGTCGTTGACGATTTCCGCCATTTCAGCAAAGCGTTCTTGACCCTCGCGGAGCTAGGCTGGATAATAAGGCCATATTATATATAAATGGAGTTATATCATTTTGGAACTCGAAATAATGGAGTACGATGTAGTCATCGTTGGAGCAGGCCCTGCTGGACTGTCTGCTGCTATTAAGCTCAAACAATTGGCCTTGAAAAATAATACCGTGGTAAGCGTTTGTATTCTCGAAAAAGGTGCGCAAGTTGGTGCTCACATTTTATCTGGAGCGGTGCTTGAGCCTCGCAGTTTGCAAGCCCTGTTACCAGATACGTGGCAGGACGCCCCGCTTGACTCAATGGTCACCGATGACTCATTTTATTATTTAACAAAAAAGAAGGCCTATCGGCTTCCCATGCCTAAGCCCATGAAGAACGCAGGTAATTATATCATTAGCCTTGGCGAACTATGCCAGTTTTTAGCCACACAAGCTGAAACACTGGGCTGCGAAATTTACCCAGGCTTCGCTGCTGCAAAAATTCTTTATAATACGGATGGTTTTGTGATTGGTGTGGCAACAGGTGATGTGGGTATAGATAAAAAAGGCAATGAAACGGTTAATTATCAACCCGGCATGCATCTCCACGCCAAACAAACCTTATTTGCTGAAGGTTGTCGCGGTCAACTAAGCCAGCTCTTGATGAACCGTTTTGAATTACGTGATGGCGTTCAACCCCAAACCTATGGCTTGGGCATTAAAGAAATATGGGAAATACCGGCGGAAAAACATCATCGTGGTCAGGTTGTTCATACTGTCGGTTGGCCTTTGGATAATGCGACATATGGTGGATCGTTTATTTATCATCTGTCGGCGAACCGGGTAGCACTTGGTTTAGTGATAGGCCTTGATTATAAAAACACCTGGCTTAATCCGTTTGACGAATTACAACGATTTAAAACCCACCCTTTCATGAGAGCCATGTTAACCGGTGGTGAACGAATTGCTTACGGTGCGCGCGCGTTGAACGAAGGTGGATGGCAATCAATGCCAAAACTGACATTTCCAGGTGGAGCTTTAATTGGAGATGCTGCCGGCTTTCTTAATGTGCCTAAAATCAAGGGGATCCATACTGCAATGGAATCTGGCATGCTCGCTGCCATCGCGTGTTTTGAATTATTCAGAAATGATGCGATTGGTCAATTTGAACTTGTTAGCTACCCTGAAAAAGTAAACCTATCATGGATGGCGGACGAATTATATAAAGCGCGCAATATTCGCCCAGGCTTTCGACATGGTCTAATCATAGGGCTAGCAAATGCCGCGTTTGAAACGTATATCACACAAGGAAAATCCCCTTGGACACTCACCAACTACGACGATTATAAGACGTTGAAACTCGCAAATCAGTCGAAAAAAATAGATTACCCGAAGCCAGATGGTGTGTTGACCTTTGATCTATTGTCGTCCGTCTACCTAACCAACACGCATCACGAAGACAATCAACCGCCTCATCTCAAGCTGCGAAATAAATCATTAGCGATAGTTGTCAACTATCAAAAATACGCTTCACCAGAAACGCGCTACTGCCCTGCCGGTGTTTATGAAATAATACAGGCTCCAGCGGGTCCTAAACTGCAAATCAACGCACAAAACTGCATTCATTGTAAAGCTTGTGATATTAAGGATCCACGTCAAAACATCATCTGGAGCGCACCTGAAGGCGGTGGTGGACCGAATTATGTTGGGATGTGACTTTCAATCTGTTGCCATTTGTACTAGGGAACGGTAGACTTGCCCTCTTCTGCTGATGGCAGAACATCAAAAAAGTCCCAGTGGCGCAGCTGGATAGCGCGGCCCCCTCCTAAGGGGCAGGTCGCAGGTTCAAATCCTGCCTGGGACACCAGTTAAATCAATGGGTTAGCGCCAACAGAGATCGTTTGTATAGAGTGCGTTTCTAATCAGGTATAGCCACAGGTATAGCCAAATCAATTATTACTCTCCATCACTGCAAGAAAGTAACGCTATCTGTGCCGATGGTTCAAGGTGGTGAAATGATTTGATAATGGTCGCCAGATTATCATCTTCTGCATAAAAATATGCGGTTGGCACTGATAACACATCAGCAATTCTCTTCAGGGTTAAAAAGTCAGGCGTGTGTTTACCAGTTTCATATTGGTTGATTCTCGGACTTGCTGAAAATTCATCAATACCAGATACAATGCCTAGCTGTCTCTGTGAGATCTTAGCGGCAATGCGTGCTTCTTTTAATCGTTTTGGTAAAGGCGACTTAGCCATACGTCTTAGCCTGCTTAAATTAATTACATCCAAGCTAAGAGATTCTTAGTTTTTTGCTTGACAAGATACTAAAGAGTCCTTAGTATACCCTCCTGTGGTCAAAATAAGATCATTGCGGGGTGTGCGAACAGTCCCCCATGCTAAGCGAATAGTTAATCCCGCGAGTTTTATCAAATAATAAAGTCAACTCGACAATAACAATAATAAATCGGCAGCGACTGTTTTAGGTTTCATTTACTAAAATTAGAGGTCACCAATGAAATTAAAAGTATTGTTATTCAGTGCATTAGTTTTTCTTATCCAATTTAGCAGCTCTTCATTTGCCTATCGTTATAGTTACCGTGGACCAAAAATATCCAGTTATGGTTCCACGCATAGTGTCCGCCCCTATTTCAGAAGAAATGGCATATTTGTTCCAGGACATCGTGCAGCAAATCCGCATTCTGGCGTGCATTGCTTGTCAGCGGGGAAGATGATCGCGGCCTCAGTTATCAGGGTACGGTCATCGTTGAAGACGTTAGCGCATGAGAAGGAAAGGAGTAGGAAATAGAGGTCAATCTAAAGGATGATTTAGAGGCCGTTTTTGATATGACAGTTGAAGAGGAAATAAAATGAAGAAGATACTAGCAATAGTAATGGTAATGTTGAGTGTGAACGCGTGGGCAGAAGAGCTAAAAGCATTTTCAATGCGCCTAAACAAAGATTCATCAGCCTATACTCCTACAGTAAATTCCAAGGGATCTTTGAGGTTAAATTGTGCGGTATTTGCAGAAAGAGGGCTATTCGACTCTCGGCAACCTTACGGAATATGTGAAGAAAACCCTTCTCAATGCACATATATTATTCACTCGTACACTATTCGACGTCAAGTTATAAATTATAAATTCTATTATGATTCTAGTGATAGTTGGGTTCGTGTAGAAGAACTTGAAATGAAAGTTAAAGATGGGGGAGCTATACAATTTGATAATTCAGGGCAGTATAACTTACATTTTAATTGTGGCATTTATTTCTGATCACAATCGATTTAACCAACCAAGAGGAAGTAAAAGCCTAAGAATTATGGAAGGTATTTTATTGAGATCCTGTCTCAAGAAGCTTAAATAGACTTTGAACCGATTTCTTAAGACCCTTCGCATAAGCATCATTTCCCGCTCGCTATTAGTTGCACAACATTACATGGGTCGTTCGCTATCTGGTGATCAACGATACTTCCCCAAGCCAGCCATGCTTTTTTCTGCTCATCGGCATAAACGGCACGTTGATAGGTAGCAACCAGTTTATTTAATGGCTGATGATTCAGCATTTTTTCAATGACATGTGGTTCTGTTTTCAAATGCTCTCCCCAGGCCGTGGCATTTGACCTACGTATGTCATGTACGCTAAAAGGCTTCATATCAGCCAATGGGGCATCAGTGCCCATCTTCTTTTTCGACCCTTTGGCCGTGCCTCGTAAGCGAGCAATTACGCCAGTCAGGGTATCCGCATGAATATGCCCCCCCTGCTGTGTAATTACCTGTATCAAACACAAACGATGAGTTGCCCGTTATGTGTTTCAGGGTCTGGATAATTTCAATCGCTAGAGGAGAAAGATAGATGGTATGTGACTGGCGATTTTTAGTTCTCTCTGGGGGTAATTGCCAGAGATCTCCATCAAGCTCATCCCAGCGCATAGCAGCCACTTCACCACGGCGTGCGCCAGTAAGTATCAGCAGTTTGATTGCACTGGTGGTAATTATTGACATGGCTGATATATTTTCTGCTGTTTGAGTAGGGTTACTGGCCTGATCCAATGCTAGCCACAGCTTACGTAATTCAGCTAACGACAATACACGATCACGCGGCCTACCGGCGGTGGCTGCAAAATCTTTTGGCTTTAACAGGCGGGCTGGGTTCTGATCGATGAAGTAACGCGTCAGTCCGTAATCCATCATCAAATTAAGCGTGGACAAGGCTTTACGGGTTTCCTCTTTTATTCCCTTGCGGGTCATGGCATCCAGTGCCGTTGATAAATGCGCACGCGTGACATCTCGTGCCAATATATTGCTAAGTGCCGCTTGTAAATGAATCCGCCAACGATCTTCATGGCGTTTAATCCATGTGGGGGTGACGCGTTTGGTTGTTTTTTCAAATTCAATCCAAGTATCAAATAATACCTGCATGTTAATAGCTTGTGCATTTTCAGCAATAGCCGCTGCTCGAGCATTTCTTGGATCAATGCCTTCTGCAACTAATGCTCGCAATGCTTTTAATTTGTCTCGTGATTCTTTTAACGAATAATCCTGTAATGAGCCCAGCGTCATTTGCAGCCACGCTCGATCACGTCCCAAACGAAAGCAGAATAACCAGCTTTTTGATCCACTTGGACGAATGCGGAGAAAAAGCCCCTCTCCGTCAGGCAATCGATATTCCTTTTCTTTCGGTTTTGCGTGCTCAATAAGCTTTGCGTTTAATTTTCCCATGTCTCACCAGAAACTTGATCAAAATCACCGCTGAATTCCGCTTCAATTTCTTCAATACTGGGCAGACTTCCTTTTAAATTGTCTGGCAATGATTGTGTGAACTGGGTTTCCCATTCGGCTACGGTAATCGGGCTGTTGGTATCCCTCAACGCATATTCAACCAGAACACGATTTTTTTCGCGTACCAATAGCAAACCCAGTGTTGGTTTATCATCTGCCTGACATAGAAGCTTGTCCACGGCATGCATGTACATACCCAATTGAGCGCCATCACCAATTTCAAATTTACGTGCTTTTAATTCAATCACAACGTAACAACGCAATTTGATATGATAAAACAGCAAATCAAGGTAAAAATCTTGATCGCCTAACTGCAAATGCACCTGCTGACCGACAAAGGCAAACCCTTGACCGAGTTCAAGCAGGAATTTCTGAACGTGAGCCATCAATCCGCGCTCTAACTCAGCCTCCAGTCGCGGTGCGTCTGTACCAAGAAAATCGAATAAGTAGGGATCTTTAAATACTTGTATGGCATAATCTGAATCTGCTGGTGGCAGCGTGGTGAGGAAATTATTTTGTGCTTTCCCAAAGCGTAGATGGGCCCGTGTTTCAATTTGCATGCCTAAAATATTATGCGACCATCCGTGCTCATAGGCTTTCATGGCATACCAAAGACGCTCTTCTGTCGCTTTCAACTTTTCCAATAACGCAATATTATGGCGCCATGACAATTGTGCAACGTGGCGTTGCACAATTTCACGTTCAGGCCAGGCAGCTGCAAAAGCTCTCATGTATTTAAGGTTGCGTGGAGAAAACCCCTTCATTTCGGGAAACTGTTCATGCAGGTCACAAGATAACCGGTCAATGATTCTTGCACCCCACCCTTGTACTTGTTGTTTTTCAAGAATACGTTGACCAATGTCCCAATATAACAAAACCATCGCTGCATTACTGGCTAATACAATGCGCAGCCGCTCGCTTTGAATGCGCTGCTTGAGATCAGCCAGCCAATCCGAATACTCTGCGGGTAACTCAACTTTTGGTGGCGCAACAGGGAACATCACACTACGATCGATTCGCCCACGTTGTTTACGTTCAGTAGTCCTAGTTACTGCCGGTGTTTTGTTATCTGAGCTCATCTATATTCACTCCTGTCTTCTGTAATCGCCTTAATTTCTCTATCAAAATCAGATTCAAAAAGGCGGTCTTGGACGATACGATATTTCTCAAACTCACTTTCAGCATGATCTTTGGCGATTTTTGCGCTAATTTTTCCGGCATTTTGTAATACATCACGTTCATCAAACTCAATAAATTTGTCTAATCGTTTAGCCCAGTCTTCCATTGTCATCGGAATTTTACGTTTAGCACGATCTTCTGCTAATTCTAAATAAGCATTGACGATACGCCCAAGAGAATCTAATTCGTCTGCTATTAGGTAGTTTTTTGCAACAGACACATCGGTCTTAAGAATTTTACCATTTGGGCTGTTGTTCCAACTCGTGAGCCCCATATGGGGGTTGTTACTGTCAGCACGTTGAAACACGAGCTCTGACGCAGTATGCCCATGGATCGCATAATGCAGTTTATTTTGCACTTTCGCGAAAAAATCACGCGTAGTTGGCGCAGTTTTATTGTAATCAACACTGGTTGTGTAAATGTCCGTGATTTTTTGGTAGAAACGACGCTCACTGAGACGGATTTCCCGAATTTCTGCCAGCAATTGTTCAAAATAGTCTTCGCCAAGAAAACTACCATTCTCAAGTCGTTTTTTGTCCAAAACAAAGCCCTTGATTGCAAATTCTTTTAAAACTTGGGTTGCCCATTGACGGAATTGCGTTGCACGCTTGGAGTTGACACGGTAACCCACGGATATGATTGCATCCAGGTTATAAAACTGAGTATTGTAGTTTTTACCATCATTGGCAGTTATCCGGAATTTCCGGATAACTGCCTCTTCTTGCAATTCAGCGTTAGAATAAATATTTTTTAGATGCTCGCTTATCGTACGGACATCAACATCAAACAATTCCGCCATCAATTTTTGAGTTAACCAAATAGACCCATCTTCATAATGCACTTCAATACCGCTCTCACCCGCCTGCTGCGTAAAAATCAGAAACTCCGCTGTACTGTTACGAATGGTCAGTTTGTTTTCAGAAAGTTTTTTGTTCATACCATAATCCCGTTATTTTTTGGTATAGCCACTGGTATAGCCAAATGGTTGGTCATCAATGGATTCTAACGGACAGTACTGGACAAATCAATAGGATAAACACTATATTTTACAAATGACAACGGACTTTACCGGACATCACCAAACAACATACCTTGCCCCTCCTAAGGGGCAGGTCGCAGGCTCAAATCCTGCCTGGGACACCACCAAACTAAAAACCTTTCGTTTCTGCGCGTTAAAGGCGGCGTTTATTTTGATCCATCTGTCCAAGAAACATCCCCATCATTGGTTTCTTCTAGTCTGAGTTCACTATTAAAACCAAAGAATCGTTTAATGTACGATAGAATTTTTTCTAGAATATTTTGCTGATTATTTTCAAGAAAGTTATAAGCCGCATTGGCTTCTGGACTATCTGATATTTTAGTCATATTGAAATCAGTTATTGCTACCATATCTGGAGTAATATTAACACTTGCACTGACTGAAATTGCGGGCTCCTTAGGTTCCGTATTATATAAATCCCAAGTACCTTTGAAAACTAAAGTTAAATCATACTCGCTATTTACTTCAAGGCTTAATTCGTATGATGCATTCCTTACAAGCTGATGACCATTATCATGAAACAATATATCGATGATACCAATCAATGGAAATTGAATTCCTGCTTTATTTTGTAGGATCATACAAAGAACTTTATTTTGAAAGTCAATGTCACTAACGCCTCTTGTAGTTAAGGCGCGCCTAAAGGACTCAATAGTTACTTGCCCTCCATCGATTACATCCCTCCGTAATTCCGGGAATAATGCATAGGATAAGCCTCGGCCAATTTCGGTTTCATGGTCTATATTAAATACAGCAAGGGAATCTTCGCCTTTAAATTCTTGCATTACCTTATTAACAACAGCTATTCCTGAAAAGAAACCTAGATCCATTTTTGAATATTTTAAATTTAAAGTGTTGGTCATGATTAATTTCACCCATGTTTATTACATTTTGTTTTATTATACTACATAATTCTTAAGATAAAATTAAATAATGCGCATACTGTAAAAATATCACAGGCAAGGTTGTGTGCTTGTGTATTCCAAAAAAATGTGCTACATTTTTAGTGAGACTACATTTGAGGAGAAAATAATGCCTAAAATAACACCTATAGTCTACAAGTCGAGTAAAATTAAGATGGCTGGAACCTTGCGTGGGAGCTTCAAGGGTATAAGCTTTAGTAATGTCGACGATTTTAAGTTATCTGATACAAATATACGAGAATTAGGGTTATTTATAGAATCAGCGCGAGACTACCTTAAAAAGCGTATAATCGTGCCACTCGAGAACGTAATTGACAAGGCAGTACGTAATGCCCAATCTCTTCAACCGTTTGCACCAGAGAACGTGCCCGCATACTTTCTCGATGTATGTCCGTCTAAGTTTATTAAAAAAATGTATACTTTTCAGGAATGGGATCTTTCTGGAAAGCTAATAGAAAATCGCGAGCAACTATATATTAATACTGGCACCGAATTAAATAAAAATGATGGCCCTGGACAACTAACTGGCGAATCAAAATTATTTTATGAAATTGGCGGATTAATATGCGCAGCACATAACATGATTTCGCAATTAAACCGTATCGAAAATGCCATTAATCAAAAAAAGAAACAGGATATACCCTTTCATGTGCTAGCACTGCTTCCAGTCACCAAAGACCTGCAATGTGAACTCGCAAGATATCCTGATTTAATTAACTCCATGTCTTTTGCTGCTGAAATATATGACTACCTTGAAAATCTTATTGATCAATTTATAAATTGGTTAAAGAATGCTATTTCCCCCTCTGCGCCGTTACAAACAGAGACAAAACAGGATGAGAACATCGCATCGCCAAACGCGCAGGTTAAGCCTGATATTAGGTAACGATAGCTCGCGGGTATTCATTCATTAATATTTGGAGCGAAACATGCCTTGTGATTATGAGCTACTGCCGCATGCTGGAATTCGTAATCTCAAACCCTATGTTCCGGGCAAATCATCCAATGAATTGGCGCAGGAACGAGGCTTGACGGATATCATCAAGCTGGCCAGCAATGAAAATGCTATGGGATGCAGCCCCCTTGTCAGAAAAGCTTTAGCTAATCTGACAGGCCATAAAATGGCAACCTATCCGATGTCAATTAATCATCCTTTACGGCAAGAGCTAGCCAATAAACTGGGTGTAGACAAAAATACCCTGACCTTGGGCAACGGTTCGGATTCACTGTTTTGTTCACTTCTCGTATGTTTTGCCTTGCACAATAACAAACATATATTAACGCATGACTTGGCATTTAGCTCCTTTGCTATTCAGGCCAAAACGCTGGGGATTCCGGTTGTTAGCACAGGCGTCACATCAGATTGGGTGGTTGATATTGATGCTATGATTTATGCCTGTAATGAAAAGACAGCTTTAATTTTTATAGCAAACCCCAATAATCCCACCGGATTGTTAATTGACAGGGATGATATCACGCGTATATTAGAACACATTCCTGAAACAACCATTCTTGTGCTGGATGAAGCCTACTACGAGTATGTCACTCATCCAGATAAAGCATACTCGATAGACTTATTAAAAAAACATTCCAACTTGGTTATTACACGTACATTTTCAAAAGCTTATGGCTTAGCGGGGTTACGTCTTGGCTATGCCATAGCACACCCGCAGATTACCGCCCTGCTGTACCGTATCCAATTGCCTTTTGTTGTCAATATTGCGGCATTGACAGCCGCCAGTGCAGCACTGCATGATACGGATTTCATCAATCAAACCGTGCAGATGACACAGCTTGGATTAAAACAAGTACAACACGGATTAAAGGCCATGGGGTTAACACCTATACCGTCGGCTGGAAATTTTATTACCTTTAATTGCAACACTGACAGCCTGCCCATCTACCAAGGATTGTTAGACTATGGCATCATTGTTCGACCCCTGCATCCGTATGGTTTAAATCAGTATTTACGGATAACCATCGGGACGGATGTTCAAAATACGCGTTTTCTTGAAACATTAGCGGAGGAACTACAGCATGAAAAATGATTTAAGCAGTAAACATTGCGAAGCCTGTGAAGGCAATGGAGTCGCTTTAACGGCGGTACAAGTGACAAATTTAATGCCACAACTGGTAGAAGGCTGGTGCGTACAGAAGGAGTCGACAGAAATTCAGAAATCATTTTCGTTTAAAAATTTCTATGAAACCATGGCGTTTGTTAATGCCATCGCCTGGATAGCCAATGCTGAAAATCATCACCCGGATCTTGATGTTGGCTATAATTATTGCCATGTACGGTTTTCAACCCATGCGCTGAAAGGGCTGTCGCATAATGATTTTATTTGTGCAGCGAGAATTGACAGATTGATGATGTAATCAGAACATTCCTTCTCCCGATTACGGGAGAAGGTGTCACGCAGTGACGGATGAGGGAATTATTTACGGCTTTTCATCAATTTCCTTACGCTGAGACGGCAGAAAGTCGCATCGATCCAGTCCCATCTCCACAGCCAACGCACCTGCAACGTAAATGGATGAATACGTTCCCACAATAATGCCGATAATCAATGCCAGCGCAAATCCGTGAATATCCGCACCACCATATACAAACAGGGATACAACCACGAACAGCGTCAAAACCGAGGTCATGATGGTTCTGGACAACGTTTGATTAATCGAGGTATTCATGATTTCTACCGAGGTAGCGCGACGAATTTTAATGAAATTTTCACGCACCCGGTCAAAAACAACTATCGTATCGTTTAATGAATAGCCAATCACAGCGAGCAAGCCTGCCAATGACTTCAAATCAAATTCAATGTGAAACATGGCGAACACACCGAGAATCAGAACCGGATCGTGAATTAGCGCAACGGCCGAACTAAATGCGAGACGGTACTCAAAACGCATGGCAATATAAATCATGGTTGCCAGTAAGGCGACGATGATAGCCAACGCGCCCTTGGTTGCCAACTCTTCGCCTACTTGCGGACCAACAAACTCAACGCGTTGCTTAACAGCGCCGGGCAATACATCCATTACCTGCTCAACCAGTGCACCTTGATCCATATTGGTTCTTGGCGCAATACTGATTAAAACATCTTTGGACGTGCCATAACTGATGACCTGCGCTTCTTTAAACCCGATTTTATATAAACTATCACGTATGGCGGGTAGGTCAGCCACTTGCGTGTAGGCAACCTGAATCTGCGTTCCACCCGTAAAATCCAGACCCCATTTCAAACCGTTCACAAACAGGGCAGTAATGGAGACCAGAAAAATGGTTACAGATAACAGGGCGGTCCATTTGCGAGCGCCCATAAAGTCCACGTTTGAATTTGGATTAAAAAATTCCATCTAAGCCTCGCCTCATATACCGATTGATAACTTCTTTACATTTCGACCACCATAGACCGCATTAACGATGGCGCGTGTGTAGGTAACGCCTGTGAGCATGGATGTCAGTAAGCCTAAAGATAATGTCACGGCAAATCCACGCACAGGCCCTGTGCCTACAGAAAACAACACGACACCCACAATCAGTGTGGTAATGTTGGCATCAAGAATCGTGGCAAATGCACGTTCATAGCCCGCATAAATAGCCGCTTGCACCGACAGACCATGCCGCAATTCTTCACGTATGCGTTCGTAAATAAGCACGTTGGCATCAACTGCCATACCCACCGTCAGGACAATACCCGCAATGCCTGGCAAGGTTAGTGTTGCACCAATAATCGACAGCAATGCACACAGCAGTACAAGGTTAAGGACAAGTGCTGTATTTGCAACCAAGCCAAAAAAGCGATAATACACAAGCATCATCACAAAAATTAACCCCATACCAACGCCCAAGGAAATCATACCGCGTTGAATATTTTCTTTCCCAAGTGTAGGGCCAACGGTACGCTCCTCGATCGGGTAGATCGCTGCAGGCAATGCACCGGCGCGCAACAAGAGTGCTAAATCACTGGCCTCTTTGGCATCGCTTAACCCTGTGATTTGAAAATTATTACCCAATGCACTTTGAATGACCGGCGCACTGATAACACGCTCTTCTCGTTGTGTAATCCGTTCTGTTTTACCATTGACTGTATGCAAGGTTGTTTTGCTTTCAACATAAACAATCGCCATGCGCTTACCAACATTTTCACGCGTTACTTTGGTAAAAAAAGACTCACCACCACCACCCAATTGAATTTGCACATCCGGTGTTGCTGATTGCTGATCAATGCTTGAAACCGCACTGGTAATGGAATCACCACTTAAAACCACTTGGCGTTTCAGCAGTATCGGATGATTGTCCATCATATACAGCTTGCTGCTAATGGGCACTGCTCCGGTTTTTTTAGCTATTTCCGGGTCATTTTCCGCATCTACCATATGAAATTGCAGGGTGGCAGTTCCGCCTAAAATTTGTTTGGCACGAGCCGCATCTTGAATGCCCGGCAAGTCTACCGAAACTCGCGTAGCGCCCTGCTGCTGAACAATAGCCTCTCCCACGCCCAGCTCATTCACACGCTTACGCAAAATACTCATGGTTTGTTCAATGGTGTTCTGACGAATGGTATTTAATTCAGCAGATGACAAGGATGCCATCAACGAAAGGCCGTCTTTCAATTTTTCATATCCTAGACCAGGATTTTTCTGTTCAAGCGCCGCCAGCGCTTCATCCCTTGTCTCAGTGGTGCGAAAACGCACATCAATACCCTTGTTCACAATATAACGTATGCCCGCATAACGGATATTGGCTTCACGCAAATCCTGTCCAATATTTTTGGTCATGCCCTCATAGCGTCGGTTGAGAACGCTGTCAATATCCACTTCCAGAAGGAAATGCACCCCACCGCGCAAGTCTAACCCTTGCTTCATGGGTTCAGCATGCAGCACTCTCAACCAGGCGGGCGTTGCGGGGGCCAGATTCAGTGCAACCGTATAGTGTTCGCCTAGACCGTTTTTAATGACATCTCGTGCCGCTAATTGCGTGTCTGTTGACGCGAAACGAACCTCAAGCCCTTCATCGCTTAGCAACAGGTTACGGTATTTGATTTTACCGGCATCCAGCAATGCGCGGACATGATCTTCCATCGCTTGTGGTGTAACGGCTGCCTGCGATGAAATTTGTAAAACGGGATCTTCGCTGTATAAATTGGGAAGGAAATATACCAACCCAATGACTGCAATCACAACAAGCAGTACGTTTTTCCGTAGTGAAAATTTATTTTGCATGTCCGTATGACTCGCTTACAAGGATTTAAGGGTACCTTTAGGTAAAACTGTGCTCACGGCACTGCGCTGCAAACTGATTTCAACCCCTTCGGCAATGCTCACCTTGATGTATTGTTCATCAATACTCACCACTTTAGCCAGCACGCCACCGGATGTAACCACTTCATCGCCCTTTTTCAATTTAGTTACCAATTCACGGTGTTCCTTCGCTCGTTTGTTTTGTGGTCGAATCAACATAAAATAAAATAATACAAAAATGGCTACGATCATAACCAATGAATACGTTCCATCAGCCTGTGCAGGCACAGCTGTTACACCAGCGCCAAGAGCACTACCAATAAATTCCATGTTAATCTCCAAGTATGTTTGCGTTACATGATATCGGTATTTGAAGCTGACGTAAATGAGTAAGTTAATTTAGATCGAACCACAGCCACATTATGCTGAATTAAAAATCGCTGACATAACAATGGCGCATGCTCAAACAGGTGATGTAGATACGCTCGGGTTAACTGTTGTTCACACGTTGGACAATGGCATTGCGCATCGATAACACCAAAATCCAGACGTTGTGTATCATCCGTTAACGAAAACGCCCCGCCCATACAATAAACCACCCCAAGACAGGCATCACGAGCCGGAAGATTGGATGCCGTATAGTGCACGCCAAGCGTGCCCAGCAATTGCATCATAGATAGACTCAGTTCGCCATCAACATAACAAGGAATACCTTCATGTTTCCGGATCCGTTGTAGCAACGTTGAAAACGAAGCACCTGCTTCATGATGGAAATAAACACCATAGGCGCTGCTAGTTTGTTCTGGCAGCTCACCAGCCGGAAGAAAAGCCAACACTGAATCAGGCAGTTCTCGCCACGCCGATTTATCCTGATGACTAAAAGCCAGCGGTAAAATAACCTGTTGTGGTTTTAATTGCCTAATGAGCGCTAAAATATCAACCAAAGTATAACGCCGACGGCTACCATCGTATTCAGAACGAAGTGTATACCCCCCTGCCCGATCCATCGCTGGCATGGATGCATTCAAAACCACATCGCCCTGCCAACCAACGTAGGTTGCCAAATCAGGTAGTGCACTTAATAAATCAAACCCCGGTTTCATCAGCAATGCAGATAAATCGTATGCCGCCATTTTGATGCCGACTTCTTGCCAGTTTACCAAAGTAAGGCAACGACCCGCTGCCGTTGTCAGTATGGGAACAAAGGTACTGTCTTGATTTTCTTTTTTTATAGATCCACCCGTCATAACAACAAACTCGCATCACCATAACTAAAAAATCGGTACCTCTTTTCAATGGCTTCACGGTAAAGTGCCATGGCTTGCGCATGACCAATAAATGCCGAAACCAACATCAACAAGGTTGATTCTGGCAAATGAAAATTAGTGATCAAGCCATCGCAAACTTTGAATTGAAAGCCTGGCGTTATAAAAATATCGGTATCACGGTTGCACGCACGCAATTCACCATCAATGGCCGCACTTTCCAAACTACGCAATGTCGTGGTTCCCACCGCTATCACGCGATTTCCAGCCGCATGTGCCGCATTGACGGCTTCACACAATGGCTTTGTCACTGTAAACCGTTCAGAATGCATCTTGTGATCGTTGATGTCATCACGTCGTACTGGACGAAACGTTCCAGCGCCAACATGGAGCGTTACATAAGCAATTGCAACGCCACGCGCATTCAGGCTCGTTAGCACGGCATCATCAAAATGCAAGCCTGCCGTGGGGGCTGCAACCGAACCCTTATGCCGCGCATAAACCGTTTGATAACGGTTTAAATCCATGGGCTCATCCGTTCTCGTTATATAAGGCGGCAACGGCACATGACCAATCTCGTGCAACATCATATCCAAATCACCCGCAAGATGGCAATGATATAAATCATCTTGCCGGCCTAGAACACTAACAGACCATTTGTTATCTAAATGAATCACAGCGCCTGGCTTTGGCGACTTGCTGGCTTTGATATGAGCTAAAAATTCACCATTCTCCATAACGCGCTCAACCAGCATCTCAACATGGCCACCACTGGCTTTATGACCATATAAGCGGGCCGGAATAACACGGCTATCATTCATTACCAGAAGATCGCCTGCTTCAAAAAAGTCCGCCAAGTCCCGAAACGCACGGTGTTCACAACGCTCAGTTTCACGCGAATATGTCAATAAGCGGGAGTCACTGCGATTTGGCAAGGGGTATTGCGCAATCAACTCAGGGGGTAATGTAAAATTAAAATCTTGTTTTTTCATGTTCCAGCTTCTTTATTATCAATAGGATTGCTCGCAGAATTCGGCTCATCATAACACTTGCGCCGGGTTTCCTTAATTAAAGCAAGTTCTGCTTGCAAGGCTTCATCATGCCGCATTTGGACAGCTTTATCACCTACCTTGCTTACGAATGGTGGCGCTTTGTGACTCTCTGCAACGATTGCAGGGATTGGGTTCGCAACAGGATTAATATTGTGGGAACCAATGTTTGATTTGAGTATAGCTTGAGTTGAGTTGGGAGCAGGGATATTTTCATATATAACATCATTATACTTCAATTCCAACCTATTAAAGCGGTCATTCAACTGCTCTTTGGCAGTTTGCGCATTTCTTTGAGTTGCCTTGCTTTTAGCCAGATAGACCAGCCCCATGCATGCAATAACGGGTATTGTCACCAAAATACCGCCAGGCACAAAAGACCAGGCTACAACCAGTAGCGTCAAAGCAGCTGAAACAACGATATTAATCATGATTTCACGTTTACGTCGGATATGCTCTGTTTGATAACGGGCGTTAAGCTGTTCTGCATTAAGCTGCATCGAGGGGGTGTTGTCCGCCGTGAGTGATTTTTTTAATTCATGATGATAAAGCGCCCAGAGCTCTTGGTACACGAGCATGATGGAGACAACAACAAACAAGGTAGCAATAACTGGCGCTGTTGATGCCGCAGCGAGCACCAGAATATAAGTGGTTACCTTCAGTAAATTACTTGATAAAGTAAAAAAATTTTGTTTGAAACGCTTCCAGAATGAGTCTGTTTCCGCCGCAACAGGCAATACCGCCGAGGTAAGAAAACGGGGAAACAAGGTCTGTATCGTAACGAGCAAGGCGTATATCATACTAATAATTGGAATCAGGGCGGCTCCCGACACCAAACGCTCAATAGTCGACAGGCCTTCCGCCATGAACAACGCCAAAATAACTACTCCAGACCAGACACCAATAATAACATTTCGCCGCCAAGGCGCGAAACTAGAGAGATCGTTGGCCTGATTCAGCTCAACAACTAAATCATTTAGCGGATCTGTGGGCTTGAGCAAATCCTTCAATTCTATAATGAAATCATAAATACTGATTGAGGCCCCCTTAAAACGGCCCTGTTGTGCCGGGGAGATGGCCAGTTTATCAAGCAGTTCATTGATTTGATCAGTCATTGAATCAATGGGCGTTGATTTCATTTTGCCAATGAGGTCTTTATAATCAAAGGGATGTGCCTTCACCTTGTTTGTCAATGCAAGCCTATCGCCTGACATTTCGACTAATATATCCGTTACTGTAGTCATCATTACTCCAAAAATAAACTTTTGATTTAAGTATAACATACTTGTCTAAGCGCGCTCCTTGCGGGCGCCCCTCCTTTATTGTTATTCTTGTATCAATCTGTAATTTTGTGCACTATAAACATGTCTATTTTAGTTTTTGATATCGAAACAATACCCGACGTTGAGGCCGGGCGCACGTTGTATAATCTGGATGGTCTGTCAGATGAAGACACCGCCACGGCGCTTTTTACAATGCGTCGCGCCAAAGTGGGTAACGATTTTTTGCCGCATTATTTACAAAAAGTCATTGCCATATCCTTGATTCTGAGTCATGGCTCGCAATTTAAGGTGTGGTCTTTAGGCGAGAAGCAATCGGATGAGAAAGCGTTAATTCAGCGATTTTTCGCAGGCATTGATAAACACACACCAACCCTAGTGAGCTGGAATGGCAGTGGGTTTGATTTACCTGTGTTGCATTACCGTGCGCTGTTACACGGCATATCCGCCCCAACCTATTGGGAATCAGGGGAAAATCAACATAATTTTCGTTTTAATAATTACCTCAACCGCTTTCACTATCGGCATCTTGATCTGATGGATGTGTTGGCTGCTTATCAAAATAAAGCCTTTGCGCCGTTGGATGATATTGCGAGCATGCTGGGCTTTCCTGGCAAAATGGGAATGAGTGGAGCTAAGGTATGGGGAGAATATCAGGCAGGCAATATCAGTGGGATCCGCAATTATTGTGAAACGGATGTTCTCAATACCTATTGTGTTTATCTGCGTTTTGAACTCATGCGCGGTGTTATCAATCCAGACGAGTATGCGCAAGCCTTGGAGCGACTCCGCCATTATTTGGGAGGGGAACAGGGCAAACCCCATTTCGGCGAGTTTCTAAGCAAAATGACGTGTGCTTGAATGACACACATGCCGACACTACTCCGTCCGTGGCTTGTTCATGAACAATCATTAACTCAAAAACTAAAAACCATTGCCGGTGAGGCGCGTCTAGAAATTTATGACCAACGTTGGGAACAATCAGACGCTTGGGATTTATACAAACTCAAATTAAAAAATACCCACGTCTTGCATCGCGAAATCATCATGTGGGCATTTGATTCCCCTTGCTGGTATGCGCGAACGATTTTACCTGATAGCACCTACCTGGCAAATACGCGTTTGTTTGATCGCTTGAAAGATGAACCCCTGGGTCAGTTGATATTTAATGGCACGGACATCAAACGGGCATCGTTTACACAGTATGAGATTTTCCCTTCATCCATGGAATATCAGTGGTTAAGTGAGTCATTGCATCAGGATGCATCCGCGTTATGGGTGCGTTTGTCTGAGTTCGTGGTTAACGACAAAAGCGCCTTTTATTTGGTTGAAATTTTGCTGCCTGGATTATTAAGATATCAAACATGAAGGTGTATGCCTATTTACGATTAATGCGTTTTCATAAACCCGCCGGCATCGCGCTGTTGTGGCTGCCGACGGCGTGGGCATTATGGATTGCCAATCACGGCGTGCCACCACTTAATTTAATTTTATACTTATTACTGGGCACCATTTTTATGCGAGCGGCCGGCTGTGTCATGAATGATATTGCTGACAGGCACATCGATATACACGTAAGCCGTACAAAAATGCGTCCGTTAACCACGGGTGAAGTCAGTTTACCTGAAGCTGTCCTTACCTTGTTTTTGTTGTTATTTGTAGCCCTTTGCGTTTTGATACAGTTACCGCTTATCTGTTTTTATTACGCATTGCCAGCGCTGCTACTGACAATACTCTACCCTTTTTGCAAACGATTTTTACAAGCTCCTCAACTAGTACTGGGACTCACTTTTTCTATGGGTATTCCCATGGCCTATGCCGCCTCCGGCGTGACGCCCAATTCAACCATGCTCTTGTTATTCATTCTTAATTTCGTCTGGATAGTCGCTTATGACACGATCTATGCCATGGTTGATCGCGCCGATGATTTACGTATTGGGGTGAAATCTACGGCGATTTTATTTGCACACTTTGACTGTTTGATTATTTTATTATTGCAGGTTTTCTTGTCTGGATTATGGATAGGTTTAGCACTGACACAACATTATTCATTGTGGTTTTATGCTTTTTGGCTGCTTGCCGCGATGGTATTAATTTATCAACAGTGGCTTATTCGCAATCGAAAGCCTGCAAAGTGTTTACGTGCATTCTCTACGAATAGCTTGTATGGGTTGTTGATGTGGATTGCGCTAATCTAACCCTACCCAGCCTGTTAATCACTAATTTCACCGGTTGTTGTGTCTTACTGCTGATTTCAAAATACCCATTCATGGCATTTTGGCTAATATCGCTGGAAAATAGCAAGTAATTATTCGATTGAAATCCTTGCCAAATAACGCGTACATTGGGTGATTGCCAGCGCCATTCACGCAACAGCTTGACATCCGGCGTATAGCGGTGTTTTGTATTATCGACAAAAAGTAGTATGCCGTCGGACCAGTCGTTAGAATTTTTCAGCGGTGTGAGAATCAGGTTATTGCCACTGATTAATGCCTCAGACGTGCCAAAACGTATTGCGCTTTTGATGTCGTCTTGTATGACTTGGACCTGGTTTTTTTGATGCAGCGAATAGAGCGCGGGAATACTAAAAAGCAGCATGATGGATACTATTGCTAGGCTTAGTAATAATTCAATTAACGTATACGCTCGCAATTCTAGCACGCTTTCTGGGCGAGAATTTTTTGTATGTACAACAAGTCTTGGTAGGCGTATTTTTTATCGGCAGGCTGTTGTAATAAATCGGTTGGGTGATAACTCACAACAAATGCTTGGCCTTGATAGTCATGCGTTTTACTGCGTAGTTCGTTAAGTGGACTGGCGTCATTCAACAGAAATTGGATTGCGGTGTTGCCGAGTGCCAGCAGTAATTGTGGGCATTTAGTGGTGATTTGCTGGATTAAGTCATCGGTTAAGCTGGATTTTATACAAATTTCTTCAGGCGATAAGTCGATGCTACTCAGCATTTTATTGAGTAAGCTCGCTGCTTTATTATCTGTATCCAAGGCATCGCCAAGAATCATTAGTTTTATGAGCTGTGGTTCAGGAAACGTGACTGGCTGTCGCATTAGCCAGGTTTCGATACCCATTTGTTGGAGGTAATAGGGATGTAAGGGATTGGGCATGGCTATCCTTATCACGTCTTCTTTTTCGGAATATACAAATCCGTAATCGTTCCTTCAAACATCTCCGCCGCCTGTGCAATTGTTTCACTCAGCGTTGGATGTGGGTGAATGGTCAACGCGATGTCTTCAACATCACAGCACATTTCTATGGCCAATGCTGTTTCTGCAATCAACTCACCGGCATTAACACCGATAATACCGGCGCCTAAAATACGTTTGCTATCTGGGCAAAATATCAGTTTGGTCATGCCTTCTTCACGCCCCATGCTCAATGCTCGCCCACTGGCAGCCCACGGGAAGGTTGCTTTTTCATAAGCAATACTTGTAGCGATGGCCTCTTTTTCAGTCAGACCTACCCACGCCAACTCAGGATCAGTATACGCGACACTGGCAATGCATTTCGGATCAAAATAATGCTTCATGCCACAGATTACCTCAGCCGCAACTTTACCCTCAGGAATGGCTTTGTGCGCTAGCATGGGTTGACCCACAACATCGCCAATAGCAAAAATATGCGGAACGTTCGTGCGCAGTTGATTGTCTACGGGAATAAAACCACGTTCATCCACGTTGATACCTGCTTTATCCGCTCCAATGTTACCTCCATTCGGCCTGCGGCCAACACAGACCAGTACCTGTTGAAAGCAGAGTGGTTTATCCGTTGCATGTAACCCTTCCATCGCAACGTGAATACCGTCTTGTTTGGCATTCATACCTGTGACCTTGGTTTTAAGCAGGAATTTAACGCCTTTTTTAACCATGCGCTTCTGCAATACACTGACCAAATCAGCGTCTGCACTCAGAATCAACTGATCCATAAACTCAACAACGGTCACATCCACGCCTAAGGCCGCATATACGGTCGCCATTTCCAGACCAATGATACCTCCACCCAACACCAGTAAACTGCCTTTAATATCAGCTAGTTCCAGTGCGCCGGTGGAGCTGAAAATACGTTTGTCTTCAGGAATAAATGGCAAATTCACTGATTCACTGCCTGTGGCAATAATGGCATGGGTGAAATCAATGGTGACTACCCCGTCTGTACGTTCAACCTGAAGTTGATTTGCGCCGGAAAACGTGGCGCATCCTGTGACAATTTCAACTTTACGCTGTTTAGCCAACGCATTTAAACCACCTGTTAACTTGGTTACTACGGCGTTTTTCCAAGCAACCATTTTTTTATTATCCAGCTCTGGCTTGGAAAAAGTAACACCCTGGGATCCCATCTCATGCGTCTCATCAAGCACTTTAGCAATATGCAGTAGCGCTTTGGATGGAATACAGCCGACATTTAAACACACGCCACCCAACGTGGGAAACCGTTCAACCAATACAACCTGCCGGCCAAGATCAGCGGCACGAAATGCAGCTGTATAACCGCCAGGACCACTGCCAATGACGACCAGGTCTGCTTTCATTTGTTTTGTCATGTTAAATCCTGAAATTATAATAAAATTCGACGAATATCACTGAGCGCGTCCCTCATAAACCGCGTAAAACGTGCGGCTTCCGCGCCATCAATGACGCGATGATCATAAGATAGCGAAAGAGGCAACATCAGGCGCGGTACAAACACGCCATTATCATAAACCGGTTTCACACTAGCGCGCGATAACCCCAATATAGCCACTTCAGGGCTGTTAACTATGGGTGTAAAGGCCGTGCCGCCAATACCGCCTAAACTGGAAATAGTAAAACAGCCACCACTCATCTCCACCGGCATCAAGCCTTTGTCACGCGCCTTGCAACTTAAACGCGCCATTTCCCGAGCAATGTCACCAACGGATAGATGGTTCACATCCTTGATCACAGGTACAACCAGACCATTGGGCGTTTCCACCGCGATGCCAATGTTACAATAACGCTTATAAATCAGGTTTTCACCAGCAGCATCCAGGGTGGCATTAAACTGTGGAAAAACGATCAATGCCTTACTGACAACCTTGCATACGAACGCCAGAATGGTGAGTTTAAAATCAGGATTAGCCGCTTCTGATTTCCTGAAGGCTTCCAAATCGGTGATATCAACTTCATCAAATTGCGTGACATGCGGAATGGTTACCCAAGCGCGGTGGACGTTAATGCCGGTCAGCTTCTTAATTTTGCTTAAGGGTTTAATTTCAGTCTCACCGAACTTGCTAAAATCAATCGCAGGCATTGTTGGTAAACAAAAACCTGTGCCAGTTGATTTTGCACTAAGTTCGCTTTTTACGAACTGTTCAACGTCTGTTTTGGTGATGCGTGATTTACGTTCACTGCCATCTACATCAGCCAGGTTTACGCCCAGAGAATGTGCCAGACGACGTACGGCTGGGCCGGCATTAATGGTGGCGGAAATGTCTGATTTTATGGGTAAGTGCGCAATAACAGGAGCCCATTTTTCAACCACAGGCGCCGCTTTTATTAACGCAATTTCAATCGGCAGCGAATGCGCTTTTTCAAGCACAATCACTTCAATCTGATCGGCCGTAAGCAGCAGAATAACATCCCCTTCTGAAACTTTATCACCCAGTTTCATCTTGATTGAATGCACAACCCCCGCACTAGGCGATGGGATCTCCATGCTGGCTTTGTCCGATTCAAGTGTGACTAACGGGGTGTCTTTAGTAATGGCGTCACCGGGCTTCACCAGTATTTCGATGACATCCACACCCGCCGCACCGCCAATATCCGGTACTTTAACTGCTGTCTCAACGGCCATATATTCCTCTCGATTAATCTAAATCGTAACGGGATCCAGCTTCTCAGGATCGATGCCATAACGCTTCATCGCGTCACACACAACTGATGCCGGTGCGTCCCCTTGTTCAACCAATGCATTCAGGGCTGCCACAACAATAAATTTCGCGTCTACTTCAAAGAAATGACGTAGCTTGGCGCGCGTATCACTGCGACCATACCCATCAGTACCCAATGTTACGAAAGGCGCCTGAATAAAGGGTCGAATTTGATCTGCATGCAAACGCATATAATCTGTCGCTGCAATGATTGGACCCTTACGTCCTGCCATTTGCAGGCTAATATAGCTTTGTTGAGCGGCTGCATTTGGATGCATGCGATTATGGCGTTCAACCGATAACCCGTCACGACGCAGCTCGGTGAAGCTGGTAACGCTCCAGATATCAGAAGACACTGAAAAATCTTCAAGTAACAAGCGTGCGGCCTTGATGACTTCACGTAAAATAGTCCCGCTACCAAACAATTGTACATGACGAATCGCAGGCGTTGCACTCGCATGCAACAAGTACATGCCCTTGATTATTCCGTCCTCGACACCAGGCGGCATATCTGGATGCTGATAATTTTCGTTCATCACGGTAATGTAATAAAACACATTCTCTTGTTTTTCATACATGCGACTCAGGCCATGCTGAATGATAACCGCTAATTCATATGCATAAGTTGGATCGTAAGCTACACAATTGGGAATGGTGGAGGCCATCAAATGACTATGCCCATCCTGATGCTGGAGTCCCTCGCCCGCTAGCGTCGTTCGACCCGCCGTACCGCCTAGCAAAAAGCCGCGTGCTTGCATGTCGCCGGCCGCCCATGCCAAATCGCCAATACGTTGAAATCCAAACATAGAATAATAAATATAAAACGGAATCATCGTTAATTTATTCGAACTATACGATGTGGCGGCAGCCATCCACGAGCAAAAAGCACCCGCTTCATTGATGCCTTCTTCCAAAATTTGACCGTCGCGCGCTTCACGGTAATACATGACTTGTTCATGATCAACAGGGGTATAAAGTTGACCAACGGGCGAATAAATGCCGATTTGCCGGAATAAGCCTTCCATACCAAAGGTACGGCATTCATCAGGGACTATCGGTACAATTCGCGGCCCCAACACTTTGTCTTTCAACAGCACGGATAAAATACGTACAAACGCCATGGTCGTAGAAATTTCACGATCCCCCGTGCCTTTCGTGACGGATGAAAACGCAGTTATATCAGGAATAGCCATGGGTTCAACTGATGTCGTGCGCGCAGGTAAATAACCACCCAGCGCTTCGCGTTGTTTACGTAAATATTTAATTTCAGGACTGTCTTCAGCCGGTCTGTAAAACGGGATTTCGGCTATATTGTCGTCACTGATGGGAATACTAAACCTGTCGCGGAACGCACGCAGTTGCTCAATCGTCATTTTCTTTTGCTGATGGGTGATGTTCATGCCTTCGCCAGCGGCTCCCATGCCATAACCTTTCACGGTTTTTGCCAGAATAACCGTTGGTCTACCCTGATGCGCGATGGCTTGAGCGTAGGCTGCATAAACTTTTTGTGCATCATGGCCGCCACGATTTAAACGCCATATTTCATCATCAGACAGATGCGCTACCATTTTTTTTAATTCAGGATTTTCGCCAAAAAATTTATCGCGAACAAACGCGCCATCATTGGCTTTATAGCTTTGATAATCACCATCAACACATTCCTGCATGCGCTTTTGCATCACCCCATTTTTATCATGAGCAAACAAAGCATCCCAGCGGCCGCCCCACACAACCTTTATGACATTCCAGCCCGCACCACGGAAAACACCCTCCAGATCCTGGATTATTTTACCGTTACCACGCACAGGCCCATCAAGACGTTGCAAGTTACAATTCACGACAAAAATTAGGTTATCCAGTTTTTCCTTGGTAGCGATGGTTAATGCACCGAGTGATTCCGGTTCGTCGGTTTCACCATCACCAAGAAACGCCCAAACTTTTCGACCTTCAGCCTTAATTAAACTGCGATTTTCCAGATATTTAAGAAAGCGTGCCTGATAAATAGCCTGTAACGGGCCTAGACCCATGGATACCGTTGGGAATTGCCAAAAATCACCCATCAACCAAGGGTGCGGATAAGATGACAACCCATCGACCTCGACCTCTTGCCTGAATTTATCCAGCTGTTGTTCTGAAAGACGACCTTCGAGAAATGCACGCGCATAAATGCCAGGCGATGAGTGGCCTTGAATATAAAGCAGGTCACCACCATGCTCACCATTTGGACCTTTGAAAAAATGGTTGAACCCGACTTCGTACAGGGTTGCTGCCGATGCGTATGACGCAATATGCCCACCCAATTCAGGCGCATATTTACCTGCACGCAAAACCATTGCGACGGCATTCCAGCGAATAAGCGCGCTAATGCGAGTAGCCATGCCTTCATCTGGCGGCATTTGATTTTCTTCATGCGTCTTAATCGTATTTCTATAAGGTGTATTCAGAGCACCGCTCAGTTTCATTCCCTCAGCGTTGGCATAATTTAGCAATTCCTGCAGCAAAAACATGGCGCGATCTGTGCCATCCGTGGTGACTACAGATTGCAAAGCCTCTAGCCACTCGCGTGTTTCAATTGGGTCAATATCATTCATCATTTCATTTGTCATGCGTATGGTCCTTTTGTATCTAGATCATATAAATTACTTATTACATCCATGCCACTAGCGTACCAATCGCTAATAACACCAGAAATACAATGGTCGCGTGCTCAACAAGTTTTTCTGCCTGAAGCATGGTTTTTTGCTCGCGATTGTCGTGGCTCAGTGCAAGCTTTCCACAATCGTTTAATATTTTTTTATTCATACGAGGCGCTGAAAAAAACATCTTGCTAAAACTATGAAAACCGGCCTGAAAATTCCCAACTAACAAATACAGTAAAGCCGTCATGCGGACAGGAAGCCAGTCAAATAAATTTAATAAACCAGACACCTTTTTGTCAAATAGCGTCAAACCTTGCGACAGTGAAACCAATCGATAAGCCAAAATTCCTACCGGTCCCAGAATGAGGTACCAAAATAGAATAGCAAACAACTCGCCATTTACCTGTACTAAATAGTTAGCAGCATCACCGTCGCTCAACTGTTCTGCAGGTATCGCGTGAACGGGATAAAATGGATAGCCCGGACCAATACAATAATAAAAAATGGCAATGTTAACGAATAGACCAACAACACCAAATAATAAATTATCAACCAAATGTAGAATGAAGCCTGCAAGCAGCAACCATGGCAGTACAACTAGCGTAATGCGGAGATTGGAAGATATGCGAGGGAACGTACTGTGAAGCAGAGACAACACGCCGTTTCCATAGGTCATAAACCAATGAAAGCGCTTGTGCGAACTTTTATGCACAAGAAATCGTTCACTCAATAAACAAAGAACAACCACCAATAATTCCATTTAAACTAATCCTTACGCATTTTATCAGATAACGACATGGGCGTTGGGTATTTCAACACCACGACATACGATGAAACAATAAATGTCAGAATGGTAGCCGCCTGAATCAGGTTGGATGCCGCATCGGAAATCAGCTTCGTACTCAACGCAATGCTCGCGACAAGTAGAGAAAATTCGCTAGCTTGACCCAATCGCACACCCACCTCTTTTGCAATCTCTTTTTTTTCGCCTGCTTTCATAAACATAAGCTGAAAACACAAAGGTTTAATCAACAACATAAGTCCTGCCAAAATACAGGCGGGAATCACGACTTGCGCTGTGTAACCGAAATTAAACGTAGCCCCGACAGAAAAGAAAAACATAACCAGAAAAAAATCGCGTAGCGGCTTCAAACTCTCCGCAATAAACAACGAGATAGGACTTGAAGCCAATACAACGCCCGCTACAAACGCACCAATCTCTTCCGACAAACCTAATTTTTGCGCAACCACGGACATACTTAGACACCAGCCTATGGACAGTAGAAAAACATATTCTTGCGTTCTGTCAAAACGTGCCAATAATTTGACAAGCACTAAGCGTTCAACCAAAAATCCAAAGAAAATCAATGCAGGCAGAGCAATGCCTACTAGCAATAAATCATGCCAGTTGAAACCACCACCTAATTGCGCTCCTTTGATTAAAATCAACACAATGATAGCGATAATATCCTGCATCAACAACACACTGATCATCACCTCACCTGTATGCTGGTGATGAAGAATGGTGGTCGGTAATAATTTAAGGCCAATAATCGTACTCGAAAACATCATCGAGGCCCCAAGCACCCATGACTCGGTGTTGGATAAACCAAACCAGCGGCCAATAAAATAGGAAATCACGGCAAATAACCCTGAGCTCAGGATGGCAATCCATGTAACCTTTTTAAGCATATGAATTAAATTTTGCGGTTGAAGATGCAAGCCTAACAGGAAGAGAAGGAAAACAATCCCTACCTCTCCAACCTGCTGCACAGCACTCAAATCAGTGATGAGCTTTAACCCCCAAGGCCCCAAAGCTGCCCCCAACATAATGTATGCAACCAACAGCGATTGTTTGGTATAAAGTACGAGCGTTGAAAGAACTGCTGCACCTGCAAAAATTAGAAAAAAAGTGTAAAAAATTGTATTCTCATGCATAAACGTATTACTCCATAATCAATTCAGGAAGTCAATCGCTG
>JBCKWE010000012.1:0-40367 GCA_038923045.1 Legionellaceae bacterium
CATCGATAAGCAGGATTACGTTGGTATGGTGATGACGACTCAGATACTTAGACAGATTTTTTAATGCATTTTTCAGATGAGATGGCGATGCCGTTTCAGCAATTATATCATGCACCATCTGCTTGTCCTCAGGAAACATCTCCTTGGAATCAAGCAGATAACGGTGTTCCTGATAGAGATTGCTGACTAAGGATGCAATGTCTTGATAGGCCAGTTCGTACGTAGATGCCTTAATGTCTTTAAGTGACAAATAAATTACCGGGTGTTGGCCTTGGGCCTCAAGACAAGCCGTACCATTTTTTGTTTTAGCTTTTGCGATCTCACGATGTTCGAAAAGTTTTCGATTTTCAGCCGCACCGACAATATCGAAAAAATACCGCAGCATCGACATATTGATTGTCTTACCAAAGCGACGAGGGCGTGTGATGAGAATCACCTTGGCTCCGTCATCCAAAATATCCTTAATCAATAGACTCTTATCAACCCATACATAATCACCCATAGCGACTTCTTTGAAGTCGGAAATACCAATTGGGTATTTCATGGCAATTGGGTATTTTATGCATTGGTTCGGTTTTTTATTTGTCATAATCATGATCAAAATGATGTACTGTATGTAAGTTTACCACATATCGACGGTGTTCGCCGTGTTTAAGCCAGCTATTCTGGGTGAACAGAACGTAGGGTGGGCAAAGGGCCACAAGCCCGTGCCCACCAGAACTAGGCATGGTGGGCACGTCGCTTCCGCTTCTTTGCCCACCCTACATTAAGATTCTGCGAAACTAATTTTATTTAACAGGCAGATGCCGTTTGTTTATTTCTTCACGATAACTCGTCGGAAGAGAAGCCCAGTCCATTAAATCAACTAAAAAAGGCAGGTTACTGTCTATAAATGATTGTTTTATTTGTGACAAATTATCCATTGGTTTTTGCAGATTATTTGGGTTTCGTATGACAAGATCCAGATCGCTGGCATCATGGCAGCTATCATTGATGCGACTTCCATAAGCCCAGACTTCTAGGTTAGGTGCGTTTTGTTTTAAAATGGCTTTGATCTGGTTCAAGTGTTCAGGACTTACATTAAGTCGCGGCATGATCAATTGTGTCCTTCAGCCGTTGGGCGTCTTCTAAAAATTTTGGCAGCAGTTTTAACGTTTCTTCGGCAAAACCAATTCCATAATCATGCGCTCTGTTATTGCGGTTATCACGGTATACAAACCAGCGGGTTGCTTCGTCTATTGTGAGCAGGCCGTGTTTGGCACCGTAACGGAAGATATCCTTAAATACGAGTTGATCGACGTCTCGTGGGTTTGCGAAATAGGGTTTTATGGCTTTTTTTAGTAGTTTACCGGCTGTTTCCAGCGTGAGTTCATAGCCTTTTACCGTGGCGTTGCGGTAGATTTCATATTCTATGGTGTCGGGGTTTTTCTGTGTTAGTAATTTAATTGATTGTTTTAGGGTATCTATGCAGCGTTTTAGATGGTCTGTGTTTAGTTGCATGATTTGGGTGCTCTTTTGATTATAAGTGCCACTTTAATGCTTTTCAATTCCAACAAAATCGCCATTTTTTGCGTATTTTTAGGTAAAATAGCAATGTCGTAACGGGATCAACTGTTCAGACACGCTACCGCTGCTGGATTAATTTTGTCAATTTCCAGAGAACAGTTTGAACACATTCTATTGTTGGGGGATTCCGCACTAACCTATGCAGCGATAGCCTTTGCTACGTCGTACACGTCTAACGTTACATGCTGTGGTCGATTAAACAAATTCAACAGTAATATTACGCGATCTTCACCCTTGGTAGCGGTGACGATGGCCTCTAACGCCTTGAAACAACCGTCGGTGACGACGACGCGGTCACCGATTTTATATATGGGCTCTGCGTCAAGCCCGTTGAGTCTGGCGCAGTGGCGTTGTAATGCTTCTATTAGGTGGTGTTCAAGGTAGGCTGGAACACCGTTGAAACGAACCATTCTGCTGACACCGCGTGTTGAACGGATGGCAGACCAATTGTCAGTATCGTTTAATAATATAAAAAGATAGTGTGGGAATAAGGGGGCGATGGTGATGTTTATTTTTCCGGCTATTTTTCGCTTAACAGGATAGGTCGGGTGAAAACATACGTAGTTTTGGTTTTGTAAATGCGCTTCAGCACGAAAACTTTCTCGTGGCTTGCATTGTACTAGATACCACTGACTTATCTGATACATCACAACAACAATGCTCCCTGTGGATTCTGCGCTGTCATTGATGAAAGGTGCAGTTTTGATTCATTTATAACACTTGATGCGTCTTGTCTACAGTGTATTGTAATGGGCATGGGTTTGTATATAGATTTTGAATGTTTTGAAAATAAAGTTTAGAACATATGTTTCTTATGATCAATTGCTGCTATAATTTACTTCATTAGTTATCGCAACTTACCCCTTCTATTAAATCTGACCGTTATGGAGTTGTACATATGGGCGTTACAATAGGTATTGATCTCGGCACAACCAACTCCGTGAGTTGCATTAAAAAATTAACCGTATTAGCTATTCCAAATGCCGAAGGCGAGGACTTGACACCCTCTTGTGTAACGTCCATCCCTGATCCTGCATCAGGATCATTTCAGTGTGTGGTTGGCCGTCATTCTCGTGACTTATTAAAACAATACCCGGAACAAACCATCACATCCGTTAAGCGACTCATGGGCCGTGACTTTGAGGACCTCGAAGTCCAAACCATCATCAACGACCAACATGTCGGCTACCCCATCACCACTGACGCGTCTGAACCTGGCTCAATACACATTCTGCTTGATGGAACACGCTATACGCCAGAAATGATTTCAGGCCTTATCCTTAAAAAACTCATCACAGATGGTGAGGCTGACCTTGGCACAAAAATCACCCAAGCCGTTGTTACCGTGCCGGCCTATTTTTCTGATCGGCAAAAATTTGCTACGCGGGCCGCCTGCGATTATGCAGGCATCAAACTCCTGCGTCTTCTTCCTGAACCAACGGCCGCCGCGATATCTTTTGGTTTGAGCGAACTAGGTCAGGATGAATCACGCACCATCATGGTGTTCGACCTAGGCGGTGGAACCTTTGATATCTCTGTATTAAGCGTCGCGAGTGGTAGTTTTATGGAGATCACAAAAGGCGGGGACATGTGGCTAGGCGGGGATAACATTGATCAACTTCTGGTCGAACATACCCTGACTGCTGCTCAAAAAGAAATTGGCGAAACGCCCATTAAAACGCTTATTAATAAGCTCGCGCCATCAGATAAGGCACGCTTCCTTGTTGAACTTAACGAAAAAGCCGAGGCCGCAAAAATAACGCTGAGCTCGGATGAGTCTGCAAACATCGAATTATTTGGCTTATTAAAAGATGACAGCAACCAGCTGATTGATATTGATGTGACCATCACACGGGCTGATTTTTCACAATTATTAGCGCCCATTATCAAACGCGTCGCATCTATTGCGAAACAAATTTTACATGAAATACGCTTTGAGCCCGAATTAATTGATACGGTATTGATGGTGGGTGGCTCCTCACTCATCCCGGCCATTCAAGACGAATTAATTAATCTTTTTGGTGCAGAAAAGGTCATGATACACCCGCGACCGATGATAGCCATCGCAGAAGGTGCCGCTCTCATGGCGGCAAAAATGACCTCTCAAAACGAAACCGATAAGGAAAGCCCCGCATTTGCCATGATGCACTCCACAGCACACGATTATTATCTTCAATTGGCCAATGGTAAACGGCACAGGCTTGTGGCAAGAAACACGCCGCTCCCCGTCACTGTTGATGAAGAGCTTCGCTTTTCGCATGAGGATCAAGCGCTGGCACGACTGCGCGTTTTTAATGAAGCAGACGGTGTACTGGATCCCGTTGGGGAACTTTGGTTTCATAAAGACATGAACGATGACGTAGCTATAAAAAACACCATGCCTAAACTGGTTTTGCGCTTTTCTGTTGATGAAGACAATATTATTACCATGAAAGCCTGGTCTGCGACCAATGAACAGCAATGCGTGGAAGCACAGATTGCTCGTGGAGGCCTTGCCGCCAAATTGTATCATGATCTGGAACGAACTATGTCGTTTATTATGGCTAACTGTAAAAGCGGAAGCATAGAAGATGATGTGCTGTGCCTGAGTCGCTCCATTGTTGCCACCATTTTATCCGCAACCGATCCAATTACAGGGGCCACACAAGAGGTACAAAAACGGAAAGCACAGCAGCAAATTCAAACCTTAAAAGCACTGCATGAAACGAATACAGGCACACTCAGCTTTTATCAATTTGCATTGGGAGCCCAACGCGAATCGGCACAGATTCTTTCTGAAGATGAAAAATTACGCTTGGATACCATTGTCGATGAATTCAAACAGGCACTGGATGACTTGAATGACGCGGCAATATTTGAAACGCTATCGGATCGATTGCGTGCGTTTTATGATGATGTCCCCCTGTCTGCCACACTGGCACGGGCGGATAATCTCGCATCCCTGTTGGATGACCGTGAAGAAGCTGCTGACAAAAAGAAAATTCAAAAACTGATGAACCGTCTCATAACAGCGCATCAAAATAACGATGAAACAGAAAAAGACGATGCGGCTGAGCAACTTGAAGAGATGGTTTATGATCAGATGGCGTGGTCGTCGCGCGCCAGTGGGCGTTTTGACCGGGATGTTCAACTTTGATTTGCCAAGTTTGTAAAACCGGTAACACGAACAACCACACTGAATCCTGTTTTCAGTGTGGTTCGGATCTCCAGGTGCATCGCTTGCTTCGTCAAGCTCAAGAGGAACTACACATGCATCATGAAAAAACGCCTGTACCATCAAACGCGTCAACGTTAAACAAGGCACCCATACGGGCTAGTTTGTTTCAAATGGCACCCTCAATTTTGCTGCTTATGATGGCTATTTTTGGCATGTTTATTGGTTTTCAATTTTTAACGTTTTTAGATCACGAAAAGACGCACCGGACCAATACCGCCGATAAATGGGCTGACGCTGGATTCGAACAGTTATTACAGATGAACGCGACCATCAAACAGGAACTTGATTTGATCATTGACCAACGTCAAGAAAATAAGCACTTACGCGCTACAATACGCGATCTGGCCACTCATGCTACCCAATCTTCGGCATCTACAACAACCCAGGATAATATACCCGTTTCATCCCTTCCCAGTATTCGAGAATAAACACCATGGGTTATAAAAAACAAAAAAAAACACTACCACTAAAAGCCACGCATCTCATTTCATACGACCTTATCAAAAACAAGCGCTTTGAAGACATCATTGCGCTCGTGCAGGGAAAAGCAGAGATCTCTAATCGAGATCGTTATAGCTATGGCTATGCATTACTCATGACACAACAGGCTCTGGCCTCCCTTCTACTATTATGGCCCTTGGCTAAAAAAGGCCCATCGGCTATATTGAATGCCTCTGCTATATTCAATGATTGTGTGGCAATTGCAACACACGTTGTTAATGATGAGCGCTTGTTTTCGTCCACACCATTATCCAGAGAAACATTGTATACGCTACTACAGGCATCAACACATTTGCTACCTGATCATCCTGCCACTCAGATTATCAAACAACGGTATTTTGAATTACTGTGGTTGAGTCAAGATTATGAAGCTTTGGATCACGTTTTAAAAACGTCCAGTGAAAAATTCTCAGGCTTTATAGTTGAAAATCTCAGTAAGTTGGACTTTTTTCAACCTGAAAGAAAACTAAATGCGAACACAGCAGCCTTCATTAGCCATGTTCTAACAGGAGGTGCATGCCTTATTGGTCGAAACGCGCTCTATCACGATGAAATACCCAATCTTCTTCCAGCGCTGGGGCAAGAACTTAAACTCCTTTTTTCTCAATTAACCTTAAGAAACAAACAAACCTTCGCATTTAGTCAGGTTTTATTTGATCAAGTGGTTGACCACGAGGTTCGTGTATTAATAGACGTTTTAAAGCTGGCTGTTAAAGACAAAGCAACACCGTTCGACATCATACCATCACCCAATTACCTCCTAAATTATGATTCGAATACACGGCGAATTGGTGAAACATTTTTACCATGGCTTGCCACTCAAGATAAAGATCTGGTTGATTTCTATCAGGCTGACGCGTGTCGCGCAATTTTCCTGTCTTTAAGTGCTGAAAAAAGTGCGGGTCTTAATGAGATCATAAAATTAGTCAAAAAAACGCCGCTTCACCCTCTTCTACGCTTCGCACTCATGTTACGGGCAGAATGCATTAGGCCATCCTCACTGCAAGGTCTCGTTAAGATTGACGAGTTTACTTACAAAGATAACATGACCTCTAACCTGCTCAAACAAATCGTGTTGCAAATTGTCAAATCCATTGTCCATGGTGCGTCGAGCTTGCCGTTTCCCCTTAGCGCGTGGTTAATGGTGGTTAATTTCTATCCGCAACTAGGGATTCCCGAGTTAAAGCACATCATCTTGATAAAATCAATTCAACGATTACAGCATAACGAAAAAATGCATGTTAATTTAGATTTAGATTTAGATTTAGACGGATTAAAACAGCTAACAAACCAATTTGATGGTCACGAAATCAAAACTGCGGTTGATTCATTATGCGATCGACAAGCGATTTGCTCACGATTTTTAGAGATGATCGAAACTAAAAGCAAATCATCTAAATGTATTGCCGGCATTAAAAATCAGCTGGCATTACGCGAGCACTTGACGCTCATTGCAGATTCACTGTACCTTGCCAACCCCGAGCCAACGCCCGCTTTTTTTAAGCACATGAAGGACCTAACTAGAAATAAAAAAATCAATCTATTAATCCCCTTGCAGGACCACGTTAGGGCAAACCTCGGTTGCCAGTGCATCGACTGCCAAACACAATTTTGTAAACATGATGTCCCTCACTTAATCGAGGCCTTAAACTTACCGGTTGCACGTCTTCCCGATGAATCCGTTTATTCCACTAAAGCAAACGAAATACCGGCCGTATCCATCTTATTGCAGGACGATCCGTTTAAAACACTCGGGGTTTCCTTCACTGACTTAAAACCTGTGATCATGAAAAAAGTCATGCTCAGCATTCAACAATCACCGGAAAAAATGCCCCTGTTCAGGCAGGCACAAAATGAATTATTTCATCTGGAAAAACGATTTGTGCACCATTATTTACGTGCGCTTGCTTATACTACACATTCCACTCATACTGCTTCATCAGCTTCAGAACTATCGGCGCATCATGAGATTCCTTTCAGGCAGGATTATTATAATGCATGCAATTGATGAGTGAATCAACGTTGATTGATGCAATAAGCGGGCGCATTACGGAATTACAAACAGCACATGTTGCCTTGCAAGAACACATTAAACAATTTGACCTGCAACGTGAACGCCGACTTAATGATGACGCCCTTAAAATCATTGATATCCTAGACATGATAGACATGGTTCGCTCGCATACAACCACGGATAACAGCCCTCATTCAAACAACCCGCTCATCATTAAAAAAATAGATAAACATCTACGCAATATCCTTCACGCCTGGAAAGTAGAAGAAATAAAAGTAACCGACAATCAAATTATCGCTGGAAAAACCCGCGTCATCGAGGCACGGCAGTCTTCAACGACCATCTCGGACGGCGTTATGATTGAAGTCTGTCGAAAAGGATATCAACGCGGTGATAAAATCATTCGCCCAACCGATGTGATTACGATTAGTTCATGCTGCGACGAGCCGAAAGCGAGCATGGGATAAGGATCCACCCAGATATTCTGGGTGCACTCTAGACGTGCGAGATACGGTTTGGAGTTTTTTAAGGTGCCTGTAGGCTACCTGCGACTGCGTACAATGGGTATGAGTCTATCTTTTCATACCTTGAATAATTTTGAGTTGAAAACCGAATGCCATAGGGTGTTTGAGGATGATCACGAAGGAAGGCATGCATACTTCGTAATGTTGATCCCTTCCCTGCCTTGACTTCTATCGGAATGATTACCTGATGGTTAACAATCAGGTAATCAACTTCAGCCTGACTGGTAGGTTGATCGCGGTGCCAATAATATAATGTCTGGGCCTGTCTACAAGAGCCGTACGCCAGGAGCTCCTGTCCAACAAAGGCTTCGGCAATCATGCCTTTTTTAATAAATGTCTGCTCAGGATTCAAGATCCAGTCAGACGATGTTAAGCCCAGTAAAGCCTGCATCAGAGCAACATCCAACAAAATTATTTTAAATTTATCACCATTCGCCTGTGCGCCTAATGGTAGGCCTTGAGCTGCTGAATGCATGACGGGCGTGATAATGTTCGCTTTAATTAATAATCTCAACGCTGGCTCAAGCTCACGCTTTCTGAGCTCACCTGGAATGTGATTGTAGCGAAATACTTGCCCTGCCTGATGCGGCAGGTAATGGAATAAATGCTCTACGTGTTTAATCTGGGTTTGACGTGCATATTTATGGAAGTCTTGCTTAAATGCTGTCACTAAATCATGATGAATTTCAACACAGCCGGCATAATCGTGTGTTTGAGTCCAATGCAGCACGGCTTCTGGCATACCGCCAATAGCAAGATACTCTCCTACTAGCCGATTTAATTTCTCATGGATCACCTCACTTAGTGGTGCTTGAATTGATGCGGCTAAAAGGGCATCTACCAGCATCACTTTGCCGGATGCCCATAAAAATTCGACAAATGACAGCGGATACATATATAAGAACTGCACTCTGCCAACGGGGACGCCTACCTCATCAATCGCAAAATCCAATAACGATCCCGCTGCAATCAGATGAAGGCCCGGGAGTCGCTCATAAAAATAACGCAATGCTATGATCGCTTGTGGACAAGCTTGAATTTCGTCAAAAAAAAGCAGTGTGCTTCCCGTGGTGATCTTTTGCTCGGCGATTAGCTCCAAATCAATGATCAATCGTTTTGGATCAAGGTTTTGTTCAAAAATGGCACGCCATTGTGGTTCCGCTTCAAAGTTGATTTCCACGACGTTGGAGAATGTTTTGCCCAGATGTCGTACGGCAGTGGTTTTTCCTACTTGACGAGCACCGCTGATGATGAGTGGTTTGCGTGTGGGTGATTTTTTCCAGGTTTCCAGCGGTTGATCGATGATTCTTTTCATTTTGGTTGTAGATCCAAGCAGTTTTTTTATATTATGGTTGGAATTACAACCAAAGTCAAATCAATGTCGATAAAAACTTAAGCGATGGACAGATCCTAATCCCATCTTTGGATAAATAATCTTTTTCACCCTTCATGCTGATCTGCCAAGCCTCGCATTGCGGAAAATGTTTTTTGAAATACACAAGGCTTTTGCTGATGTCACCCTCTGCCCATTTGCATTCCACAGCAAGAATAGGGATTGAATCTTCCGTAATAATAAAATCGACCTCACGTCCGTCAGTGTCTCTAAAATATCGTAGTTCAAGTGCGCGGGCTTTTGTATCTTCTTCAAAATTAACCCATTTAAGTAGATGTACGGCCACCATATTTTCAAATCGCGCACCTAGACTTAAGACCTGCGTCCAGTCAAAATGATAATGCTTTTGCTCTTTTTTTACCGCGCGTAATTGAGGCGCGCCAAACGGCGAAATTCGAAATATGGCGTATAAACGGGTAAAGACATCCAGCCAATTCGCCACCGTGCTGTGACTCACCTGTAGATCTTCACGCAATGCATTGATGGACAATGGTGATCCGACCAAATCCGGCAGGCGAATCATTAATAACTCCAGCCGACCTAGATCCCTGATTTGTTCGAGCTTAACCAAATCTTCTTCAATCAAGCGATGCCGATACTCACTGGACCAACGTTTGGCTTCTATGCTTTCGCCAGTAAAAAATGGCTCGGGAAACCCACCCAACGTCAGCAGGTCGTTTAATTCACTCGAATCACTAATTCCTAGTTCAGCCACAGATAACGGATGCAACCGTAAATAGTGGTAACGACCTTGAAGTGAATCGCCACCTCGTCGATAGCAATCCAGCTGCGCACTGCCTGTCACTAATATTTGGTGATCATCGGCGTATTGATCATAAATACCTTTCAAATAATTTCGCCAATCCCGGTATTTATGAATTTCATCAAATACCCATAACGGCGAATCTGGTAATTCGTGTTTTAAAATCAACTCTCGTTGTGAGGCTATATCCCAATTCAAATAACCAAGCTGTGATAAGGGGAGCAGCTGTTTAGCTAATGTGGTCTTGCCGACTTGGCGCGGGCCTGCAACAAAGACCATCTTGCGAGCAAGATCCTTGATTATTTGTGGCGTAAGGTAACGGATATTATTTTTCATAAATATAATTTTACGGGTATTTTAGATAGCAGTCAAATTAACCCGTGTGTTATTTCGAGTTGACCTTAAAACACCCCCTGAAATGGCGTCACCCAAGCGATCATGTTTTTGTCTCCTAACCCTTCACCGGCACATCATCATAATAATTATGGTAGTAGTTATATTTTCCATACTTGCCATATTGACCATATGATCGCGTGAAGCTTTCCGGACGGTAGAAATTGAAAATTGATCCCTGTACTTGTACACCAGACCCAGCTAGGCGTTTTAATGCCATGTCGAGTTCTGCTGGTTGATGTGCGCCAGCACCCATAACGAGGTAGTTGGTGGCTGCAATCGAGCCAATTAGAACGGCGTCTGTTACCAGTAATACCGGTGCGGTATCAATCACGACTACGTCGTACGCTTGGGCTAGCGTGGTCATTAAAGCCTTGAAGCGATCGCTCATGAGCAGTTCGGATGGTTCGGTTGGATAAGCGCCGCGGGGTAGGAAGTCGAGATTTTTATGTAGGGTTTTTACCAATGCGCTGTCGGCCGTCGCGGTTTTTTTGAGCACCTCAGTTAATCCTGGCATGGGCGATACGTTCATGTATTTATGCAATGTGCCGCGGCGCAAGTCGCCATCGATGAGCAATACTCGTTTTCCGCCTGCGGCCAGAAGGTAGGCCAAATTAGCGGACACAAAGCTTTTGCCTACACCCAATGACACGCCAAGGATTGAGATAATATTATTACTGGAACAGGCGAGGGTGACTTGCAGGCTGGTGCGTAAACTGCGTAACGATTCAATGGATAAATTACGTGGGCTGGCATGTGCTAGCAAAGGCATTTCTTTCAACTCACCGTCTTTGAAACGCAACGTGCTTTGTGTTTGTTCCTTGCAATAGGGAATAATGGCCAGATTAGCTAGGTTAAAGTGCTTTTCACCCCAATGCGGATCATCTATTCGTGGAGAGATTAATTTTCGTCCCACGATAATCATGACGCTTAGCATCAAGCCGCAAAGGATACTGCCGAGGTAAATCCTAGCACGTTTGTCAGCCAATGGCGCATTAGGCATGCTTGCATACGCGAGAATATGCACACTACTCACGGTGCCTGCCTTGACTACTTCGAGCTCTTGAATCTTGCTGAGCAATAGCAAATACAATGTTTTTTTCACGCCTACATCGCGCATCAGATTAATGGTAATTTGATCGGATGCAGGCAAGGTTTTCAAGACTTTTTCCAATTGATGGCGTTGTGCCTCAAGTGCTGTAGCTTGTGTATCCAGCGCTATGATCTGGGGATGCGCTGTCGTATAGCGTTGCAGCATGTCAATTTTAGTGATGCGCAATACACGCAGTTGTTTATCCAGTTCTCCCAACTGATTTAAAAGAAAATTGGTTTGCACCTTGATATCAATTTTGCCACTTTTTGCTCGATATTGGTTTAAAGCCGTTTCAGCCTTTTCCAGCAAGCCTTTTGTGATCGGCAATTGATGGTATAAAAATGCAAGCGTTTGTGCGGCTTCCATGGATTTTTTTTGTGAATCTTTAACTTGGGTAATTTTTGCAATGGCATTCAAGGTTCTCATGATTTTGCCTGGATCATCACCGGTCATGGATAATTCCAGTATACCTGTGTTTTGGCGGCCAGCTTCCTCAATTTTTAATTGGCCAGCCAGCGATTTAACCATGGGGGTGCTGGCATGCTTTACCAGTGTAAATTGGGTGCCTACAGGCGCTTTAATGCTGCCAATTTCGAGACGAATTGTTTTGTCAGCACTGGCCATCAACAAACCCGCCGCCCCTTGAAGGATCATATTTCCAGCTGAATTATAGACAGTAACATGAGCTGGTTTATCAACAACCAAATTAAAGCGTTGATTAATTTGATTTCGTGGCACTTCAAATAACTTGACCTGTACCGTTTTTTTGCTCGGCGAGGTAATCCGCGACCAAATAGATCCTTTTTTAGGTGTGGCGCTGATGTCCAGGCCTAAGGATTCAATCACCTGTTCCAGGACATAGCGTGATTTCATTAAGGCAATTTCCGTTGAGGTAACATCTCCTGTGGGTGAAAAAAGCATAAATTGCTGCCCAATTGCGCCCGCTTGGCCCAAACCTGACTGGCCCGCTTCAATCTGCAGCAACACATCGGATTGATATTGAGGGATTTGTCGTGATGCATGAAAAAATCCTACGGCAAAAACAATCAGCGTGACGGCGAGAATGAGCCATCTATTTTCTGATAGTTGGTTTAAAATAGCTGATAAATCAATTTCGTCGCCTTCAGAAGCGTAGGCCTGTTTACTAGGTATAGTGCTCATAACATCCTTTATTTACGCAATGCGCAACTTCAAATGCGAAACTTCATTGGTGGGCACGCTGCGCTTTGCCCACCCTACAATTAACGCTTAATTCTCAACTATTGAACAAGGGATTTTGTAAACCATACCGTTTGCACGATTGGCAGCAACTGATCCAGAACACGGTTGAAGCGTGTAGTCGGGGCTGATGATACAAATAAAATATCACGTGGTTGCAAACTAAATCGTTCCGCTAGCAACAGCCTGTCCGGGGTTTTTGCGTCCAGCCAAAAAATTAGCGGGCTGGTGTAATTGCCCCGAATGACATAAATAAAACGAGGATCGGCAGCTTTTGGATCGATCCATCCGGATAAAGCCAATGCGTCTGCAACCGTGAGTTGTTGGTCATTAATAGGCAGGAAGCCGGTCTTCATGACTTCCCCCAGAACATATACTTTTTGACCGCGGAAATCAGCAACTCGCACATTAATTTGAGGATTGGGAACATATTTTCTGAGGCGTGTAGTAATAAGATGTCGAATCTCATCAACGGTTTTATCTTCCACATCAATATAGCCAATCAGGGGAAAGTAGATGCGGCCGCTTGAATTAACCAAATAACCGGGAGACCCTGATGCACCCGGTGCGGCGCCACTGCCTACCATAGTACTACTAAAATCAAATTCAGGATGTTCCCAAACATTAATTTGTAGCACATCGGCGGGTGCAACGCGATAAAAATAAGTGCTCACACGCTGATCGGCAATTAAGGACGGGGTAATGGGAATTAAGGTGGGGTGCACGTCAATGCGCTCTGGCACCACGAGCTTTCGCATTTTCACAGTGTCCATATTTTGCATGCCAGGCATGAGACTGCAACCACATAAAATAACGGCAGTTCCTATTACCACACATTTTTTAAGCATCCTGATTTTTTTTAACATATCATTTCCACAACGTCCTGTACCATTCATCCACGCCTTGCTCTAACAACGCCCACGCTTGCTCAAACACAAGTCTGGGTCGCAGATACGGATCGGGCACATCATAACCACCCCATTTTCCCAATCGGTGCACACGTCCACACGCACTGGGGTAGTTCAATTCAACCTGCTTTTTATGGTCAGTTGACATGGTTAGAATCAGATCTGAAGCAAATATAATATCTTGTGATATTAGTCTCGCCCGGTGGGCGGAAATATCAAATCCTTTCTCCAGCATTAGCGCCTGCCCTACCTTGTCGGCTGGCTTGTCGACGAGGCTACCGAGCCCTGCTGAGCTGACTACGATGTCGGCTATGCCTTCTTGTTTGAATCGCGCAATAAACATTGCTTCAGCAATGGGACTGCGGCAAATGTTACCTAGGCATAAAATCAGTATATTTTTGATCATGATTGAATGGTTTATCCCATTGTCGATTCAAACATATATAACACTATCCTAGGTAGAGGTGTTTATGCAAGTTTTTTTTGATGCTAAACAATATGCCGCAACCAGCTTATAAAATTGGGATCATCAACAAAATAACCCATCCGTTCAGAAGAACGGCCTATCAATCCTTTTCGTTGAAGTGATCTCAATGATGATTGAATAGACGATACAGTCAATTTATGAATACCAAGGTGTTTGGCCAAATCGATTCTATTTTTTTCAGTAAATAAACCGTCCGTCTCATTTGCTATTTCGCGTAATAGCAACTGTTCCAATTTTGAAGCATTGTCCCAGACGTCAACATAAGCACGATCACTGACAAGATCAGACTGAATTTGTTCTTTTGCATCGGTTACTGTCAAGTTGGGATTCAATGCCAGGCGCTCAACGAGTGAACGCGCCAATTGAGGAACGTTGTCCATGCTTTGAAATGTTTGCCACAACATGTCTTTGTCTAAATCGCGTTTTGTGACCGTAAAAAAAACGTTCGCAAGGTGATCTGTAAAATCGTGGTCCAATTCTGGAAATGGCAGATTTTGCCCGAAATGGAAAAAAGGGGCGCTTGCTTGAGAAAACATTTTTCGTAACCCTTCCCGCGATGAGCCAGTAAAAATAACTTTAATAGTGTCTTTATGAATGTCTAATGCCGTACGCAAGCTCGCAACAAATTGTTGATTGCGCTCGTTTTTGATTAGAACTTGAACTTCATCCATCAACAATAATATTTTTCCTTGTTCTGATAAACGGGCAAAAATAGTTTTCATATCGGATAAGGATGTTGGTTTCACATCCAGCTCTACATTTGCTTTGATTCCTGCGGCTTCTGCACCTACTTTACGAATTCTGGAAAAAATAGTGTTTTTATTTGTTATTGCACCGATGCTTTCGGCAAAATCAATCAGGGCATGTGTATATTCTTCCTGAACGTTATCCCCGACATCTAAAAAACTAAAGTAAAAGGGTTTCCATTTTTTTATTGAAGCTAGTGGCATGATGTCTTTACGTAAAAATTCTGTTTTACCCATGCGGCGTGGAGCAAAGAATACCAGGGCGCTGGATAGGCCGCTTTCAAATACACCCATTACCTGGTGTGCCAATTTTGTGCGGGGAAAGTGCCATAAATCTTTTGACATAATGAACGCCAATGTGGTTTTATTAGACTGGATTATACCATGATAGTCTAATTAGACAATTGATGTCTAATGCTGACTAAAAACTGCGGCAAATACCGATTAAGCGAATCAACCAGCGTTTCGGCACGCTTTACATCCTGCGGCTGGTTTTTATCAAACTTTTTAAAACTAAACAGATCCCCCGGCGCGCTGGCGGCGAGAATGGTGGTGAGCAAGCCGTCTATTGATTCGTCTGTAATGCACAAGCTTCTGTTTTTTTGAAATTCCGCTATTTTTTCTGGCAATGCTGCAATTTCAGCGCGATTATGAAACTGAATAAAATGCGTTTCATCTGAGTAATAGGCATCACTTACAATAGAACATGCGCCGGCTACGGCACTTTGAAAGCCGATTGTACCTGTGCATGTGGCTGTAATATCGCATTCTCTCAGCAACTGTACTGCGGGAACATGGTAGGGTACCAGCACCACGGCGGGTAGTTTTGCCAAGCGTTGTATCAAATCTCTTTTTCTAAATCCGAATTGAAGGGGGTGATCTTTAATAAACAAGATGAAACCGGCATTGCTTAGAACATTGCATATGTCGAGGATCACGTCTTCGTTATCCAGCAGGGATAAATCATTTAGCCAATAATCCAGAGACGCTTCGGGCACGAGTTGCAAGCCGAAGAAGACGCGTCTGCTGCGCGCCGTGGCAAGCAGTCTGGCTTCCCAGTCAAGATCCATCGCGCTAGGTACGGTGTAATCACGCCAGTTGGGCTTGTGATCGAGGTGGTTTAATGCGTCGAGGTAATGCAGGTTTAATTTGTCGCGCTTCATGCGACGGATAAATTGATAGGCTACGCCACGTAATTTATACGTTAAAAAGGTACGCCAATAGAGTCGGCGGTTGTATTTTTTTGTCATATTGACGTAGGATGGCGTAAAGGAATCGTTTACAATTTGTTTTCTTGCTTGCGTAATTTCGTCTACTTCAGGTGATCGCACTGGAATCAATTTGCCGCGATCCATAAACAGCACTTGATCAGGGACTATCGATGCGGTCATCCCTAAAAAGCGAATGCCATGGGATGTGGCCACGCGATCCAGCAGATCCAAGACATATCTGTCAATGATGAAGCTCATGATCAATCTTGGTTTTTGTTTTGTGATGAGGTCGTCAAGCGTCAGCCACATGGCGCCAATCATGGATAATGCTGTGTTTTTTTTCTGGTTGCGTAATACACGGCAGCGGCGGATGATTTCATCGCAGGTTACTGCCGATAAGAGCTTAAGTGCATGGTTAGTGCAGTCGTTATTGCGGAGGTTGGCATAAAAGCTGTCAACGATGTTGATGGTACCGTCGCCGCGCATGTCACTCACAACGCAGGTGGCGGTTGTGAACGTCAGGTTTTCAGCCAGATATTGCCACCAAGGATCTGAGCCGTTGTAGGAGAAGAACATGACATCGATCATGATTAAAGCTCCCTGCCGCTGCTAAACTTGTCAGCATAAATTTTCTTCAACTCATCGGCAAAATTTAATTTTGGCTGCCAGCCAATGGCGTTAATTTTTGCTGTGTTTAATAATTTTTTAGGCGTGCCGTCTGGTTTGGATGTATCCCAGTTCACATCCCCTTTGTATTGCACAATTTCGCAGAGCAATGTCACCAAGGCTTTAATCGAAATATCCTTTCCAAAGCCTATGTTAACGATGGGCCCACTCACGTTGCAATGCAATAAATTATCAAACTGCCCATCCGGTAAATTCAATAAATACACGGCAGCATCGGCCAAATCATCGCTGTGTAAAAATTCACGCATACCTACACCGGAACCCCAAACATTCACCTCCCTTGCTTTCGCAAGTTTAGCTTCATGAATTTTTCGCATCAAGGCAGGAATGACATGGGATGCTTGTAAATCGTAATTATCATTAGGCCCATACAGATTGGTGGGCATGCCGACTAGGTATTTTGTTCCGTACTGTTTATTAAATGATTCACACATCGAAATGCCGGCTATTTTAGCCAAGGCATACGCTTTATTCGTAGGCTCAAGCAGGCCAGTCAACAGGTGCTCTTCGCGCATGGGTTGCTGGCAATCGCGCGGGTAGAGGCAGGATGATCCAAGGAATAACAAGCGCTTGACGTTATTTTTCCAGGCGGCATGGATGATATTCATTTGAATCAATTGATTTTGATAGGCAAAATCGGCGGGATAGGTATTGTTTGCGACAATTCCCCCTACTTTTGCCGCTGCCATGAACACATAGTCCGGACGCTCTATCTCAAAAAAATGCTGTACACAGGCTTGTTGAGTGAGATCCAGTTCGGCTCGCGTTTTGAGCAGCAGGTTTGTATAGCCTTGTTTTTGCAGACTTCTGAGGATAGCCGATCCAACTAATCCACGGTGTCCTGCTACAAATATTTTTGCATGATGAGGCATGTTTTTATTCATTTAAAACCCTTTTCTTTAACAAATTTGTCTCGACACGCCGCATCATAATCTGAGCGAATCATTTCTTCCACCAGCTCCTTGAACGTAATGCGCGGTTTCCAGCCCAATTTTCTGTGCGCTTTGCTGGCATCACCCAATAACGTTTCCACTTCCGTGGGTCGGAAAAAGCGTGGGTCGATTGCAATTCGGCATACGCCATCATCAGAATAGGCTTTTTCATCAAGACCGCTACCTTCCCAATGCAGTGTTAAATCAAGATCATACGCCGCCAAGTCAATAAAATCACGAACGCTGTGCTGTTCACCGGTAGCAATGACAAAATCTTCTGGCGTGTCTTGCTGTAGCATTAACCATTGCATCTCAATGTAATCTTTAGCATGCCCCCAATCGCGAAATGCATTGATATTACCCAAATACAAGCATTCTTGCATACCACATTTAATCCGCGACAAGCCGCGGGTGATTTTTCGAGTAACAAAGGTCTCACCGCGCATCGGGGATTCATGATTAAATAAAATGCCATTGCAGGCGAACATTTGGTACGCTTCACGATAATTAACCGTAATCCAGTAGGCATACAACTTGGCAACGGCATAAGGCGAGCGCGGGTAAAATGGGGTGGTTTCTTTTTGGGGGGTTTCTTGGACGAGCCCATATAATTCTGACGTGGAGGCTTGATAAAATTTTGTTGTTTTTTCACAGCCGAGGATACGGATTGCTTCCAAAACACGCAAGGCACCGAGCGCATCTGAATTGGCCGTGTATTCTGGTTCCTCAAATGAAACGGCAACGTGACTTTGAGCGGCAAGGTTGTATATTTCATCCGGTTTTGTCAGCTGGATAATTCGAACCAGACTACTACTGTCGGTCATGTCACCATAGTGCATCATAAATCGTACATCTTTTTCATGCCGATCCTGATAGAGATGATCGATGCGCTGTGTATTGATCAGTGAGGTTCGACGCTTGATGCCATGCACCATATACCCTTTGTTGAGCAGGAATTCCGCCAAGTAGGCCCCGTCTTGACCGGTAACGCCGGTAATTAATGCTGTTTTCACGCGTTTCCTCTTAAATTGTTATACTCGTCCGTATATGTCTTCAAAGCGAACGATGTCATCTTCGCCCATGTATTCACCGCTTTGCACTTCAATCATAACCAGCTCGCATACACCGGGATTTTCAAGGCGGTGTTTATGGCCTGCTGGAATATAGGTGGATTCATTGGTGCGCACAAACATAGTATGATCACCATTGGTCACTTTGGCCATGCCACTGACAACTATCCAGTGCTCGCTACGATGATGGTGCATTTGCAAGCTGAGACTACCGCCGGGTCTAACTTCAATGCGTTTAATTTTAAAACGCGGGCCTTCTTCCAGTACGGTGTAAGCGCCCCAAGGCCTAAAAACGGTGCGATGCAATTTGTGCGCCGCATGCCCTTGGGCTTTCAATTGCGCATAAATGCGTTTCACATCCTGCGCGCGCGATCTGTCGGCCACCAATAGCGCGTCGGGCGTGTCAATGATCAGTAGATTATCAAGCCCTACTGCACCAACGAGGCGATCATGGCTGCGGATATAACAATTCACGACATCACACAGCAACGCTTCCCCTTCAATGCGATTGCCTTCCGCATTGGGTGCGGACAAATCACCCAGCGCGTTCCAAGATCCAATGTCACTCCAACCAATGCGACAGGGCACAACAGCAACGTGGTTTGATTTTTCGATAACGGCATAATCGATAGAATTATCAGGTACCAGACTAAAACTCGACGAATCAAGTTCCATTTGGGTAAAGCCTTTACCGGTTGCAAGGCGTGATTGTTCGATGCAGTTTTTTGTCGCCAGCAGGATTTCTGGTGAATGTTTCGCCATTTCCTGGATCAACGTCTTCACCGTGAAACAAAACATGCCGGAATTCCAGAGAAAACGCCCTGAATTGATGTATTCTTGCGCTTTTTCCAACGAGGGTTTCTCAACAAAACGCAAGACATGTTGACCGTCTGCTTCAATATAGCCATAGCCTGTTTCGGGACTTTCGGGTTGAATGCCAAATGTCACCAGCATACCCTGGCGCGCCAGAGACGTAGCCGTAGTAACGGCTGCGGCAAACGCATCCTTGTCTGTAATCAAATGATCGGCAGGCAACACCAGCATCAGGGCATCTTCGCCATGTGTTGTGGAAATGTGAAGGGCTGCCGCTGCGATTGCAGCCGCAGTATTACGACCAAAGGGTTCGAGAATATAAGAAAGTGCGCACTGCGTGTCATTCACCTCACGAAACGCATCTTCAGTTTTAAAGAAGATATCCCGGTTAGTGGCGACAAGAATTTCATCGACGAAAGGCAGGTGGGCTGCACGCAGAAACGTTTTTTGCAACAGACTTTGCCCGTCCGCCAGGCGTATAAAGGGCTTGGGGTGAGATTCACGCGAAACAGGCCAAAGGCGCGAGCCTACTCCACCACATAAAATGACTGGTATCAATAGCATTGGTATCCCATGAAGAAGTAAGGCATGACGAACAAATTTGTGATAATATTACGCCACTATAAAAAAAATGTCCACAGGACATTGGGCATGTCGGTCACAAAAATGTCATTAACACGAAACAAAAACATTCAAGCATTGTTTGTTCTCTATTTACTATCAAATACATTACTCCTACTTAATATAAATGGTATCTATTGGGACGACTGGGTTATATACAATCAGCCTTTTAGTGAAATTAAAAGCATGTATAATCAGACCACAGGGAACGCCCACCTGTTTGAGTATCTTTTTTTAGCTTTAAGCCGTATTGGAAATGGTATTGCATCGTTTAGACTGACAACGTTTATCGTTTATTTTTTATCAGGGCTGTTTCTTTACTTTATTTTGCTCGACATAAAGTCCATATCACGCAATACCGCTTTTTATATTGCGCTATTATTCCTGATACTCCCGGTTAACAGTGCCAGAATCGTCTTGTGTGTGGTTCACTATGGCGTATTTCTTTGTGTGTTTTTTTTGGCCTTTTGGCTGCTAACACGCTATATCAACAAACAAGGCGGTATTCTTTTCAGAATACTGATATTGGCGTTGTTTTATCTCTCGTTTTTTGTCAACTCCCTTCTGGTATTTTATGCGATTGTTTTGCTTTATATCTTGTATAAGCATCACGAGCCGGGGCAATCAATCATCCATTGCATTAAAACATTATTCCTTCACTACAGTGACTTTATTGGCCTTCCTGTTTTATTTTTTTATATAAAAACACACTATTTTGTGCCCTATGGTCTCTATGAAAACTACAATGCTGTGTCGTGGGACTACTTCAAACACCATATTGGTGTAAATCTTCTTTTATCCTTTAAGACGGCTTTTTATAAACCGTTATCTCAAGCGTTTATCGTGTTTTTTCGGTTTTGGTATTTATCGCTGATGATAGTGGTGTTTCTTTTTTGGTATTTAGCAGGCGACCGTCAACAGATAAAACCAGAACCGGCCGTCAAACTGCTTATTCTGGGCGTATTATTTTTCATATTAGCAATCTTCCCCTATGCTGCCATTGGAAAAGTGCCGTCCTTACTCTACTTTGATTCAAGACACATGCTGTTAGTGCCATTAGGGTCCGCCTTTTGTCTGTACTCAAGCCTTCTATTCATTGGACGAAAAAACCAAGCGTTAGCGCATGTTTTATTAATCACCTTGCTCGCATCCTGCATGCTAAAAAACATGCATGATCAAGCCCAGTATCTGAAAGACTGGTTTTACCAAGTGGCATTGGCGGAGCATTACAAAGAAAACAAAACCATACAAAATAACACCACATTTTTATTTAGAACCAATATAGGCTTTGCAAACCAGCGAACACTAAAATTCTATGAACATAATGGGCTGCTTAGAAAAACATTTGGTGACGACACGCGCTTTATGGGTGATAATAGAGGCGCATTAAACACGTATGCAGCTTATAAACAATACCCGCGCTATAATTTTTCAAGCTGGGCCATGTCTACTCCTGTTATTATTACTGCTAAAAAAAACGTGAATCATGACATGACTATAAAACCATTTTTAAGGTTACTAGCTTATATGCTCACAGATGAGGTTGCTTTTCGTCAAGAGGCGAAAACATTGATTACCATGGACCTAGGTTAACATGCCATTTAAAATAGACATCAAGCCCGCTAATATTCACTACCAGGCGTCACCCGATTCCACCTTGTTGGAGGCGGCATTGGCCAATAACCTAGCGCTCCAATATAGTTGCAAAAAAGGCGCCTGCGGGACTTGTTCGGCAGATGTTCTGGCGGGATTGGTTAAAAATGAACATGGCGCACTGGTTCAGTCAGGCACGGTGCTGACATGCAGTTCCTACGCTCAAAGTGACGTCACCTTAAAGGCAAATTATTATGCAGAGCTGGCAGGCATTCACTGTTTAACGATACCGTGTAAAATTTCGACGCTAGCGTTTGTCACGGATGACATTATCGTATTAACGCTCCGCCTTCCCCCCACAAACAAATTCAAGTATCTTCCCGGACAATACATTGACTTGATTGATGGTAACGTGCGACGCAGTTATTCTGTCGCGAATGCACAATCAACATCATTAAGCCTTGAACTGCATATACGGCTCTTGCCTGATGGTGAATTCAGCGAAGTGTTAAGGCAAGCCAGCATCAATCAGTTGATGCGTATCGAGGGGCCAAAAGGCACTTTTTTGTAAGGGATGCCGGTAATCCTATTATATTTCTGGCTGGCGGGACTGGATTTGCACCGGTTAAAGCGATGGTTGAAGGATTATTGGCGAGTAAATCATCCCGTAATATTTATATTTACTGGGGAATGCCGCAATCCACAGCAATTTATACTGATGTTGCAACAACATGGGCTCGTGAATTTGACCATGTGCATTATGTGCCCGTGATATCCTCGGAAGAAAATGCCTGGGTTGGGCGCATTGGTTTTGTTCATCAGGCGGTGATGGATGATTTTGCGGATTTAAGCGCCTATCACGTGTATGCCTGTGGATCGGCGTTGATGATTGCGGCGGCAAAAGCGGCGTTTAAAAGCCAAGGCCTGGATGGCGCACATTTTTATTCGGATGCGTTTGTGCCATCAAAATAGTAAGGCGGTGGGCACGCTGCGCTTTGCCCACCCTACAAATAAATACATGATGTAGGGTGGGCAAAGGAGTGCTAACGACGTGCCCACCAATAAAATTAAAGGAGCAAACAATGAAAGCAGTAATTTTAGCCGGTGGCTTAGGTACGCGGCTCAGTGAAGAAACCGCGCTCAAACCAAAACCCATGGTGGAGGTGGGCGGAAAACCCATTCTTTGGCACATTATGAAGCAATATTCTGCGCATGGCATTTATGATTTCGTCATTTGCTGCGGCTATAAAGGCTATATAATTAAAGAATATTTCGCCAACTATTTTCTGCATATGTCCGATGTCACGTTTGATATGCGTGAAAATACCATGCAGGTACACAACAAGCGTGCGGAAGAATGGACGGTGACATTGGTTGATACCGGTGATCATTCCATGACGGGGGGGCGTTTATTGCGTGTCGCTGACCATATCAAATATGAAGAGGCGTTCTGTTTTACTTATGGCGATGGTGTTGGCAATGTTGATATTACTGAATCCATTCGCTTTCATCGGAGTCACCAAAAATTGGCTACGCTCACAGCCACTTATCCGCCCGGACGCTTTGGCGCGTTCGACATTGAAAACGGCCGTGTAAAGCAATTTCAGGAAAAACCAAAGGGCGATGGTGGCATGATCAATGGTGGCTTCTTTGTATTATCGCCCGACGTACTGAATTACCTTGATGGTGATCAATGCACCTGGGAACAGGCACCACTCAAGCAATTGGCCCATGAGGGGCAATTGATGGCCTATGAGCATCACGGATTTTGGCAGCCTATGGATACGCTGCGCGATAAAGTGCATCTGGAAGAACTCTGGAATGAAGGGCGCGCGCCGTGGAAGATATGGGAATGATTCATAAAACGTACTGGCAAGGAAAGCGCGTATTTGTTACAGGCCACACAGGCTTCAAAGGCAGCTGGCTTTGCTTGTGGTTGCATAAATTGGGTGCCATCGTGCATGGCTATTCTTTATCCGTGCCGACCACGCCCGCTTTGTTTACTGAAGCCAGACTGGATACCATCATGCACTCAGAACAAGGCGATATCCGGGATCATGAGCACCTCGCTGAATCCATGAAAGAATTTCAACCGGACATTGTTTTTCATTTGGCAGCGCAACCCTTAGTCTGCCTGTCTTATGATGTACCGATGGAGACGTACACGACCAATGTGATTGGAACCGTGTCTTTATTTGAAGCGGTACGGCACGCAGGCTCTGTGCGCGCGGTGGTTAATGTGACCAGCGATAAATGTTATGAAAATCGCGAGTGGGTCTGGGGTTATCGTGAAGACGAGCCCATGGGAGGATTTGATCCATATAGCAGCAGTAAGGGGTGCGCCGAATTGGTCACAGCGTCTTATCGTCAGTCATTTTTCAATGCAGATCACTATCAGACGCATCGTTGTGCCGTGGCTTCAGCGCGTGCTGGCAATGTCATTGGAGGTGGGGACTGGGCAGCAGATCGGTTGATTCCTGATGTCCTAACTGCATTTTCCAGGCAGCAAACACTCGACATTCGTAACCCTGATGCGATTCGCCCCTGGCAACATGTATTGGAACCCCTGTCAGGCTATTTAACCTTGGCTGAAAATCTCTACACCCATGGCATGGCGTTCGCCGAAGGATGGAACTTTGGTCCTGATGCCAACGAGGCACGACCTGTGCGTTGGATCGTAGACAAGCTGGTTACTCAATGGGGTACTGGTGCAAACTGGCGTACAGATGAGCGCGCACATCCACATGAAGCACATTACCTGAAACTGGATTGCTCAAAAGCAGGAATGCGGTTACATTGGCAACCAACTTGGGGGTTGGAACACACCCTGAATCGCATTGTGGCATGGCATAAGGCATGGCTTCAGCAGGCTGATATGTATGATTACACGATGACGGAAATAGATGATTATATGCATGCGCAACAAGGTGATTAACATGTCAAAAGAAACACTACGTCAGGAAATTGCAGCGCTGGTAGCACAATACGCAGCCCTTGAATATGTACCGCGCCCCTTTATAGCCGGTGAAACCATCGTGCCCCCTTCAGGCAAGGTACTGGGTGTGACTGAGCTACAAATGATGGTTGAGGCATCCCTTGATGGCTGGTTGACCACCGGTCGATTCAATACGGCCTTTGAAAAACGCTTGGGCGAATATATTGGTGTGCCACATGTGCTCACCACCACATCTGGCTCGTCAGCAAACCTGCTGGCACTCACCGCATTAACCTCGCCAAAATTAGGTGCTCGCCAACTAAAACCAGGCGATGAAGTCATCACGGTTGCGGCAGGCTTTCCTACCACCGTCAATCCAATCATACAAAATGGCTTGATTCCTGTGTTCGTTGACGTGGATATCCCTACCTATAATATTAATGCGAGCCTGATTGAAGGGGCCATTACCGACAAAACCAAAGCCATCATGATTGCTCATACCTTGGGCAATACCTTCAATATCACGGAAGTCCGGCGGATTGCTACGCAATATAATCTGTGGTTAGTTGAAGACTGTTGTGACGCATTAGGCTCAACGTATGACGGCAAAATGGCCGGAACATACGGTGATATTGCCACGGTCAGTTTTTACCCAGCACATCACATTACCATGGGTGAAGGCGGCGCTATTTTCACCGCATCCAAAGCATTGCACACCATCATTGAATCGTTTCGTGATTGGGGACGTGATTGTTATTGCGCGCCTGGTTGTGATAACACCTGCGGCAAACGGTTTGATCAACAATTTGGATCATTGCCTCAAGGCTATGATCACAAGTATACCTACTCTCATATCGGTTATAACCTCAAAATAACGGACATGCAGGCGGCCTGTGGTTTGGCGCAAATGGATAGCGTGGCGCATTTCGTTGAGCGGCGTAAGGAAAACTTCAAGTACTTGAGCGAAGGTCTGATGTCCTGTGATGAATTCATCATTTTACCGAAAGCTACCCCGAATTCAGATCCCTCATGGTTTGGTTTTCCCATTACCATCAAGCCTGAAAGCAATATCAATCGCGTTGATTTACTCAAATTCATGACGCAAAATAACATTGGCACGCGCTTACTGTTTGCAGGCAACCTGACGCGTCAACCCTACTTTGAACACGTGAATTACCGCGTTCATGGTGATCTAACCAATACGGATATTATTATGAATCATACGTTCTGGGTGGGTGTGTATCCAGGACTTGATCGCCCTCACCTTGATTATATTATTGAAAAGTTTGAAGAATTTTTTGGGGGTGGGGTTCTGATGGACATATTCCAGCCGAAAGTAGTCATTTTGATGGGGACATATAATGGCCAGCGCTATTTGACAGACCAACTGGACTCCATTTGTGCTCAAACCCACAAAAATTGGGAGCTTTGGGTTTCTGATGACGGTTCAAATGACAACACATGTCAAATTCTGAATGATTATAAGAGGCGACTCGGTGACCGCATGGTTATTCATACAGGCCCGCGCAAGGGATTTTATACCAATTTTCTCTCCATGGTTTGCATGAAAGCGCTGTCAGGAACCTATTATGCCTACTCGGATCAGGATGATGTTTGGCAACCTACAAAGCTTGAATACGCGATTACTTGGTTGAATACTGTCACGGAAGGGACGCCAGCGCTCTATTGTGCGCGAACCAGAATTGTCGATGAGCGTGGCAACGGCATCGGTTATTCACCTCTATTTAAAAGAAAGCCTGCTTTCATAAACGCCCTGATACAAAACATTGGTGGCGGGAATACCATGGTATTCAATAATAGTACATTAAATCTATTGCAGGAAGCCGGCGATAAGATTAGTATTGTCGCCCATGATTGGTGGACGTATATGCTTGTCTCAGGTGCCGGTGGCGTGGTTTTTTACGACCCGCGTCCAGTACTTGATTACAGACAACATGGAAATAACCTGATTGGGAGAAATGTGGGATGGTCCGCACGTCTTAACAGATTCGTCTTATTGTTCAAAGGGCAGCTAAAAACGTGGAATGGCTTGAATCTGAATGCCCTGCTTGCCACCAAACATCAACTGACTGAGGAAAATCGACGGGTGTTGATGGATTTTACCCAAGCAAGAGACAGCAAATTAGTTTCTAGGATGATTAAACTACGACGGATTGGCATCTACCGGCAAACCTTTTTGGGAAATGTCGGGTTATTGACCGGAGCTTTTTTTAATAAAATATAACGTTATGGATAAATAACACATGACACTTCTTGTCACAGGCGGTGCCGGGTTTATTGGCAGCAACTTCATACTGGATTGGTTCAACAACCACGATGAACCGGTGGTCAATCTCGATAAGTTAACCTATGCTGGCAATCTGATGAATCTTATATCATTGGATCATGATCCACGGCATCAGTTCGTACAGGGTGATATCAATGATGGTTTTCAAGTTTCCGACTTACTTCTCAATCATCAAATCAGAGCGGTCGTACATTTTGCAGCTGAAAGCCATGTTGACCGATCTATCCATGGGCCTGATGCATTTATCCAGACAAATATTAACGGCACGTTTACCCTACTAGAAGCCGTGCGACGTTACTGGAGTAGTTTGGCCGATAACAACAAACAGGATTTTCGATTTATCCATATATCCACCGACGAAGTGTTTGGCTCACTCGAAAAAAATGCCCCCGCCTTCACTGAATCCAGCCAATATGAACCCAACAGCCCCTATTCCGCGAGCAAAGCCGCGTCCGATCATCTGGTTCGCGCCTGGCATCATACGTATGGCCTGCCCACCATGCTCACCCATTGCTCAAACAATTATGGGCCTTACCATTTTCCAGAAAAACTAATTCCACTTTGTATTAACAATGCATTAACAGACAAACCCATTCCTATTTATGGCGATGGCCAACAGATCCGCGACTGGCTGCATGTCAGTGACCATTGCGCGGCTATCCGATGCATTTTGGATCGTGGCAAAATTGGTGAGCAATATAACATCGGCGGATGGAATGAAAAATCAAACCTCGATGTGATCACAACCATTTGCTCCCTTCTCGATCAAAAGAAACCTCGTGATGATGGACGTTCCTATAAAGAACAAATTACCTATGTCACGGATAGACCTGGGCATGATCGCCGCTATGCCATTGATGCATCAAAACTTGCCACAGATCTTAACTGGAAACCTCTGCACACCTTTGAATCAGGCATCGAACACACGATAACTTGGTTTTTAAATAATCAACCGTGGCTGGACAACGTGACCAGCGGCGATTATCGTCATTGGGTTTCAAGGCAATGCGCATGAAAATTTTACTGCTGGGGAAGGATGGCCAAGTAGGTACCTCGCTACAGCGAACGCTTCTGCCTTTAGGCGAGCTGATTGCAATCGGGCGATCTGATCTTGATTTGGAGGATTTATCCGGCTTAAACCAGCTGCTTGCTAACCACCACCCCGATATTATCGTGAATGCTGCAGCCTATACGGCTGTCGACAGGGCGGAGAGCGATAAAGAGAAGGCGTTTCTTATTAATGCCGATATGGTCAAGGTGCTTGCTGATTACACAGAAAATAATCGCAGTCTACTTGTACATTATTCTACAGATTATGTGTTTGATGGCTTGAAGTCAGTGGCTTATATTGAAGCTGATTCAGTAAATCCGCAAAGTATTTATGGTGCTTCCAAACGCGCAGGGGAGGAGGCGATACTTCAAAGTAACGGTAACTATCTGATATTCAGAACCAGTTGGGTATTTTCAGTTGGTGGTAAGAACTTTATTAAAACCATTTTGAATTTAGCGAAGGAAAAAGAACGTATTAACGTGGTGTCTGATCAATATGGCGCCCCTACTTCGGCGGAACTGATTGCCGATGTTACGGCGGTGGCTATTTCAAGGTGGGCACGCTGCGCTTTGCCCACCCTACGTCCTGTATTTAATCGTAGGGTGGGCAAAGGCGCGCCAGCGACGTGCCCACCAGAAAAGTTGATTGTCCCATTACAACTTGGCATTTACCACCTGACCGCATCCGGCGCAACATCATGGTATAATTTGGCCTGTTACATAGTCAATAAAGCATTGGAAAATGGCATGACGCTCAAGCTCACAAGTCAACACATCCACCCCATATCTACTGATGAATACCCATTACCCGCCAAACGACCCAAAAATTCAATATTAAATAATACCGCCCTTTCCAACGCACTGGCTCTTCATCTTCCTGATTGGACCGTGCACGTGGATAAGGTGATGGATCAATTAACTCAAATGGAGCATTCCACATGAAACGCAAGGGAATCATGCTTGCCGGTGGCTCAGGCACGCGGCTGCATCCAGCAACACACGTGGTATCAAAACAATTACTGCCTATCTATGATAAACCCATGGTGTATTACCCACTCAGTACCTTCATGCTAGCGGGTATTCGAGACATTCTTATCATTTCGACGCCGTTTGATTTACCCAGGTATGAGCAACTACTGGGAAATGGCGCACAATGGGGACTAAATCTAAATTACGCGGTCCAACCGTCGCCTGATGGCTTGGCGCAAGCCTTTATCATTGGTGAATCATTCCTCGGCAATGATAAATCGGCGTTAATTCTTGGCGATAATATATTTTACGGACATGACCTGCATCACCTGTTTCATAAGGCCATGCAACAAGAGGCAGGTGCTACCATTTTTGCCTATCATGTGCATGATCCCGAGCGCTATGGGGTGGTTGAGTTTGACGGTCATGGCAGGACAATTTCAATCGAAGAAAAGCCATCACGTCCAAAATCAAATTATGCCGTAACCGGATTGTATTTTTATGACCAAAATGCGGTTAATTTAGTGCGCGATATCAAGCCATCGCAGCGCGGTGAACTGGAAATCACCGACCTCAACAAGCTTTATATGGAGCAGGGTCAGCTTCAGGTTGAAATCATGGGACGAGGCCATACCTGGCTTGATACAGGCACACATGAATCACTACTCGAAGCGGGTCTTTTTGTCAGCACCATACAAAAACGCCAGGGCTTTAAAATCGCATGTCCGGAAGAGATTGCCTATCGCCAGGCTTGGATTAATGCAGAACAACTGGAAAAGCTGGCCACGCCTTTGGCTAAAAATGACTACGGTCGCTACCTGCTGGATCTTCTTAATGAAAAGGTATTTTGATGAACGCTACACACATGCCCATACCCGACGTGATTGTATTAGAGCCCACTGTTTTTAGCGACGAACGCGGTTTTTTCTTTGAAAGCTTTAATCAGCGCGTGTTTGAAAAAGCGATAGGTCGCGCGGTTAATTTCGTTCAGGATAATCATTCTCGATCAGTCAAAAACGTCATTCGGGGTTTGCATTACCAAATCAAACAACCCCAAGGGAAACTGATACGGGTTATCATGGGTGAAATTTTTGATGTGGTTGTGGATATTCGAAAATCATCAAATACGTTTGGTCTATGGGTTGGCACAATGCTTTCCGCTGAAAACAAAAAACAAATTTGGGTGCCGGAAGGGTTTGCGCACGGGTTTGCTGTGCTATCTGATACCGCCGAAGTCTTATACAAAACCACGGATTATTGGGCGCCAGAACATGAATATTGTATCGCTTGGGATGATCCTGAACTCGCTATTCAATGGCCTATTGATGGAAGTCCGCAACGATCAGTCAAAGACAAACAGGGACTTGCGTTTAAGCAGGCCACTGTGTTTGAGGCATTAATAAATTCACAAATCTAGGCAAGTGTTATCATATTTATGATAAACCCGCAAAATTGCCTACTGCAAATGCTCATGCGCCTAAGGCCGTTTCAATCCAGTTCAAGATCACAATTTTATAATGTCGTCTACAGATAAGCCTGTATCCTCAGCAATGATATCAACAGCCACTCCACGCAAGCGTTGTTTTTTCGCAATTTCGCGAATGCCTTCGGCTTTACCTTCAGCTCTACCCTCGGCTTTACCTTCATCATACTTATCAATCATCAGTGTTTTCTCACGGCGTACTTGATCCCAATAGGATTCATATACATCCAGCTCGCCTGGGGAGTAGGCTGATTCCTCAGCGAGTGCTATGGCTTGCGCTATTTCAGGGACATCAAGCAGCTCGTTTGAGACGGTTTTTGTTTTTCCATCAATTTCACGTAAGAACCGTAACCATAATAATCTTAATTTTTTCTCATTGGGTGAATAAATCGGAAATTTAGGCAGTTCAATAAAAATTAATTGCAAATGCTCAATGACATCGCTATCCAAGATACCTTTTTTGACCAATTGGTAATGATGATACCACTCAGGGCTTGTTTTTTCATATATTTCAGCAACCAGCCCTAAGCCATAAACGGGTTGCAGGAGCTTATACTCGCACCCCACCTCCAATTGCTTCACAAGGGCTTGGCTTGTTCCAAATAACAAACGTTGTTTAAAACTATCCGTCCAATTCATTTGCATTTCCACAATGAATATTCGTCCTTGAGCATCCTTACACTTTGCATCAGCAATAGTGCGTTTAAATTCAGGGATAGCAGGGACTTGCTCGCTTGGTAAATAGGATAATTCTACGATAGGGCTGTCGGGTTCCAAGGGAAGAACCGCATTTAAAAAACTAATTAATATATTAGGATGATCACCAAATATTTTTTTAAAAACAACATCTGCTTTGGGGTCAAGGTATCGCGACATAATTTCAATTCTTCCACGTTATTCAAGGCGTGTTTCAGTGCTGTCATTATATATCAAGACAATATAAAATACTCCAGCTATACTCGCTTAAATGAGAAAGCTCGCAGCAATCCGCCAAGGATAAGCAAGGACTGGCCTTTAGCAAGGCTCCACCGCTTGAGAAGGGATTTTTGGACTACATATAAACAATAACCAGAAGGGCAAAAATAGTATAAACGCCTTAATCACATAAAAATAACGAACCTCAAAATGTATTAAAAATGGCGGGCCAAATACAAGTGCCACCGACGCCAGAGTAAGACAGAAGAATAGCCATATTTTTCGAATCATCATAAAAATCAGGCTGAACAAAAGGATGGCCAGCATCAGTATACTGTCATATCTATAAACGATAACAGACTCGGAAGGTCCTGAATTTTCCATCCAGAATCGCCACGCTATAGGTAGTTTGTACAGACTAAAATCGACAGGATGAAGAAGAAAGGATTTAAGAACCTCAATTTTTGCATGAGGAAACCTAGTGCCTGCTACTACTTGTTTATGAAGGGCTTCACATTTCCTTATGTCCACCACGCAAGCCGCCCTAATGCCACCAAGCGCTAGAAAGTTTGCATCACCTGCATCAGGATACGCCGGTGTTGAGAAAGGTACCGCCCAAGCATACTCTGCATGAAAAAGTGCGCCTTTGTTAATTGCCATATAACTTCCAATTGGCACGTAAAAGGCAAGCAAGAACGTCAGTGTAGCAATTTTCAATCTGTGGTTGGTTTCACTTTTATCAGCGCTTGATGACCACACACGTATAACGTACAACATCGCCAGTATAATTGACACACCGACCGCGACAGGAAACATTTGACTCCGGAAAAAGCTTGCTACAGCAAAACACATGCCAGCGACCAGCATGAGGCTATTAGCAGGTTTACGATAATAAAAAAGTGCCAAAAGACTGAATCCTATCGTCATGAAAGCTGCCCCGTATGTTTCACTGTACATCACCCCAGATCTCATGAGGTAATCATGAAAGAGCGGAAACGACATTAAAAATACTGGTAAAATCAGGGCCAACCATAATCGTGCACGGAGAATAAGAAGGCTGGCAATCAATGCAAAAGCAATTGCCCACAGGGTTGATGCCACAATCACCTGATACAAACCCAGAGGAATATCAGCGCTAACCATTGAAGGCAGTGCATTCAGGAAAAACATCCCGGGGGGCCAGACACCAAAGCCTATCAAATTCATCAGCTTTAAACGTGCAATCATTGGTAATTGAACTGTCGGGTACGCACCACCCCACTCCATGCCTGCAAGTAATAATCCACCTCGAGCATACGAGCCAGGATCCCCTGCACCAAAAAAAAGCAGGTAATCATTAATTGTGGATTTTGGTGTAATTCGTAATGTCGGATTACAGTTTTTGATTGGGGCGTCGGTTATCGAGCTCTGCACACAAGCCGCGTTAGGAACACCATATGAAACTAGGAACGTATCGCGGCCTGCTGGTAATGCTACAAATAAATTCAATCCCAAACACGCACAAAAAAACAATAGAAACACCTTGCCCGACCATTGTCTTTCTTGAACAAAAAAAATCGAACGCAATTTTACGTCTACTTCCATGAAAGCTTCACCTGAGGACCTATAATAATATGAACAATATAGCAATAATTCTGTACCATTGGCAACAAAAACCAAGGCTGTCCCATTTAAATTTGGTTTGATGTTAGTCAGTTAACACTTTACAATGGCGGCCATATAGGGATACTGATACAGATCAGTAAATAGTAGAAGTACCAGCCACTTAAGTGAATGGCTTTTTTGTTAAGTGAATCCCATTGGGCTAAGGGGTGGGCCATTAATCATGGCCAAAACTGCTTTTAGTGGGCTAGTAATCGTGGCCCATGACAAGTGGTGATTGAATGCATAGAGTTTGATTGTGACACTAATTTTTGTCGGTATTTTAATTGCGATACTTCTGGAAATCAAGGAATAGGGCGTTTATACTTTCTAAATTCGGATGAATCAATATATCAACCCCCTGACCGGACGGGATCGCTACGACTCGGAGGCCTTTGCCAAGGTAGAAAAGGAGTATGACTTCCTGCAGCCCTACAATGGGCCGAATAATTCGATTCTCAGCCGTCTTCTAGTGGAAGATTGTGATGCGCTGAGGCAAGATATCCTTTCCGATTGATGTCTAAATTATGGATACACGCGGGGGATATCTTCAATCATAGAGCAGCGGCATGAGCGACTTAGTTATTTTTGGCATCCGACAGGTTGCTGAGGTTGTCCATTATTACCTTGCGCAAGAAGGTGGCCGGAACATAGTCGCGTTCACGGTGGATGAGCAGTTCCGTTCCGCCTAGCAATTGCTAGGCGGAACGGAAGTTTCCTTCGAGACCGTGCAGCAATGCACCCACCCGACACCCACGAGATGTTTGTGGCAGTCAGCTTTAAGTGTGGCGACTGGATTGAATGCGCAGACTCACGAGATGTTGCGTGAATATTTAAGAAATTCAGGCCGGTAAATGTGGCGGGGGTTGCAAGTCACGGATTTAGGATTTAGGATGTAGTGTATGGAAGCCTGACATGCTCAGCGTTGTTTTCAAAAGCTGACATAACAGTTTTACCGACCGTGCACTATTTCGCATATCGCCGAATAGTTAGTAAGCTGGGGATTTTGATTGGGAACAACTATGAAACCAAAAATTAGCATCATGATTATCACATATAATCACGTGAATTTTATCGCAAAAGCGATTGAAAGCGTTCTGTGCCAGGAAACAGAGTATGACTTTGAAATTAATATTATCGAGGACTGCTCTACGGATGGCACTCAAAACGTAATACGAGAATATCAAGAGCGATTCCCAAATAAAATTAAGGCTTTCCTTAATCCTAAAAATATTGGTTCAACAGAACCACCTCCACAAAAAGTTTTTAGTGAAGGATTTAAAACTCTAACCGGTGACTATATTTCAATCCTTGAAGGTGATGATTATTGGAACTCCCCAAAAAAAATTCAAACTCAAGTTTCATTTCTGGAGTCACATCGTGACTTTGTGGCTTGTGCGCATAACACAATTAAGATTTACGAAGACGGGACAAAGGCTCCACACCGATTTCTTTACTGGGAAGAACCAAAACAGGTTCATACAATCCATGATTTTATTGCCATGACCTCTTTTTTTCACACCTCTTCGATTATTTATAGAAATGTACTAAAAGGTATCCCACCTAAACAATTTCGAAGCAAATGGTCATGTGACATCTTTAACACAATGGCGCACGTACAGCATGGTCCTCTGAAATATTTTTGCGAGGATTGGTCGGTATATAGAAGTCACAAAAATGGAAATTTTTCGACAATGTCAGATATTGACGGAAGGATCTATAATATTGAAGGCCTACAACGCTATAATTTATGGCTGAGATTCAAGTTCCATCGGGGATTTTGCTTCACCATTCATAGACTCTGTGAAGATTTACTCAGACTTGCAGATAAAAGTCCAGCCGCTCTTGATAAACGAACTTATAAAAGGTACGGTCGCTTAATGGCAATTTATGGTCTGCTCCATTTTTTGGCCTCGTTTGAGATCAAGAAATTGCAAGTTGAATTCAAATACAGAGTCCATATCGTGAAATGCGCGATAATAGGACCTTTTCAAATATTTTGGCGCATGCGCCCTTCTAAAGTTTTCCGGTATGAATTAATGCTAAGATTAAGATCAAAACTCGTAACAAATACCTACGGTGCTCTGAAGCGAGTCGTTCGTTATATACAAAGATAGGCATGGAGTCTGTAAAATGAAAAGAAAACCTTCATCATGTATTGTTTGTGATCAAGTCAACTGGTTGAAGTTACCCCACTCAACCCACGGAAAATCTGTTAGGTCAGATGGTGCCATTCTAGAGGTGTCACTCAATAAAGGGCAGTGCAAACACTGCGGTCTAGTGCAAACTTTAGAAGCTCCGGATGTGGCTTCTTTAATCAGACTTTATACGGACGAGTACGACATCTATGCAAATAGGCCTGAATCTGAACAATTTGTTGGTGGGCGTTATCGAGCTTTGGCTCACGCGATTACAGCCTCTGTTTTCCCCTACCGCCCACGACGGTTTTTAGAGGTTGGCTGCGGAAATGGTTCTGCACTTAGGGCCGTTCAAGCGCTATGGAAAGAAGCAGACGGAGTAGGCATGGAACCGGTTACCACGGCCGTGAAGATGGCTCAGAATAGTAAACTAAATGTCCATCAGGGTATTGTCGGTGGATGCATTCCTAACATCGTTGGCAAAGAAAAATATGACGTTATCTATTCAATCCATGTCATCGAACACACTCAAAATCCTGTAGATTTTTTAAACGGCCTGAAAAAATTGCTCACACCTCACGGGCGCCTAATTATTACTTGCCCAAATGCTCGAGTACCGAATTTAGAGATAATGCGAACAGATCACAATTTTTCTATGACACCATATCATTTAGAGATTTTAGCAAGAAAGGCAGGTCTTCTTCCGCTGAAAAGTACGCTTTGCCCGGGGGGCGGTGAAGATTTAGATTATGAGCACAATCAACTGCTTGTCTGCTGCCTTCCACCTGAAGATGGTGATGTGGGAATTGACATTCCATTGCCTGAATATTTAAGCTCCTCCAACCAGATGCGACTTTTTGGCGAGAGAACCAAATATTTTCAAGATTTTGAAGAATTAGATGAGAGGCTTGATGAAAGAACAGATGGAGCTGTGAATTTGTATTGCTTTGGAACCGGTGGCTGGACCTGCATGCTCGCTGGATATGCCCCAAAAACATGGGAGAAAATAAAGGCGTGCGTAGTTGACGGCGGCTCCGAGTCAAAGTTTCACGGTAAATCAATAGTAGCTTACAACAAACTAAAAAGCTGCAATCCGGACGGGATTGTTATTGGTGTTAATCCGATTACTCAGCCAATGATTGCCCAGCGCCTCGAAGAAGATGGTCACAAGTATTTATACCAGTGGAATGATATAATCTCCGTATAATTGAGATTTGAAATGCGTGCCGGAAGAAGTTGCCTAGAGTATAGGTAGTCAACCGGAAGTGTAATGAGTTAGTAACTCCCCACGTCGTCCCTTGCGTGGCAAAATTTATTAAAAAACACTGAAATACGCTTGACAAATTATACAGGTATGATCAAATAGCGAAATGAACGCTAATATCACAGTAGACTCTTTACGTAACTCCCCACGCAAGGGAGATCCATCGCTGCGCTCGGGACGACGTGGGGAGTTACAGAAATTTAAGAGTTGAGGCGACATCTTTCTTGACAAACACCGTTAGCTGCAAATAAGGGGGGCATCTTCGACAGCTGCTTTGAGTGTGCTTAACGGAACGAAGTAATCGGCATGCTTTTGGCTGGGATCCCCGATGCTTTCTCCGCAGACAAAACGCGCGCGGTAGCCTAGTTCCCCCGTTTGTGCGTAAAAGGCGCCCCAGTTGACAAGGTTCGATTGGGATAGCACTAGGAGGTGAACCGATGGATCACTGAAGATGATATTCTGGAGCGACGATCCATTGGATGCCACGATGTGCGAAGCATTTTGGAACATGCGCACCTGCTCTACGAAAGATAGCAATTCGATTTGGACCGTCTTGTACCCCTTGGCCTCAAGGAATTTCGACACTTCGGTGTCATTGCTGAGTCGGCGCCACGTCATGTTGCGGCGGGACAGGAAGTACTTGCCGCCACCAGGTTTTCGGATCCCGAGCGTTGCCTCGACACGAGATTTCAAATACCGGTATGAGCGTGGTGAGACTGGTCCAACTTCATGCACCGGTATTTCGTTCTGGAAGAGATGCGCCGGAAAAAAGGTTGCGGGAGGGGCGTAAATCAACCGCGCACATTGAAATCCAACATTGACAGGTATTTTAATGAGCGGATTTTTCGCAATGCAATTCAAGTAGTCAAAATGGCTCTGCGGCATTTCCTCATCGACGATAATCGGTAGGTGCCTAAATTCAGGGTGATGCTCATAGAACTGCAATTTCGGCAGGTATTCGGGCACCCAATGTCCAAAGGCACCGCTCAGGGCACCCGATAGCATGATCCCGACATCCAGTGTACGGATCTCGAAAGAATTGGTGTCGATGAGCAACCGACCACCCCGTTGACCGATCACTGCATTATCCGATTGGTGAGAAACAAATTGTCCGTAGTGCTCGTGCGCACCGGTTTCGTCTAGAGCCACGCCGTCTAATGTAAGTATGATATTAGATTTGGAAAATATCGTTGCGCCCTTGAGTTCAAGGACGTAGGGGTCATTCGAATAGATCGTGGTCTTGTAGCTAACCGAGCGAGCACCAATCACCGGGGGCGATTCGACCGGGATGTCATCCACGCCTTCGACATTGGTCACGGGCAGGCCTTTGTCGAGCGCCCAAGCGCGAGCGGTCATCTGGTCGCAGGCTACACACCCATCAGGGAGAGGCGCGAGCACATCCCCCTTTTCAAACGAGAGTTTTTTCCAAGCGCGCCTGAATGTTTCGTCGGTGATCTGACTTGCCATCACTAGGTACAGTTCAATAGCCGAATCAAATCCGGCAACAACAACTGTTTCTTCCAGTAAAAGCAACGCCGCATCGATACTGAACGGCGAGAGCTGGTAGGCAGTTGTCAGCGCTGCCACTGCTTCGACATGCCTGCCGAGCGAACGCAGGCTCAGGCCTAGCACGAGATAATTGCTCCAGTCATTCAGTCCTGAATCATTTGCAGCAATGCATTTCTCAACTGCAAGTTCATAGCGCCCCGTCTGTTGGGCAACGTACCCCAACAAATGGAAGACATGGGCATTCGACCCGGCCTGAAGGATTAATTGGCACCTAGTTTCGGCATCTTTCAATTGCCCGGACACAATGAAGCCCCTAATCTCTTGAATGAGGGCCTTCATATCGGTAGGCGAGGAGGAGCTATCTGTCACAGTCGAGGCAGGGTCAACTGTGGTATGGCCACAAAGCCGCTTTCTAAGTGTCTGAAGCAGTTTTGAGAGCATGTCAAATTCCGCGCACAGCAGGAAACACTACTTCCATGTGGTCGTCAGTTGGGAAATTCTCGAACATCAGATCTTTGCGATATGAGTACGAGTAAGGGGTCGGATATCCGTGCTCCACAAATGTCGTTTCCGCCGCATTATTAAACCGACCGCTTAGGGCGGTTCGGACCAAACCGTCACCCTGCTCTCCTGTGCGATGAACTAGGAATGAAGAGAACGCAATAACATCTCCTGGCTCAACTGGAACGGGCACGAACATATCCGGCAAAATCCGCGAATCATGCACAGTTGGGGTCATGAGGTGCTCGACCGTCGGGAGCAGGCCATAAAGATGAGATCTTGGAACGACCTCCAGTGGATGCGAGTTAGACGAAACAGGGGTAGTGGGAAGCCACAGAACAATGCAATCTAGGCTTCCTTGAATGCTGCGCCAGTCTTGATGCGGTGGAGTTTTATGGTATCCGTTCGGTATTTTTAGATCATCCGACATGATGTGGATGGAGGCCCGAGTAGAAATGACCGGAAAGCTGATGCCTAACTCGGCTACTAATTTCATTATCGGTTCACTGATCAGTAAACGATGTACCGACGGCAGCATCTGCGTAATCCGAGCCGTGGAAATATAGGTCGGGATATCCGTTTGTAGAAGAGCCATGGCATTGCTGCGGAATGCCTCGCGTGACTCACCTGGCATTACGGACAAGCCCAAACGCCTTAGCTGCGTTGCAAAAAGCGCGGAAATTTCGCGGTTGATGGACTGAAGCTCATCGACAGGCATGACACTACGTGCAACACAATAACCAGCGGTCAAATATTGATCGCGAGTCGTCAAATCATTTGTATTCATCATGGCCCTCGATTGTTCTTACTGATTGGAGCACAAACTACATAAATACTTGCGCACAGATCAGGATGAATTTTTCCCAAATTGAAGCATCCCTCGAGAAATCCGTCGTCAATAATATTGTTGCGCAGACACAGATCAAACTGAAAGTTCGCTAAAGGCTTAAACATCACGCCCCCGAAATCCACAATCTCCAAGCCGGCGTCATGGATGTCCCGCTTTAGCGTATCCATGCAGTAGGTCCGCTGATGTCCATGCAACGATTCTCCCTCCGTAACGGCTGTGGCATGTGAAATCAGCCCCATGCCAACTGCGATTTGCCGGGAAGCGGCGTGAGCATTGGGTACTGCAACGAACAATCTGCCTTCAGGCGAAAGCCACGATCCAATTCGTCGCAACACATTCACGGCCTCGTCCAGATGTTCCAGCGTGTGAATAAGGAATACCGAGTCAAATTTTGTCGGAGGTTCGAATTTTTCAAAACGACTATGGACAAATTCTACGGCTCCTCCGATTCGCGCCCGCGCAACCTCAATCAGTTCGTTCGCCCCTTCGACGACGGTAAGGTCACTATAGATTGCCGACAGCCGACGAGTAAATTCGCCATGGTAGCAACCAAGTTCGAGCGCACGTCCGCTGCGCAAATATGGCTTGAAGACACGCAACATAAATTCATGCATGCGATAGTCGAAATCATAGGCGTATTGTCTATTCTCGGTATCGCTAAACTCCTGATTCAAGTCGCGCATGGGATTATCCTTGGTCATTGCGATACATACGGCAAGCCGGTGGCTGATACCATTCATCGAGCGTCGCCGGAACCCTAGCGTTGTAACCAATAATTTGACGCATATGAGGCAACAGGCTATCCCCAGACTCATAGCCTACTGCGCGCGGATAATCGAACTGTTGTTTGATGAAGGGCTTAGAGTACATCGGCGTTACTGACCGGCGGGGTCTGTCAGTAATATTGTTGCCGCCGGCATGCCAGACATTTGAATTGAAGATTAGGAGGCTTCCCGCTGGTCCAATCGCCTGCTTGGCATGATTATAGAATTCTTCGTCAGATGGCTTGGCAGCGTGCTTATGTGAACCTGGTAACAGTAACGTTGCGCCATTC
>JBCKWE010000013.1:0-38981 GCA_038923045.1 Legionellaceae bacterium
TTTAATGCTCGACCCATTAAAATAAATCTAATTTCTGGAGAATAAAGTTGAAAATCATAAAAAAAGCCATGATCTGTTTCTGTTTTTTATCAAGTGCGTCTTTAGGAGCCAGTACTTTACTATATGGCATTGTTGCCGGTAGTTCATCCAGTAAGATCTCTCAGCAAGCTCGACAAAAGGAGCGCAATGCACTTCAATCAGCACTGCAACAACCTGTGAAATTTAAAAAGTTTGCAACTTACGCGGATGAACTACGTACCACACAAGAACAGCCCAAGCTACTAAGTTTTGTATTTGCGAAAGAAGCTGCTGTTCCAGATATTTCAAAACTCAAACAATGGAAAAAAGTCGCTCAAGTATTAACCATGAATCATGAAGCAAAGCTCTATATACCAACCTATAGTGCTTATTTAATTGCTGCAAAAGATTCTAGGATTTCAAAAGTAGGTGATTTATCAGGGAAAAAGTTAGCATACTACTCTCCTGACTCAGCCAGTAACTACATTGCCGTTAAAAATTTACTTTCTGACAATAAAATAACTGATGTGAACTGGGTTAGAGCAAAAAATATAAAACAAGCTTATGCAATGGTTGTATCAGGCAAAGCAGATGCCGTTGGTTTATCGGATTATTATTTAATGAACAACATAAAAAAAGATCACGTTAAAATCATTTATGAAATAAAAAACCTCAAAAACCCCAGTATTTATGTGAATTCAAGCAATTTAAATGCGGCTGACATAGAAAAAGTAACATTAGCACTGAAGAAAATTAGCCCTAAAACCCAAGCTGATCTCACTTACAATTAGATAAATAGGGTGTCACCTTGGGATAGCCCGAATGGCAAAAGGCCATATCTAATCCAGCTTGGCACGCTTTGCCGGAGGGACACCGATATTATCTCTCCGTGGAGGCGATATAGGCTCCCTATCAGGAGATTGCGAGGGAGCATGAGTGAATTCTTGCAATCTTTTTTTAAAATCCTTCTGAGCGGACCTCCAATCGTTTTCTTGTTGGATAACTTTTGGCGGCACAAAGGGTTCTCGTAATGCAGCTGGTGTCGAAGGGTCCTCCCTCAATTGCAAACTAGCAAATTCTTTTTTGCAAAACACAGGGCAGATACCCTCGTCGAACTCCTTAGGATTTAATAAAGTTGGGTACTTACCAAAGTCAGTGTCAAGACTGTGAAAATATATGGCCATCGGTCCAACTAGTGGAGATCCTTCGCCAATGTGGCCGTGAATAATCCCTTTAATGGTGAAGTTTCCTCCTGTGGGAACTATTTTGCAGTTAGCCTGAAGTTGTCTCGCCCAAAGGAGGCTGGTCAATCCCACTTCATCTGATACATTAAAATCCATAGTATCAAAATAGTCTTGTGTGAACCTATGGCCTAAAATAGCTTCGGATGCCTTTTTATTAATCTTATCTATGCATTGAATCAGCGCCGCCATGCTTGAGTCATCATATTGGACCTTAAATACTTCCGCTAGCTGTTCAACCGTTTCTAGCCCTACAGGCGCATGTGTAAATAACATTAGCTCATTATTTGCTGTTATTTTATAATAAACAAGTGATAGGTGCTCTAGATATACTACTTGTACTATATCTAATAGCCGTTTTATTTCAATTTTTCCAGCTTCAACGAGTGTCCATAAATTATGGAGCGATTTCTCCTGGCCCTCCCCTAGTACTTGATCAAGGCGTTTTTTTTGTGCAAAACTTTGCACTGCAATAATACCGTGGTTTGATAGCATTATCCTATAAGGCACCTCCTCTTTATTCAATTTTTGAAGAACAAGTAACGTTAACCAGTCGTTATTGCCTCTGTCTGCTAATTCATCACCAATTATAATGAGCATCGCAGGTTTTTTTATTGTTGCAGCATTTATTATTTTCTCAAAAATATCTAGATCCTGAATGGTTAATTTACTTACGGGTTTTATATAAATTTCCATCAATCTCGCATAATCTTCTACCTCAGCCAGCTTCATCACACCCTGACCAATTAACAAATAAATTGCCTTCATCGCGTTCCCATGCAAATCACCAAAAGCCAATATTGCATCGGTTGGGTCTTTGATTATTCTAGGGTGCAAATTCATATCCTCTACTGTTGTAATGATTGTTTCGGGATCCGTGAGTTCTATTTTTGATGTAGACATGCTATTACTCCTTAGTATCAATTTACTTCATCTCTGTTACTTATAAGATAGCATGAGATTGTAAAATTACAAGGTAATTTGTAATATATTAGGTCATATCCCACATCCAGCGCACATTGATTTCGATTTTCACTGTAATAACTGATTTAAATAGACGGTTTGAGAACCTTGCCCGCGATGCTTCCGTTATTAATGCCATTCCGCTCATAATTACCGATACTATCAATCCAGCAAAAACAAGGCCTGCAAATCATTGGTATACCGTCGACCAAAAGGCGTGATCTGCCAATGGGTATTATTCATCGTAATCAGTCCCTTGATTTCTGCTATCAGAAGCAAGGGACTGAGCGCGTCAAAACTTAACCCCGTTCGTTCGGTAAACAGTGCCTTCGCAATCGGTTGTTCTAAACGGGTCGTGTTTAACATAAATTCAAAGATTAAATCGTTAGGCGCAAGCGTTTCACAGGCAGAAAGATACGGCTTGTCCGAATTCAAAAAATCCGTAGGCTGGCGGTGTTTGCGGGTGCGGTGGATCTGTTTGCCATCGGCAGAAGTCAGTTTGCCATGCGCGCCGGCACCGATGCCGTAGTAATCACCGAACAACCAATAATTGAGGTTATGGCGGGCAGGCAAGCCATGCTTGCAAAAGGCTGAAATTTCATAACGGTTATAATGCTGACTTTCCAATAGCGCGAAGCCTTCTTCTTCTAGCCGACAGGCATCATCCTCGTTGGGCAGGGTAGGCTGCGTTTTATAAAAAACCGTATTGGGTTCAATGGTTAATTGATACCAGGACAGGTGCTCGGGTTGATGGCCTAACGCCGTGCGCAAATCGTCAATGCCTTCAGCCACGGTTTGACTAGGCAGGCCATGCATGATGTCGATGTTGATGTTATCAAAACCGGCACAGCGTGCGGCATCAATCGCGCGATTTGCCTGTTGTCCATCATGAATGCGGCCTAAAGCTTTTAAATGAGCCGGGTTAAAACTTTGTATGCCGATGGATAACCGGTTGATGCCGAGTTGACGGTAATCGTTAAAGCGTTGTTGTTCAACTGAGCCAGGGTTGGCTTCCAGTGTAATTTCAATGTCATTGGCAAAGGGCAGTAGCGGGTGTATCGCATTAAATAAAGTGTCATAGGCACGCGCTGAAAATAAACTGGGCGTGCCGCCGCCAATGAAAATTGAGCTGAGCGTGCGGCCTGGAAAGCGCGCCAAATCGTGATGCAAATCAGCGATCAAGGCAGCGACATAATTGTCTTCAGGTAAATTCTCGGGGCTTTTATGAGAATTAAAATCACAATAGGGGCATTTGCGTATGCACCAGGGAATATGAATATATAAGGATAATGGCAGCACGGGTTAAATCAGACTGGTAAGTTATGAACGCCAATAGTATCATAAGGCAGCGAATAGATCCCTTCACCTGAGGAAATAAGACAATGTCAACGAGAGAAAACACACGCGTACGTGTCGCTGTAACCGGTGCTGCCGGACAAATTGGTTATGCCTTGTTGTTCCGCATTGCGTCAGGCCAGATGTTTGGACCGCATGTTGATGTTGAATTAAATTTACTTGAGCTTGAGCCGGCATTGCCTTCACTGGAGGGCGTGGCCATGGAGCTGGATGACTGCGCGTTTCCGTTATTGAAGCGCATTGTCTGTACGTCTGATATGAAACATGCCATGGATGGTGTGAACTGGGCTCTGTTGGTGGGCTCCGTGCCGCGCAAGGCAGGCATGGAGCGTTCAGATTTATTACAAATTAATGGTGGCATTTTCATTAAACAAGGGCGCGCTATCAATGACAACGCCAGCAATGACGTGCGTATTTTTGTAGTGGGCAATCCATGCAATACCAATTGCCTGATTGCCAAACACCATGCTAATGATATACCAGATGATCGTTTCTACGCCATGACCATGCTGGACGAACTGCGCTCGCGCACACAGTTGGCTAAAAAAGCCGGTGTTGATGTGACAGACGTGACTCAAATGACGATTTGGGGCAATCATTCAGCAACGCAATTTCCTGATTTTTATCACGCAAAAATCAATGGCGTGTCTGCGGCCAACGTGATTAACGATGACGCGTGGTTGAAAAACACCTTTGTCCCCACCGTGCAACAACGTGGTGCGGCGGTTATTAAAGCCCGTGGCGCATCATCTGCTGGATCCGCTGCCAATGCAATCGTACACGGTGTGAACCATTTGGTAACGGACACGGTTGCAGGCGAATCGTTCTCAGTTAGCCGCAGTTCCATGGGTGAATATGGTGTGGATGAAGGGCTGATCTTTTCCGTCCCATGCCGTCGCGAGCAGGGTGTTGTGCGTGTGGTTGAGGGTTTGACATTCAATGAATATAGCCAATTGAAATTCAATGAAACCCTGAATGAATTGAGAACTGAACGTGAAATGGTGACGGGTTTGGGGCTTTTAATGTAAACCAATGCCGGCTTCAAATAGTAACAATTGATTTTCTAGGTCCCATTGCAGTTTCGCCTTCTCACTACCCTGAATGAACTGTTTGCATGTGAGGCTTTTCAAGTCCTTGCACGCTGAAACGGTTTCAGGGGTAACCGCATTAACCCACAAACTTTTTCCTGGCAGGAAGCTATAGGTGAGTGCGTTGCGGTTAATCTTTTTTATGGCTGGATAATCCAGATGATGTTCTAACACCGCCTGAACATATTGCCGTGTTAGATCAGTGCGTAAAATCCCTTCATCATCGGTAGACAGCACAACAGGGACGTGGTGTTTTAGATAAAAATGCAGTGGATGTTGCATCCCATACACGTTTAAAACCTCACGATTACTGGTTAAATTAATTTCAACTGCAACCGGTTTATGAGCCATGTAGTTGAGTAGATTTATGTTGTTATCTTCATAAGCAATATCTACACCATGCCCAATCCGTTCAGCCTGCCCTGTGAAAATGGCATTGTAAATATGAAAGCGCAGGTTTTCTGGCGTTACGCCTTGAGCCGCGAGTTCACCTGCGTGTAAAGCGATATGTACATTTGGCCAGGCTGCATGTAAAAATTTGAAAATCTGCATATGCGCGTTATAGTCTTTCAATGCAATCAGACTATCCTCGGCTTGGACTAGGTTCACACCGGCAATATTATCTGATTCGGCTGCCGCCGCAAAACAGGCCAGTGCTTGGGCAAAAACGTCGTTTAGTGGAGCCGCCCGCCTTACTAAACATTGAAACTTAACGTTTACCGCACACGCCGCTTTTTGTGGGGTTGTGTCGCAACCCAACTCACGATGCGCGTCTATCAAATAATTTTTGCTGTCTGCGATGATTTGTTTAATGCTGTTTTGAAATTGTGGATTTTTCAATAAAGCCTGTTTTTTATCTGTTAGGTGTGTTAGCGGTTGTATGCGTGAGTCGTAATCAGAATCATGTGGTAAATTAAACAGTTGTATTTCCATGTATAATTCATGTTGATCGGCCGCACGTTGGATAATCTTAGCCAGTAATGGCGCGTGATAATCGGATGGGACAGAGCCGAATTTATAGAAACTAGAGAAAAAATGGTCATGACCGGATTCCTTTCCGTGAATAAAATCTTTCATTGACCAAGCACGAATGGTTTGATCATAAAAGGCCGCGGTTTTCATCATGTTTTTTGTAGTGATGCAGGTGCCGCTACGCGTGTTGGTGGTTAATGTGAACGTTACAGGATCGATACAGTAATTGGCCTTCGTCGCCTGCATGAGCATCTCTTCAGGATAGGCGCCTCCGAGGTAATGGTAATGGAGTTCACCCCCTTTTGGCATGGCTTTAAAAAAGGCATATAGAGCTTTTGGGTCTGATTTAATAGTAGCAAAATGCGTGCTAATGCTGGCTATGCTTTGTGAGGAGAAGCATAGTGTTAAAATAAAGTAAAATGGTTTTATTAATTTCATTATCTTCTTATCTAAGACTCCAGTCCTAAAAACAGTCTATAATTAGGAGTCCATTTTTAATTATAGATAGTCGTTGGCAAGACGTCAAATTTTACGACTATCAAACAGATATTCTGTTCACCCAGAATATCTGCTCGTGCGCCGTTTATTCAGCCATAAACCTTATGTTTCACTTGAAAATCCGGAAGTGGAGGCGATTTTATGTGGCGCTAATTTGATATATATTATACAATATAGTATATCCTATATAATGGAGATGGTTATGAACAAAGTTCTTATTTCAATGCCCGATAACATTGCTGCTCGAATGAGAGCGGCGATTCCTCAACGGCAACGTAGTAAAGTTATTGTGCATTTAATCGAAAAAGAAATAGAAAAACGTGAGAAAGTGCTTTTCGAATGTGCCGTTGCGGTTGAAAAAGATAATCTCTTGCGTCAAGAAATGAGCGACTGGGATGTAACACTTCAGGATGGATTAACTGATGAATCGTGGTGATATTTATTGGATAGATCTGAACCCCTCGACCGGATCTGAAATTAACAAATTAAGACCTTGCGTTATCGTTGGAGCGACGCCCATCAATCGTGCCAGACAGACCGTAGTGGTTGTTCCACTGTCAACGTCTGCAAAAGCTAGGCCACCCATAACCATTTTGCTCTCATGTTTTGGTAAAGAAGTAACGGCGGTATGTGATCAAATTCGAGCTGTTGATAAAAGTAGGTTAAAAAAATTGGCTGGCTCGCTGTCAGATAAAGACTTGAACGCGCTTGATGATGGTCTGCGTCAAGTTTTATGTTTGTGATCGTGTTATTAACAAAATTGTGGTTTAATAAGCACCACGTTATCACCGATTAAGAGGACATCATGACCTTTGTTGTTACTGAGAGCTGTATTAAATGCAAATACATGGATTGTGTGGAAGTTTGTCCGGTGGATTGTTTTTATGAAGGGCCTAATTTCCTTGTTATTAATCCGGATGAGTGCATTGATTGCGCTTTGTGTGAGCCCGAGTGCCCGGTGAATGCTATTTTGTCGGAAGATGATTTGACGGACACACAACGGCCGTTTCTTGAGTTGAATGCGGAGCTTGCAGAAGCTTGGCCGAATATTACCACGATGAAAGAAGCGCCACTTGATGCGAAGTCTTGGGATGCTGTTAAAGACAAGCTGCAATATTTACAGAAAGAATGGACGACATAGCCTACGTTGTTGACGATGCAGTGGTCAATTGTCAACGAATATTGGGTGAACATGGCCGATTAACCACGGCCATTCCAGGCTTTGTGGTGCGTTCGCAGCAAACCGAGCTGGCGGCAGCCATTGCTGGTGCCATTCGTGATCAGACTACCTTGGTTGCGGAAGCCGGTACCGGCACGGGTAAAACGTATGCCTATCTGATTCCGTGTTTGCTCAGCGGTAAAAAAGCGTTGATTTCCACTGCCACCAAAACCTTACAGGATCAACTATTCCAAAAAGACCTGCCAACGCTTACGCGTGCGCTCGGCTTGTCTACACGCATACAAAATCTGAAAGGGCGTGCCAATTATTTGTGTCGCTACCGTACTGAATTGCATGCCGAAGAGGGGCATTTCAGCACACCACAATGTGCGAAGGAAATTTTGCATGTGCGAGAGAAACTGGCGCAATTGACGCATGGTGAGCGTGGTGAGTTGCCTGAAATTGCTGAAGACTCGGCAGTTTGGCCATACGTTACATCAACGGCTGACAATTGTTTAGGCACGGAATGTCAATTCTATCAAGATTGCTTTTTGGTAAAAGCGCGTAAGCGTGCACTGGAAGCCGATATCGTTGTGATTAATCATCATTTGTTTTTCGCTGATTCGCGCCTGAAAGATGACGGATTTGGTGAGTTATTGCCGGGCGTGAATGCCGTGGTGTTTGATGAGGCACATCAATTGGCGGAGATTGCCAGTATGTTCCATGGTGAACGGTTAGGCACGCGACAATTTCGTGACTTAATGGATGACATGTTGCGTGAGTGGCCGGTGCTTGATCTGGCGAATCAGCCGTTGAAGCAGTTGGATATTACCCTTGACCACATCATTGACCAGTTATTAACATCATTGCCTGGGAGTGATGAGCGCATGGGTTGGAATCAGGTGATGAGCAATAAAGCGTTTATCACGGCGTGGGAGGCCTTGCTCGCACTCAGTCAAGCGCTGGCAACGTGTCTGGCAAATACTGAGCTGGCAAGCGCGGCCGGTCTGATGCGTTGTAAAGGCCGCCAGGAAGATTTGCATCGCTTGTTAACCTTGTTTGCGCAAGTTCAGCCGGATCAAATCCGTTGGCTTGAGCGTTTCAAACAAAACCTTGTCTTTCATTCAACACCAGTCGATATTGCCAATTCGTTTCGAGATATACTGGAGCGCAGGCCATGTGCTTATATTTTTACCTCAGCAACGCTAACCATGGCGGGATCGTTTGATTGTTTCACGCATCCTTTGGGATTGGCCCAAGCAAATACACTGACGTTGCCCAGTCCTTTTGATTTTAGACAGCAGGCTTTGTTGTATTTGCCGCGTGGATTGCCTGATCCAAAAGATGTGCATTTTTACGAGGCATTGCTGGCGAAAGCGTTGCCTGTGATCGATGCCTGTGGTGGTCGTTGTTTTTTTCTGTTTACCAGTCACCGGGCATTAAAACAAGTCGCGACTTTGCTGGGTAAATACTATAAATATCCCTTATTGATACAAGGTGAGGAAGCCAAGCCGATTTTATTGGCACGCTTTCGTGAACTGGGGAATGCGGTTTTGTTAGGCACCGCCACGTTTTGGGAAGGGGTGGATGTCAAGGGCGAGGCTCTATCGTGCGTGATCATTGATAAATTACCTTTTGCGAGTCCTGCAGATCCAGTGATTCGTGGTAGAATGGACTATTTGAAATCATGCGGGTTATCGGGTTTTAATGCGTTATCCTTGCCCAATGCGGTACTGGCATTAAAGCAGGGCGTAGGGCGGTTGATTCGTGACGCCACTGATCGTGGGGTATTAATGATTGCTGATCCACGCTTAACGGGTCGTGATTATGGCCGGTATATTTTTGCAAGCCTTCCCGCCATGCGAAAAACCCGTGATGAACAGGTGGTCTTATCCTTTATTAATGAGTTGGCGTTATCGAATGAAACTACATAAATGAAACTACTTGCAATTGATACATCAACAGAACGCGCTACGGTCGCACTAAGTCTTGGTGATGTTTTCTTTAGCTACGAACAAGATGGCTTGCGCCAGCATGCGCAATTGTTGCTACCCATGGTTGATGGCTTGCTCGCAAAATCGGGAACGTCATTAAATCAACTGGACGGCATTGTTTTCGGACGCGGTCCGGGTAGCTTTACCGGGTTACGCATTGCCTGTAGTGTTGCCAAAGCGTTGGCTTATGCGCACGATTTGCCCGTGTTTCCTGTGAGCAGTCTCGCGGCCATTGCGGATGAGGTGTACCACACAGAAACGGCCTTACCGCCTTATACACAGGTGCTGGCCATGTTGGATGCACGTATGCAGCAAGTTTATTGGGCGTGTTTTGCGCGAGATAATTTTTCGCCAGATGAACACGTCAGTGCGCCAGAGGATGTTATCTCCCCTGCAACGCCATTCATCGTTGCAGGTGTAGGCTTGGATAGTTATGCCGCGCAATTTCCGTCATATTTACAAACACAAATCATCGCACCGCGAGTGATGTATCCAGCGGCTCGTGCGATGATACGTCTGGTGAGGCGCGGTCAAATTACGGCGGTCAGTGCGGCGGACGCGCTGCCTGTGTATGTGCGAGAATTGCATTTTTCGAAAAAAGGGCACGTTCCTAACCTGTTTCTCTTGGACTAAAATATTCTTCAATCCCCGCAGCCCAAGGCAGCATGCGTATGCCATCTACTATGGAGTTCATGCAAAAATTAGTAGGGAGTACATTCTCAATCTTGTAGTTTAAATGAATAATTGTATAGACTGACACGGTTATGCAATATAATAGAGGTCGTTGATTGATCATTACATCGGACCTTGTTCTGAAGGAAAATGCGTATGTGGTTTGCTTTAATTAAACAATATTGGAACGTTAGCGTATTTAAACAGGAACCCTCAACCACGCCTTACTCTCCGCTATTGCTAGGGATAGGTTGTGTCGTCTTTTTTGTGTTGATCGTGTGTCAATGGCTTCTTTCAGACATTAATCATCAATTGACATGGGGCCTGGCGTTATTGATTGCTGCATCGCTGGTGTTGTCGTACGTGGCGTATACCTGGATATTATTGTCGATGATGCGTTTACAAGCGCGTTTTGTGCAAACACTGACCTGTCTCTTGGCAGGGCACACGCTTGTGCATGTTGTGGCTTTCCCACTGTTGTTAATGATGCCATTATTACTCGGCCTGAAGTCGGCGACATTGCTTGGGTCTTTTGTTGGAATTGTCTATTTGCTGTTAACCCTGATGCTGGCGATTTGGCAATTTATGGTATCAGCGTATGTTTACAAACACGCGCTGGGGACACCGTATTTTTCGGCCGTTCTGGCCAGTTTCGGGTTGTTGGCGTTTAATATATTAACCGTATCCTTTTGGCGATAAGACTATGCATTTACATATTTTGGGATTGAGCGGCACGTTCATGAGCGCATTGGCTTTGTTGGCACGGGACGCAGGCTTTAAGGTGACTGGTAGTGATGCCAATTGTTATCCGCCAGTGAGTGATTTGCTGGCAGCGAAGGGCATTGCTTGGACAGAAGGGTATGAAGACGCAACGCAGGCATTGCTCGCTGATTGGGTGATTGTTGGCAATGTTATCAAGCGCGGCATGCCCGTGATGGAAGCGGTGCTTGAGGCTGGCAAGCCTTATACATCTGGGCCGCAGTGGCTGGCTGAACATATTTTGACGGGTCGTCGGGTAATGGCAGTCGCCGGAACACATGGGAAAACCACAACCACATCCATGCTCGCTTTTATTTTACATCAGGCCGGTTTACAGCCTGGGTTTTTAATTGGTGGGGTGGCCACAGATTTTAATACCAGTGCCTGCATGGGGAAGGGTGCCTGGTTTGTGATTGAAGCCGATGAGTATGACAGCGCTTTCTTTGATAAACGGCCAAAATTCATGCACTATCGACCTGAAGTCGCCATTTTAAATAATCTGGAGTTTGATCACGCGGATATTTACGCTGATTTGCCAGCGATTCAGCAACAATTCCATTATTTTTTAAAAACCATTCCCGGATCTGGATTGGTGATTAAACCACGGGATGATGCCGCCTTGAATGAGGTTCTGGCGCGCGGTCAGTTTAGCCGTCTGGAAGAATTGGCACTTATCGGTGATGCAAATTGGCGGGCTGAATTACTGAATGAGAATGGGCAGTCCTTTCGTGTATACCATCAGGGCACGTTTGTTGCGGAGGTGAACTGGTCCTTGATTGGCACATTCAATGTTGAAAATGGCTTGGCAGCGCTTGCGGCCAGCTTCGCGGCGGGAGTTCAACCCGCTGTCGCCGCAAAAGCGCTAGAACGGTTTACGCCCGTCAAACGGCGTCTGGAAGTTAAATCAAATCGCCATGGCGTTGTAGTTTATGACGATTTCGCCCATCACCCCACCGCCATTTCCAAAACTATTCAAGCATTAAAACAAAGCGGCCGGCATCAGCGCATTCTGGTGGTGCTGGAGTTTGCATCCTACACCATGCGTTCAGGCATACATGGCGATGCAATGACCCATGCGCTCGATGGTGTGAATTTTGCCTGGGTTTTGAATCCAGCGCAATTTTCGCTGGCAGACATCACAAAATACTGGCATTTTCCGTATCAGATATTACCCACAGCAGGCGCCATTGTTGAATCCATTGCTGAGACAGTGCAAGCGGGAGACGCGGTATTGGTGATGAGTAATCGGGGTTTTGATAATATTCATCAGCAGTTGACCCTGCGGATTGATGAGCGGTTTACCAAGGTCGACGTAACGTAATAGGCTTTGTTTCCTAGCTCAAAAAAACAGCACTAAAAGACATCTAGTACCGAGGATGGTATGATGCACCTCATAAACATCATCATTAGGGATGCCTGCAAGCTATAGATCTGCCTGAATTTTGAAAAAAACTCCATGGCGAGTGGTTAGGAAACAAAGCATTGGTTGCTTAGGGTCTGTCAAATGAGGATCATTATACGATGGATCGTAAATTGATCTTGATCATTATACGATATGCCGTATAATGATCGGATGGAATTACTTCAAAATAAGGTCATTTATAATGAGGCGCCTTTATGACACGTTGGTTGATGCTCATTTAACATCGGAAGATGAAATGCTTTTCTTGTCTGGCCCACGGCAGGTGGGAAAGACCACTGTTAGTAAAAACATTGAACGTATATGCAGTAATTATATCTATCTGAACTGGGATAATGAAGATCACCGAAAGCTCATTTTAGCAGGTCCATCCGTTATTATTCAGCATGCCAATATCAATGTTTTATCTGAAACTAAACCAATCGTTGCGTTTGATGAGATTCACAAAAGGCCTGAATGGAAAAATTTTTTAAAGGGTTTTTTTGATTCATATGGAAAAGAGGTTCATATTATTGTGACAGGAAGTGCTCGTCTGGATGTCTATAAACACGGAGGAGACAGCCTGATGGGGCGCTATTTTTCTTACAGAATGCATCCACTCTCTGTTGCAGAGTGCTTGCGTACCAACTTGTTAGCGACAGAAATTGCGGACCCTTGTGAAATTTTGGATGCAAATTTTGAGGCACTATTAGTGTTTGGTGGATTTCCAAAGCCTTTTCTCAAACGTGATCTTTTGTTTAGTGGACGCTGGCAAAAATTAAGAAAACAACAGTTAATTCATGAAGATATTCGTGATGTGAATGTGATTCATGATTTGAATCGATTGCAATTACTCATGGATTTGTTAAAGCAACAGGCCTCAAAACAGATTACCTACAGTACATTAGCAAAATTTGTTCACGTTTCTGTGGATACCATTACTCGCTGGATTCAAGTGTTGGAAACATTTTATTATTGTTATCGTCTCAAACCTTGGTCTAAAAATATTTCAAGATCACTTATTAAGGAACCTAAGGTATTTTTATGGGATTGGTCATTGGTGGAGGATCCGGGTGCCAGAGCTGAAAATTTCATCAGTACCCAGTTGTTAAAAGCGACGCAATATTGGACGGATAGAGGTTTCGGTGACTATGAATTGTATTACATCAGAACACTTGAAAAAAAAGAAGTTGATTTTGTGGTTTCAAAAAATGGAAAAGCATGGTTTTTGGTTGAAGTGAAATTATCAAACAATCAACCGCTCAGCCCACAATTAAGCGAATTTCAAAAACAAACAGGCGCAGCCCATGCATTCCAAGTGGTTGTGAACATGCCCTATGTGAATAGAAATTGTTTTGACAGCAACATACCTATCATCGTGCCAGCAAAGACTTTTTTGTCTCAATTGGTTTGAGTGTAATGCCTCACTCTGACCCCATTGGTTCAAATTGAAAAACACCCTTCACTACCATATTTAAATGGGACAGCCCTTAATGTCGGAGCAATTTCAATTGACACCCCCAAGACGAATCGCTTACTATTAACATGTAATTTTTGAAGTTAAAGGTACCTAATGAGCTCCCGGATCCTCACCCTTATACTGTTGTCATTGCACCTCGCGTCCTGCTCTAATCTTGGCTCGGCCGTTCTTACTCCAGACAGGCTGGCTTATAATGAATCTTTATTGCGAAGTGACGAACAGCAAGCCTTGCTGAATATTGTTCGCCTGCGTTACACCGACCCCCCTTATTTTTTATCTGTTAATAGTGTCGTTGCGCAGTTTACTTTTGAGAGAAACGTTGGCGTTAATGTCTCTAAATCCTGGCTCCCAATATTATCATCATGGCCAGAATTGATAGGCTCTGGCAATGCGAACTATAATGTTAAGGAGATGCCCACGATCACGTACACCCCTCTGCAGGGTGAGGATTTTGTTCGCCGACTGCTGAGGCCGATTGATATACATGTATTATATATGTTGCTCCGTTCAGGCTGGAGCTTGCATCATGTATCACGCTTTTTAATTCAGCGTCTTGCTGACGTTGATAACGCTACTCTAGCGTCCAGAGCGATATCACATCGAATCCCTGCTTATAAAGAATTCCTTCGTGTTACTGATGTATTTCGTCATCTGCAAAATGACGAAAATATATTGATTAATCAAGACCTCATTAATGGTGTATTTGCGATTCGATTAACTATTAAAAATTATAACATTCTAAGCAAAAAAGAACGGGCATTATTATCCAAGTATAATGTATCAGCAAGCTCACTGAATATATGGCTTGTGAGTGTCGCGCCTAAAAATAAACATCAGCTATATATTGAAACGCGAACGGTATTGGGTATTTTTAACTATTTATCTAAGGGTGTAGATGTACCCGTGAATGATGTTATTAACAAGCAAGTGGACATGACCACCTACCCTGATAATAGAATATTTGATTGGCGCGCTGTGACTGAAGGCATCATTCGTGTTCAATCGTCTAAATCAAAACCGAAGAATCCATTTATAGCCGTCCAGTATCGAGGTTCGTGGTTCTATATTACTGAGGATGATTTTCAGTCCAAGGAGACCATAAACTTGCTGGGGATCATCATGGGGATTTATGAGGGAACTATTAAGACGGTGTTGCCGGTCTTGACCATTAGTTGATGAGTAGTGGACCCCCTGGATTTATGGAATGGTTTGCCGGATAAGGCGATTGAACGATTGGGGTCGATACGAGCCTCCATGAATCAGTGTACCGTAAGGTCGCATAATTACAGCAACTAAAATACACTTCAGATCCACTCGAGCGCGGAATCGAGTGTCTACAACAACGCCCGACGCTGGCCAGTCGCCGCGCTATGGCAGGCGGTATCCGACGTAGTAGATGCCGATGACGCGATCCGACGCGTCCTTGATCGGCTCGTAGGCGGTGACGTAGGGTTTGCCCAGGATGGTCGCCGCCCCGTAGTACTCCCGACCCTTCCTGATTTGCTCGATCGCCGGGCCCTTTGGGTCCAGGATGGTTCCCATCGCGCGCGAGCCGTCGCTGCGTTTCACGTTGGTCGAGACACGAACGTACTCGTCGCCGTCCCTGACGAAGACAGTCGCTGTGCCCTTGTGCACCTTCACGACCTTATCGACCACGTCGAAAACGTTGTTGATTCTGGTCGCGCCGAAGTACAATACTGGAACAACCCTGCCTGAAACGGTATCGGTCCCTTTGATCCGGGGGGCCCCGCGTGCCGCCGTGTTCGCGATCATGTCAATCATGGCCATGCGGACGGTGTCATGCGGCTTGATGAGCGTCTCGTAGACGAGCTGAAACGGCTCCGGCCCGGGGCTGAGTTGGCCACGGAATGGATTGTCCAACATCGCGATCAGGTATATGATGAGGGCAAGGAAGGACGAGAACGAGGCGCCAAGGATTAGATGCAAACGCACCTCAATGTCGAGCATCACGATCATGAGGATGTTTATGAAGGCGCCAATGGCCAGCACCCACCAAAAGACGGACGGGAGTCCATCGTTGACACTGGCGAGTCGACTCCCACGCAATTCCACGAGGCTGCTGTACTGCCCTAACGTCCTGGCATGGATGATGGCTTCGCCATTCCTGTCCGACGGCTCAAACGTCATCAGATCGTTCACGAACACCGTTGTCTGATGGGATCCATTGACGGACACAATGCCCCGTCGCTGCTGCGGCCACGCCTCATCGATCAACCAGCGGGTGTAGTCGCGCAGTCCGTCCTGCAGTCGACCGCGGATCGGCTGTGGATAGCCGGCTAGGCCGCTGTAGAGCGCCGCCAGACTGGAGGCCTCCTTGGTGACAAGATTGTTCATGGCGTTGTGGTTTTGATAGACGACGACGGCGATTAGCCCGAGCAGCAGTCCATAGATCGTGCTCACCCTAGTGCCGAAGATGAGTGTCACTTCCTTGCTACTCCCCCCGCGGTGGAACCAGACGCGGAAGAAACGCCGGAATGCGAAGATCCCGCCCCAGGTGGTAGCGATGAACACGAACGTGAACAGCACCCCGATATTCAACATTGGGTAGTCATAGATCCAATAGAACACGTCGCGTCTCCAAATAAAAGGTGGTTTTTGAGCCATGCTTATTTAATTATGCTCTTTACTTTGAGTGCTACATTCGCTGGAAAACCCCATCCTTATCAATAATCAAATGCTTGAACGCCGCAAGAACATGCAGTGAAATCAAAACAACCAGCACCCACGCAACAATCCCGTGGATATTAAAAAACAATTGTGAGATATCAGGATTTTTAGTAGCCCATTCTGGCAAGGGCCAGCCAAATAAAGCAACGCCATGTTTACTGTAGGATGATCCGAGAAAACCCATGGCTGGCATGATGATAATGCAAGCATACAGCATCAAGTGCATGAGGTGTGCTAGGTTGGCTTGCCAGATAGCTACGCTGGATGGTAAGGGGGCGGGCTTGTGTGTCGTGCGCCATAGTATGCGAATCAACACCAGTACGGCTGTGATAAGTCCAAATGATTTGTGCCAAGCAAAGTACTTGTAGCTGTCCGGGTCGTCGGCAATTGATATCATGTAAAAGCCAAGGGATAGCATGCTGATGATGAGTAGTGCCAATAGCCAATGCAGCCGTCTGGATAGGGCATCGTAGTGCCAGCTGTCAGGTTTTTTTTGAAGCGCCATGGTGAAGTCCTTTTCTACGTAAATACAACCAATAAGCCGGAATCAGCATCAATACGATACCACCGCTGAAAATTAAACGAAAGTGGTTAGCACTCCCCATTTCCAGACTTTCCGCCGGGGGGAAGAATCCAATAACCAAGGTGAGGGCGCAGCCAGTCATGCCGATTGCACAGGTGAGATAGTAGCCTAAACGCCCACAAGGAATGGAAAATGAACGTGGTTTATGTGCTAGTTTTACCTTGATGAAAATGGCGGCAATAAACATGAGCACGTACATCATGATGTAGAGTTCGGTGCTTAAGGCGGTGAATAACCAATAAATGCCATTGACGGTTGGGAACAGTAAAAATACGCTGCATAATGCCGTGACCAGCAAGGCTTGTAACAGCAATATGCGTGACGCTACGCCATGTTTGTTTAAACGATAGAGCCAGTGTGGCAAAAACCCATTGTCAGCGGCAAGCAGCAAACCCTTTGCTGGAGAAATGATCCAGTTCACCATGCTGCCTAGGCTGCCGAGTAACAGCAGGATAACCAATACCGGCATCAACGCTGACAAATGATAGGCGTCAAGAAAGTTACTGAACGCTTGCATCACGCCTTGTACCAGATTGATTTTCTCAACTGGCATGACGATAGCGATTGCCAGCGATCCAAAAATCATGGTAACTAAAATCAGAATGACGGAAAAAAACATGGCGCGTGGATAATTACGCTGTGGATCGGCTACATTACGCACATGAACCGCGGCCAGTTCCATGCCGAGGAATGATGTCATTATGGCGGTTAATGACACCCATGATTGCGTGTCGTTCCATTGGGGGAGCAGGCTATTAAAGCTTAAATCAATGGCAATCGGGTTTCCCTTGATTAACCAGATAATAGCCAGCACAATAATAAATCCCATCGGGATGAGCATACCTATTACGGCACTAAAACTGGCAAATGCTGCCGACGTACGCAAGCCGCGAAGCCCTATAAAGGTTAGTGACCAGAAAGCAATAAGAATGACGGCTATCATGTACAGCTTGTTTTGTGCAAGTTCTGGCTTAATCAAATAGGATAGCGTACCGGCAATAAACGAAAGAATGGTTGGATACCACACGATGGTGTTGATCCACTGTAACCAGATGGTAAAAAATGCTGCATTTTCACCCAATCCAAGACGAACCCAGCTGTAAACGCCGCCTTCTTCCTCGGGTAGGGTAGAGGCGAGTTCTGCTGAAACCAGGGCAACCGGTATCAGAAAAATAATGGCTGAAAAAATAAAGAAAAAAATCAGTGACGAACCAAATAATGCGGTAGTAGGTAAGTTACGTATACTGTCAATGGCACCGGTGATTAACAAGACCAATGCTAGCGCCGATATTTTGTGTGAGGACAATGCGTTCATGGTTTACAACCGTTGTTTGAATTTATTTCTTGCCATTCCGGCAGGCAGGAGAGCTGGGGATGTCACGCGATAGTCGCCGCCATTCATCTGGTGTGTAGAGATGCAAACTTAACGCATGCAATCCAGTCGCGAATTCATCACTGAGGCATGCTGTTATAAGCCGATGGCGGGCAACGCGATTCAAATCATTAAAACAAGTAGATACAGCGGTAACGTTGAAATGCGACTCAGCACCAACCGGTACATTATGGCCACTGGATTCATCGTCAATGACTAAGGTGAGAGGTTTTAATGCATAGCTCAGTGCATCATTTATGCGTTGGGATCGTGACATTGCATGTTAGTCGTTGTTCAACATAGGTAGAGTATACGCAAAAAAGTCGGGGGGTGCCAAGGGGTAAATCACTTCGGCAGCGGGCTCGGTGGTGGTGCAAACGCGGGTGATGTTTGTCTGCTGGTGCGATGGACGTTAAGCGTGAGCGTGTTGCTCTGTTGTATAATCTGTTGGTTGGCATCAATAACAACCGCGGATAATTGACGTGCACCACGCTCAACTCCATTCAGCGCCGGATTTAAATTAGCCGCAGCACTGCCGAACGATTTTCCATCGACAAGGATTTGAATCATATCTCCCTTACGTAATTCAGGTTCGATTTTTATGCGTACAGGAATATCTGCTTGCCCTTGCGTTGACGCTTGGTCCTTTGGGGAAATAATTGCAAACGTCTTGTACAGCTGATTGGCGGGCTTATTTTTATTTTCAATTTTAGTAATAGTCGAATTAAGTTGTGGCAAGGGGGCTGAAATTAAACTGCTTCCTTCAGACGGGTTGATTGGCTTTGAATCGCCATGTGGTGTATCAGAATACATAATCGAATTCTGATTGTTTGTCTGCTCATAAACGGCCGCATTACTCATGGCTGAGCTGAGCAATAATAAAGCTAAAGTAATGGATTTCATTTACAGTTCCTCTACATAATAACAGATGAATATTGCGGATCAATGCCGGCAATATTGGTAACGTGCTGGATGGATTGCACGCCTCCATTCCGATCCGTCCATAAAACCGTGACTGAAACATTTTTATAGGTTGGATTTATATAGGCGGTTACTGTCGTGGTAATCGTATAAACGGCCGTGTTTCCGGTTGATGACGTCGTGCCTGAAGCAATGCTTTGATACGAGGTATACCCACTTGTATTATTCAATACTTGGAAGTCAGTTAATGTTTCAATTTTTGATACAGCCAGCAACATCGCGTCGGCTTTTTGTTGAACCAAACTGGTATCATACGCTAAATAATTTTGAAATCGGACTAATGCAATGGCGCTTACTGTAATAAATAATAAGCTTATCATCACCTCGATCAGCGTTTGTCCTTTAATACGTTGTGAGCGCATCTTAAAAATCCTTCCAAGTGCCGGGTACTTTGGCGTAATAACGCAATGCGTTTTGATTTCTTAAATTGTTTAATGTGGTTGGATCATAATTAAGATTAAACTTTCCTGTCAGATTAATATTTGATTGTGCAGCCATTGAGCCGTATAGCGTTACACTGCCTAATAGGTCCGTCGTTGTTTCGCCTAAGACAAATATAAATCCATAAATAACAACATCACCCATGATATCAAGATTACCGTTAACAACCAGCAATACGGGATTGGCAGCTGTTCCTATTGTTACGTTCCCATTAATTTTTGCAGTGCCCCCCGTTTGATCAATCCAGATAGACGTGCCCGTCATGCCATTTAACGTGCTACTATAATTCGTATCACTACTATTGTTATAGTAATTTGCGATATTACTTTTAACGGCAGCCGTTGGCACACCAAAATAGGTTGTGAAAAAATCAGCTTGGGAGAGGGCTTGTAATGATGGTGCGTTCAGTTGAATATCCGCCAGTATATTTCCTGAGGTAGAACTTGTGCCTGAGGCCAATTCGGTTTGTCCACTCCCGTTAATGGTAACGGCCTGACCGGCGATGATCGTCGTATTTGAGATTGTATTTCGAACGGTAGAATTTCCGCTTACGCTCACTGTGCTCATGCTGGTTAAAGGCACGGTGGGAGGATTGGCCACTACTGAGCCAAAACCCACCTGTTGACGAATAACCCGGGTGGACGTCCCATCATCACTGCTACCCGTAGACGCAATGGAAATGCGCGTATAATTACTGGCAATCGGGTTCGTATAGGCAATCGTGAATCGGCTATTATTGGCTAAGACGACATTGGCTGTACTAGCGTTTGAGAAGGGTTGAATAAAACCACCAACCGGGTTTGCTAAAATAGCCGCTGAATTGACGCGTAGGTAATTGATGCCGAATTCAAGTCCTGCTTCAGCGGCTTCAAAGGCCTGGATGTTACGATTCAAATTTGCCGTAATTTTATCTTGCATGACGGCGAAATTGGTTGCGAAAAGAACAAGCAACGTACTTAATGTTAGCAGCACTACCGTAAATAAAAGGGTCGCGGCACCGCGTTTTTTAAGGAAAAAATTTATCATTTTTGATCCTGATATGCTGCGTTAAGGTCTTGGTGATGGTATTGTCACGGGTTAAGCGTCCTGTGAGGCTGATATCCACGCCACGGATGGTAATGCCTTGTGCGCCAGGTCCCGTTGTCACGGTACTTGGTGTTAATGTAAACGTGAGATTCGTTATCTGGATGTTGTTGCTGTCAGTAACATTTTCCCATGAGGCCGCATTTCCAGTACAAGCGAACACAGCCCCTGGCGGTCTTGCTTGCAATACCTGACCATTCAAGGCAAACCCATACCGTTCATCATCAATTGCCGCATTAATAGCGGGTAAAAGCCCATTACTATCGCTATCGTAGGTGAATATAATACAAGTGTTTCCAGCGCCAACACTGATATCGGTGGCACTCGTCATGAAGGGATTGTTATTTTGATTGGTACCGATATCATTGCCTGCATTCGCCCAAAACCCTGCCCGACGAATATCATTGCCCATCAAAATCAATGACGACTGCAATTGCTGGTTCAGCCGATTGGTATCCAATGTTTTACGGTAATGATTCAAATTAGCCACAACTAATACGATGAGTGCTAAAAACAAGCCTGAATTAATGAGCAATACAATCATTGATTCAATTAATGTAAATCCTGACTGGTTGGATTTTCTGATTGTTAGCATGCGGTATACCCACTGATTCCAGTTGAACACAGGTGTATATTCCCCAGTCGTCCTATGCTCAAGCTAATAAAAGGTGTTTGTCCATAGAGGGTAAAGGTGAGCATTCCACTGGCATTAGCCGCCGCATGTGTTCCTTCAAAATACACGGAATTACCGGTGAGGCCTGTCATTGACAGTGATATTTGTTGTGGATTGTCGGCAACTACAGTGCCTAGACCACAACTTCCGGGCGTTGAACACGTACACGCGCTGCCTGCATTCATGCCATAACACCAAGCGTCGCTCGCAATAAATGAAACGTAGACATGTGCGTTGCGCTTGACCGCTTCACTGCGGGCATTTTGTAGAAAAAAATATAAATTATCTGCAGCACTTGCAATGCGATGATTTTCAACCATACTACGCAAGGAAGGGATCGCAATAAGGGTCAAGATAATAACAATGCTGAGTGCCACCATGAGTTCTATTAACGTGAATCCCTGAGCGCGCCATTTAGATAACACGTGGATTACCCCTCATGATTATTTCCAATCGATGCCAGTTCCAGCCGCATTTCTTTATGTTTTAATGTCACTTTATCATAGTCAATGGATACGATTTCCATGCCTTTGATGGTGTCGCCAACCTGATAAAAATGATTGTTGATTAAAGTGGATTTATAATGGTCTGATATAAAGACACCATTCAATACAAAATCATCTTTATTTGGCTGTGCGCGGGTTGCAGGCACGGCCGTAGTTAGCGGCAGCGGCGCCGGTGGATGCGCGCGCCTAGGTTTTACAGGTGAATAAATCATGAGGAATAAAATCATAAGAAGACTCAATGCCGAGATGATGCTAAATTTCCATGTTAGCCCGTTGGTTGCCTTGATTTCGTTCTTCGGCAGATCGTTGGGTATTGTGTAATCATAGATGTTCAAAGGGCATTACTCCTGTTTGATCAATTCATTTAGTTTTTGATGAGGCAACAACCGGGATGGATCCCGTTTAACGGCCTGTTGAAAATAGGTGATCGCTAGGTTGTTGTCGGGTATTTTCTGAGCACATAATCCGGCATTCTCAAAGGCGGCGGCGGGACTGAGGTAAGTGGGTTCACGTGCGGCCAATAAAAACTGTTGTATGGCCGCTTGATACTGACCTGCGCGGCACAAGTAGGTTCCATAGTTATTTTTTGCCTCACCTTGCGCGGGAGCGAGAGCAATCGCTTTTAAATAATATGTTTTTGCCTCTTTGGTGTTGCCGGTTGCCTCAAGAAAATAGGCCATGGAATACCAAGGCTCTGGAATGTTTGGCGCTTGATCGAGTGATAATAATAACTTTTGCTTGGCACGCTCTACATCATTTTTTTCAAGATAGGCAATACCCAATTGTGCGTTAATGCGGGCCGTATGGATTTTTCGATTCATCGCTTCCGTATCTTTAGCGGAGTTCTTCATGCTGCAAGCGCCCATGTTCAGCATGGCAGCGATTAATAATATTTTTATGGGTGTTCGCATCGTTTTTAATCCTCAATTTAATCAGGGCATACATTGCAGCCGACTGCATGTCTGTTTTTTATGCACAGCGGAGTAACCTGTTGACAGGTCTTCACCGCCACAGACTTAGTCGCTTTAGGCCTTTGTGTAAGGATTTTTGGCGTCAGGAAGATCAGTAATTCATGTTTTTCATTATGAATGCCTTCATGGGTAAATAAATGGCCAACCACCGGTAACGTTCCGAAAAACGGGATCCTGTCCATGGTATTTATTTTGACGGTTCTGTATACCCCGCCCACAACAATGGTTTCATTGTTATTTAATAAAACATTTGATTCGACTGCCTGGGTATTAATAGCAGGAATATTGACGGGCGTTGCAGGACCTGCATCCCCGGCTGTGGCGGTTGCACCCACGGCAATATTTCGACCCACCGTGTCTTGCGTTACTTTTAAATGCAAAATAATTTTATTGGTGGGCGTGATTTGTGGGGTGATTTCCAAACTTAACACCGCTTTCTTGAATGTAACGTTTGTGGCACCACTTGAGGCGGCTTGCTGATAAGGTATTTCTTCACCCGTTTGAATGGTCGCTTTTTGTTGGTTAGCGGTAATCACCCGTGGCCTTGAAATCACCTGCGCGTGTTGCTCGCCTTCCAGTGCTGACAATTCCATGTCAAGTAAAACAGGACCCACTTTGGCCAGTGCCAAGGCAATGCTGCCAGGTACAGCACCATCAAATAAAGCGGCGGCCGGGATATTAAAATTAAGGCGGTTGGTCATTGGTGTCACTAGAGCAGGCGGGACGCCAGCGTTGATTTGATTGGCACCCGCTATGGTACCGGATAGGTGTCTGGTTTTACTCACACCAAATCGCACTCCGAGTTGTTGCTCATAATTTGTATCGATATTGACAATGCGCGCCTCAATTAACACTTGGCGCGCCGGCACATCCAACCATTTAATTTCAGGCAATATTTCAGCGATGTTTTGCTTTGTGTCTCGAATAATCAGGCTATTGGTACGGAGATCCACAGCGACCTGTCCGCGGGGGCTAAGCAGAACACTCTGTGAGCCTTTCAAAAGAGCAGCTAAATCCACGACATTCATGTAGTTAAGGTGAATTTTCATGGACGCCAGACGGCCTGAATTGGTTATTGTTTCTGCTAATTGCTGCTGTTTGATTTCGTTGGTAGTCAAGTCTTCCAGCGTACTAATATAAAGGGCATTGCCAAGGCGACGAGAAGACAGGCCCTGCGTTTTCATGATGATATCGAGAGCCCGTTCCCAGGTCACATTTTTTAAATTCAAGGTAAGACTGCCTTTCACCGCGTCACTGATAATAAAATTCAGATCTGAATTTTTGGCAATGAGCTGAAGTAGCGTTCTGACCTCTATATTCTGGAAGTAAAAAGATAGGTGGTTGGATCGGCTATCCAAGGCTTCAGTGGGTGGATAAAAGTCAATCGGACTCGCTATTGCTGACTTGATGACCATCAGTAATAGAAATACCATAACATGTGGCTTATTAAACTCTCTGATTTTAAGCTTCAATGCATGTCCTTAAGGTTTAACGTGATTATGCGCACGGCCTGATTTTTATTTCCAGTGTCTTGTTCTGTCAGCAGTAGCCTATCAGCATAAATATGGGTTACTTTACCATTGTTGTCGCCGATTGTATCGCCTACTTTAACCTGATAAATCATATTATCAGGTGTTAAAATATAAGCAATAGAGGTATTGCCCGCCTGTGTTACCGTTCCTGCAAATCGAAGTGTAGTCAGAGGGTAGGCTTGAAGGGGGGTTGATAACGATTCCTTTGGACTGACTGGTGTGGCGGGCTCCTGGAAGGGTGAGCGTAACGTATTGGCTTGATAAGTGACAGGAGGTGACAATTTTATGGGGATTTTTTTGATCGTTTTTTTGGATTCCGCCTGTTTTAATTGACTGGCGAATTGTTGTAGGCCGTTTGTGTGTTCAAGGCTTTCGCAAGAAGATAACATTGCAATTAGCATAAAACCAGTTGCCTTCGTCCAGTTCATGCTGTTACCTCGGGAAGTTGGTACACTTCAAGCACCAACTCGGCCGTAAGCCTATTCGCGGCTGGTGCAATTTCTGCGGCTTTTGTTGCGGGGGGCTGGTCACTGATATTTTCTTTTGAAATAGTAAATTGATTAATAACTACAATGCGTGGCATATTAGCGATTTCACTCAGAAAGTCAGCTAGTTGATGATAGCTGCCAACAGCAACGATTTTAATCGTTATTTTATCATAACCCCGCTCGGCCTTTGCATCCTCGGGATCAAATAAACTGAAATAAAGATGGTGACTGTTGCCTTTTGTTAAAATTTCTTTTAATAATGCTGGCGAGTCGGAACGAGTCAACATGGTTTTTTTTAATTGGTCAAGCTGTTGTTGCAGCATAGGAAGGCGAGCGATATAATTATTCAATAATGTTTCATGGCGTATGATTGTTGTTATGTCAGATTTTAAACTATTTTCTTCCTGTCGGACGTTATTAAGATCGAGGGTTAATGGCGCTAAACTCCATTGGTAACCAAAGTAAAAAATGATAACAGACAACAAACAAAAAACGAGCAATTGCATACTAAAAGGCCAATTGTAAATTTGTTTAATATGAATGCGTTCCATGTTTATTCCTGCTTCTTTATTTTTAATTGAAAATACCGTCCTTCTGCCCCAGTATGTTTACTATCACTTATTTCAATTAGTGTCTGTTGTTTAAAGAATGGAATTTTAGCAATATGTTCCATTAAATAGGTGATTTGTATATTTGATTTTGATTTCCCGAAAAATATAATGTCGTGTCCTTCCTTCGTTAATTTTGTTAATGTCACCGAATCGGGCAAGATTCGAGGTAGCACATCCAGAAGTTTAATGGCTTGATAACTGGTTCTACGTAGATTAACAATGAAATCTATGTCTGACTCAACACCCATGACGTTTTTCTTTTTTATCTCCAGGGTTGCGATTTGTTGCGTTTCATTTCTAATCACTGATTGTAAATAATCATTCCGTTTTTGTTGATGGTCAATTAAAATCGTTAAATAAACATGCACGCTAAAAATAAAGAATAGGGCTAATAAGATAAAACCTACAGCAATGAGGATGGCTTGAATTTTTTTAGCCTTTCTTGCTTCCTCACGCCATGGCAATAAGTTAATTGTTATCATCTTAACCATCCTTAACCTGAAAATTCACTGAGCGCTAACCCACAACATTGCATAAATGAGGGAGCCTGTTTTATAAGCGCATCGTCATCTATCCCGGGTGCGAATGTTACATTGACAAATGGATTGGCTACGTCTGTCTGAATACCAATTTCTCGTTGAATAAAGGAAGCTAACAGGGGAATACTGGCTAAATCACCGGATAACAGCAACTTTTCGATGCTGATATTGGGTTTGCTGGAATAAAAAAATTGCATGGTGTTACGAAGATGAGAAATTAAATTCTCATTAATGATAGTATAGTATTCAATGTCGTTGAGCAAATCAGTTGACATGTTTTTTTCAAGGTAGTCTTGTGTTTGAGTTAATAAACGTAGTCCTTGATAAGTTTGGTCATGCGCATGAATCAGGTTGTTTTTTTGGACTACAATCAACGAACTTAAATTAATGTTTAAATTTAACAGGGCAATAATTTCTAGCGCAGGCGGTTGAGGAATCAGTGATAATGCGCGTGCCAGCGCATAACAATTTACATCAACGACTTTTACAACTAGGCCTGCTTGATGCACGATATCCAAATAAGGCTGGATTTGATTTTTACGGCAAGCAACCAGGAGAAGTTCGGCTTGTGATGAATCCTGAAAGGACGATCTAGTTACGGCAAAGTCCAAATAAATATTACCAATTAAATCAGGAAAATAACGACTCGCTTCAATCCATGCCCGCGATTCTATTTCATCCGCATTAAGACGACTATCTATCATCGTGGTTTTGATAATGGCTAGCGAGCGAGGAATCGCAACCGCCACAAATTTTGTAGCGATGTTTGCTTGCGTGAGCATTTGACTTAGCAGCGCGCCAAGTGCCGCAGAATCCTTGATTTCGTCTTTAACAATGGCATTTTTTGGTGCAGGTGATATGAGTAACGTTTCAATCTGCCAAGGCGATTGTGACGAATCAATCTTCAATAACCTTAGGAAATCGGTCCCGATATCCAATCCAAAAAAGTCTATATGATCCATGCTAGAGAGCACCTCGACCTATTAGTAATGAAATCAGGATAACTAGTATGAAACCAAATAGCTAGTGCATCAGATATTCTGTTCAGCCAGAAAAACACGCCTGCGGTAGCCCTAGTTTATTTCTTCATGTCACTACTTTTATTTGAAATCAGTGCTATAGTGGCTATTAGAGCATAAATACGCTGCTAGTTTATAGTAAGTCGTATTTTGTTAAATCGAGGTTATAATAACGAAGTATTGGGGGGGTCTTATGAAACGATTTATGTCTTCACATCGAGGTTTTACCTTGATTGAATTAATGATAACGATTGCCATCATTGGTATTTTGGCCGCCGTTGCTATTCCGTCTTATCAAAATTACGCGCGTCGAGCTTATTATAGTGAAGTAGTGCAAGCCACGAGTAACTATAGGGTGGGTGTGGGTGAGTGCGCTCAAAATCTGGGTACATTGACCGGCTGTAATACGGCAACAAACAATATAGATGCGGCCATTACCGTGGCTGTCGGTGCGGTGGCATCCCTTGCAGTAGCGAACGGCGTTATTACCGTTACGCCTGTTGTAGCAAAGGGGATAGTAGCGGCTGATACCTACGTTTTAACGCCAACGCTAGCGGCTAATGGCATTATTACCTGGCTTTCATCAGGTGGTGGCGTGACAGCTGGCTACGCTAAATAACACGTAGTCTAACCCTTTCCCATCTTCCTTAGCGCAGCTAGAGGGTGGGAAAATTTTGGGGATCTACAATGGACGATCCTGCTTCAAAAAAAATACTCAGTGGTTATGCTTATTTTTTGGCAGAGCATCAATTTCTCGATAAAGACATTGCGATGACGGCGTTAGAGCATGCAAATAAAAACAACCAATCCTACATTGAATATCTTATTAAACAAAAATTATTAGGCGAGGCGCAAATTGCCAAGGCAACATCCGAGTATTTCGGCTTGCCGCTATGCGATATTGGCGCCTTTGATGTTGATCTTGTGCCGCTCGAATACCTGAATATTCAATTGGTAAAAAAACGATTAGCGCTACCGCTGTTTAAAAAAAGCAATCTTATCTACATGGCCGTGTTTGATCCAACCATTGAGAACTTATATGAGATTCGGTTTTTAACAGGCTTTGATCTTAGATTGATTATTGTTGAACTCACGCCATTGGAGGCGGTGATCGATCGCCTTCTCAATACGTTAATTTTATCTGAAATTGATGAAACAAGTGATGCTTCGCTAAAGGGTATTGAAGTCAAAGCGGTACAAGAAGAACAAGTAGATTTAGCCCTGCTTGAGGCGGAGAGTGCCCCGATTGTTAATTTTGTCAATCGCGTCCTGCTGGATGCCATCCAAAAAAAAGCGTCTGACATTCATTTTGAGCACTATGAGGATACGTATCGAATTCGTTTTCGACAACACGGTATATTGTATCCTATTACTGCGCCGTCCATTAAACTTGCCAACTATATATTGGCGCGAATCAAGGTGATGTCTAATCTGGATATCACGGAGCACCGTCTTCCACAAGATGGGCGATTTAAATTAATTATTTCAAAAAAAAGGTCAGTAGATTTCAGGGTGAGTATCTGCCCAACCATTTTCGGTGAAAAAATTGTATTGCGTATATTGGATTCGTCACAAGTACTTCAGGATTTAAAAAGTATCGGTATGGATGCCACCAAACAGGCTTTATTTGTGAATGCATTACAGCGTTCACAAGGCTTGATATTGGTTACAGGCCCTACCGGCAGTGGAAAATCGGTGACACTTTATTCCGCTTTACATTACCTTAATTCGCCAGAAAAAAATATTTCCACCGTTGAGGATCCCGTTGAAATACCTATCGTTGGTATTAATCAAGTGCAAGTGAATACCCAGACTAACTTTACGTTTTCAACCGCGTTACGTTCATTTTTACGCCAAGATCCCGACATTATTATGGTGGGTGAAATTCGAGATCTGGAAACAGCTGAAATTGCCACCAAAGCTGCTCAAACAGGCCATCTCGTGCTTTCAACATTGCATACCAATAGCGCGCCAGAAGCGGTGTCTCGCTTAATGAACATGGGCATTGAGCCTTATAATATTGCCAGTTCACTGGCGATTGTTATTGCCCAACGGCTTGTGCGTAGCTTATGTGATTTTTGCAAACAAAAAGAAGACTTAACGGATGATATATTAATAAGGGAAGGATTCAAAAAAGAGGATATTGGTAAGCTTCAATTATACAAAGCAGTAGGTTGTACCCATTGCTCCCATGGATTTAATGGACGTATTGGGATTTTTGAAGTATTACCCATCACCAAAGAGATGGCACAATTGATCATGGATGGCGGTAATGCAATAGCCATTGCAAATCTTGCAGCTCAGGAAGGCGTCATTAATTTGCGTGACGCCGGACTTAATGTGGTTCAGCAAGGTATCACGAGTTTAACCGAACTTAATCGGGTATTTAAATGACCGAAATTAAACCAAGATTTCGATGGACTGGTTTAAATAATCAGGGAAGTCGCGTCAGTGGAACAATCCAATCCACCGACATGAAAACCGCTCAACTTGAATTAAAGAAAATGGGCATTGAAGTCATTGGTCTAGACATCAAGCATGGATTTAATTTTTCAAGCTCTAAATTGTTCTCAGCAAAACAGAAAATTACAGTGGCTGATATTCTTATTTTCACTCGGTATTTATCGACGCTCCTTAGCGCAGGCTTACCGATCATTCAATCACTTGAAATTATGGCTCATGATCAAGATAATGAGAGCATGAAATCGCTACTCACCACGATTAAAAATAATGTTTCCGAGGGACGTACGTTGGCAGAGTCATTTGCTCAACATCCAAAATTGTTTGGCGATTTATATTGCAATTTAATTAAAACAGGCGAGATGTCCGGTACGCTTGAAAAGACACTGCTTCGTTTGGAACGTCACCTTGAGCGGAGTGAGACGCTTAAACGAAAATTAAAAAAGGCATTGGTTTATCCCATTGCAATTCTTAGTATTGCCATGATTGTCAGCTTGGTTTTACTGATATTTGTGGTTCCGCAATTTCAAAAGATGTTTTCATCCTTAGGTGCTGAGTTACCTACATTCACAATGCTTATCGTTCATTTGTCGAATTTTTTACAGCAGTATTGGTGGTTCATGGTGATAGTGCTGGTGTCGGCGGTTTATGGACTTAAAGTTTGCTTGCGTGAGTATCCCGATTTTAGTCTGCTTATCGAGCGATGGTCTTTAAATATGTACATTGTAGGCCCTCTCCTTAGAAAAGGCATTATTGCACGATTTAGCCGTACGCTGGCGACTACGTTTGATTCTGGCATGCCTATTGTGGAGTCCATGAAAGCCATGTCTCAGGTGATGGGAAGTAAAATTTATGGCAAGGCCGTGCTGAAAATTCATGACGATATTATTAATGGGCATGCCTTATCGGCATCCATGACCACCTCAAAACTTTTTCCGAATATGGTTATTCAAATGATTGCCGTGGGGGAGGCATCAGGAACATTGTCAGCCATGTTAAACAAAGTGGCTGATTATTACGAAGAAGAAGTCAACACCGTTGTCGATAATTTAAGTAGTTTACTGGAACCTGTTATTATGTTAGTACTGGGTGTAATCGTGGGCGGCTTTGTGATTGCCATGTATTTACCTATATTTAAAATGGGTTCTCTTTTTTGAGGTGATTATGAAAAAAATGAGAGGCTTCACCTTGATTGAATTGATGGTTGTTGTCGTTATTGTGGCCATCATTGCTACCGTCGCCATGAGTTCATACAGAAGTTACGTTAAACGAGCGCGGCGAATGGATGGCATTGCCGTGATTTCCTCCATGATGCTTAGCGAAGAACGGTATCGCTCTAATAATTTATTATATGGCACACTTGCTCAAGCCTGGGCTGGCGTTACGATCTCTCCAGAAGGCTACTACTCACTGGCTATCTCCAGTGTTACAGCAACAGGGTACATCATTACCGCCACGGCACTTGGTAACCAGACCACGGACGCGGCGAATGGAACACGTTGCGGTAGCCTAACACTGACTGTTGCAAGCGGGGTTATTACTCGTGCTCCAGCTGGTTGTTGGCCAACATAAAGGGATATGATTATGTCGGATACTGTGCTTGATTTAGTGATAACCGAAGCAATTCAATTAAATCTTTCCTATATGCCGTTTATTAAGGATGGTGGATTGTTTGTGCCTACATTCCAATCCTATGCTTTAGGCGACAGCGTGGTTGTTAATCTACATTTGCCTGGGAAAAATGACGCCTTGCACATTGAGGGCAAAGTAGTCTGGATCATTCCTAAAATTACGCTTTATAATGTTCTAGCGGGTATTGGGGTACAACTAACGGGTAGTAATGCTAAATCAATTTGTAACCAAATAGAAGAACAGCTCGATCCGTCCAGTGAGGTCGGGGGTTATAGTTACGGTATTATTGAGGACACGAAAAGGAAATAAGTTCCTAGGGGAGTATTTATCTTGAAGATCACTTGTAGCTTGGTTATGGGATTATTTTTTATACCCTTTATCACCGGTTGTATTGGGGTTGAAACACGTTGCGGTTATCAAAAAAACTATCAGTGTCCTTATTATGGTTGTAGTAAATGTGGACCAAGAATCACGCATCGATGTGATCGAATATGTAATACATGTGCGGCCAATGAGGCATCTTGTCCTGTTTGTCTAGCTTGTATCAGTAATGAGGGTCCGCAACCGCTAGCAACAGTGAGTTACAAATAAAGGAAATTGAGATGGAACGGATTGAAGCGGGAGTTAAACAAGGTGCGCTAAAGGTTTTAGTCGCGGATGACGATGCACCCACGCGAATGCTGTTACGTGCCGCTATCTCTCAATGGGGTTATGAGGTTATTGAGGCTAAAGATGGTGAGGAAGCTTGGGGTATTATGCAAGATAAAGCGTATCCCCCTCGCATTTTGATATTGGATTGGCTCATGCCGAAGATAGATGGCATTACTTTGGCTGAGCGCATCAAACATGAACGTAAGGATTATCCTTATAGTTACATCATTTTATTGACACAAAAGACGGGCACACTCAATGTTATTAAAAGTTATGAAGCGGGCGCTGATACATTTTTAGCAAAACCGTTTGATATGGCTGAATTGCGTAGCCGATTATTTACGGGCGAAAAAATGATAAGGTATGACAATCAATTTCATGAACAGAAAAAACAATTGCAACACTATGTTGCCCGTGTTGAACAATTAGCGGTAGCCATGATTGATTTTAAAAGCGTGATGAATGATGATGCGCGCGCGCGCGACACGAATGTGTTAAACGATGCATTCGATAAATTGCTTGAGAGAATGGTTGATTTAAAAAAAGACACAAGGACATGTGATTAATGAGAAATTCAGCTCCGGCGTGGCCCAAGCAATTCGTTAAATTCTATAGTTCAGTTGTGATTACGATTGGCTTTTTGGCAATCCTTGGCTGGGTTTTTTATTTATGGTTGCCGAAAGCCTGGATGGCTTATTTAATTGTTCTTAGACCTAATTATGCGTTATGTTTTATGTTGTCAGGCATTTCTCTGTTGTTACGCTGCGATGAGGTGAATTCTTCCGCTAAAATGATGTCGGACATCAGCTCGGCCGCGATTATTTTATTTGCAACCTTAACGTTAGGTGAATATTTTTTTGATATTGATTTGGGGGTAGATGAAGGATTTTTTAAGGAACCTTTACTGGCGGCTGGCGACTTCACCCCGCTGGGTAGACTGTCCCCCGTTGCGGCCGTTAATTTTTTTATAATAGGTTTCACACTTTTCTTTTTAGATAATAAAACGTTCAATTATCGCGTTTATCAAGTGTTGGTTTGTATTGTTTTATTGGCTTCTTTTTTTTCATTTTTAGTGCATATCTATAAAATTAACCACGCCATCCAATTTTTAGGACTGGACGAGTATTTGCAAATGTCAGTTCTTGATGTGATCGGTTTTTTAAGTGTAGGCTTAGGCATTCTTTTAGCTAGACCCAATAGAGGCATTATCTCCATATTAATTAGTCCTAATAGCGGTGGAACGTTATCGCGCAGAATTATTCTGCCGGCTGTCATATTTCCCATTTTTTTAGGTTATATTGGCGTATTCGGCATTGGTGGTCAGCAATACTATGCCGCTGAATTTGGGATTGCCTTGTCGGTGATGAGCATTGTTGTTTTTTTTGTTTTATTAATTTTGCTCAATGCTATTTTAGTCAATCAAGCTGACGTTAAGCAGAAAGCGCTTAAAGACATCGCTGAAAAACTTGCCCGGCAAGCAGAAGCTGCAAACCTTGCAAAAAGTGCGTTTCTGGCCGCCATGAGTCATGAAATTCGCACGCCTTTAAATGGCGTTATTGGCATGACGGGTTTATTGCTGGATACCTCCCTATCAACTGAACAAGCTGAATTTGTCGAAACAATTCATCGTTCTGGTGAGGCATTATTATCCGTGCTGAATGATATTCTTGATTTTTCTAAAATTGAATCTGAACGCATGGAACTCCATGCGGTTGGTTTTAATCTTTGTCAGTTACTTGATGATACAATTAAACTTTTTGGCCCTCAAATTCGTTTGAAAGATCTCTCGTTAGATGTGGTTATTGATCCAAAACTTCCAGAATGGTTTACGGGCGATCCAGTAAGAATCCGTCAGGTATTATCGAATGTTATCAGCAATGCATTGAAATTTACTAAAAAAGGTAGCATTAGCGTTACAGTCAGCCTATTGAAATTTGTAAAGAAAAATAATAAACGCCGTTTATTATTTGAAGTTATTGACACCGGTATTGGTATTAATTCTGAAACCCTGTCACGCCTCTTTAAACCTTTTTCACAAGGGAATATATCCATAACGCGAGAATATGGGGGCACTGGTTTGGGTCTCGTTATTTCACAACGATTAATAAAATTAATGGGCGGCGCTATGGATGTTGAAAGTATTCTAGGAGAAGGTAGCCGATTTTGGTTCACAATCGATCTTGATGGCTATTCGAACATAGAGCCTAATGAAAAATACACTGTGCCTTCAGGGCTAGCTGAGATGCGAGCGCTTAAATCAACCCACCAATATCGCATTTTGCTGGTTGAAGATAACGTAACAAACAGAGCTGTTGCCATAACCGTTTTAAACAAAGCAGGTTACACCATTGATGTAGCTGAGAATGGGCTGGACGCGTTGCATGCGAATAAAAATGTCGCATATGATTTAATCTTGATGGATTGTCAAATGCCCGTCATGGATGGCTATACTGCAGCGTCGGCAATACGTAAACAAGGCGACACGTTGCCGATCATCGCAATGACAGCGTACGGTCTGGAAGGGGACCGTGAAAAATGCCTTCTGGCAGGCATGAATGACTACATTTCAAAACCATACAACATATTGGAATTGACCGGTATTGTAGATAAATGGCTGAATGTAAAAAAGAGAGTTTTGACTATTTCAACGGCAGAAACAAAAAAAGAAACGGCGCCGCACGTTGCTAATATTGATATGGATCGATTGCATCAAATTTTTGGAGATGATCCATTAATCATTAAAGAATTTATCAACGTATTTATTTCATCTACGTTAGACCTTTTAAAAGAACTTAATACTGCCATTCAAAATAAAGATTCTCAATTGGTTCATGATCTCTTGCATCGTTTAAAAGGCTCGTCTTCCAGTGGTGGTATGATGCCGCTGTATGAATTGTGCGTTTCAGCTGAAACGCACGTTTCGAATTTAAACTGGGTGGATATGGCATTATTGTATTCATCTATTCTTGTGATAGTGGAGCAATTGAAACTGGAAGTCGATGCATTATAAAATGGTCTGAACGGTTACCTATTTATTACAACGCAAACCCAGGCCTTGATTCTTTTTCAACGCCATTTGCTAATGTACTTCCTGTCTCATGATAGAAAAACCCGGGATATCGCGTTGCAGCATCAGCATGATTTTCCGAGGTAACCTTTAACGTTTGAATATGTTCATGAAGGAAGGAGGGCAGACGATGTTTAACAAATGCTAATTGCATATGCGCTTCCTGGATGTCAAAACCAGCTACTTTGGCATCCAGATAACCATATCGGATACCATTGAATCGTATGCTTGACGATTCGGCTACCGCTTTGACGTGCTCCAAGTGTTTCAATTTATCATCAGCCATCACGACATGTTTTGGGCTGAAACCGGTGGCATTCAGGAATGCCTTGAAGCACGCGCCTTTATCTTTGCCACCACAAAAAATAATGCCATTTTCATACAATCGTTGTTCGCAGGGCTTGCCAGTTTCTGCTATGGCGAGTGCTTGTCTGGGTATCTTGTTATCGGATAAATGAACCCCAATGTCAGCAAGCTGTCTTATTGTGGTTTGTTGCAAACATTGATCACGCGCTGTGATAGCAATGACGGGAATACCAATGTCTTGTAAGGTGTTGATGATTTTTACGGTTACAGCTTCTACGGCCTGTGCTCGAACAATTTTTTGAACTTCATGATAAAGCGCAATGACCATGGCAATGGCGTGTTCTTTGTCCGCAACCACTGTGGTTGCATGGATACACAGTTGCACAAACCACTGGTCGCTTCCCAGTTCTAATTGCGATTCAATTACGGTGTTATCCAAATCAAATAGAAGCACGGAATCAAAACTGACATGTTTAAGCATTGTCCGCATGGATAGGCTATCAAGAATAGTATTCGTTGGCACGGTTTCTCCGGATTCATTAGGTTAAGGACGTCAGGCTTAACAAATGACGTTGGCCTTGTATTTTTGCGAAGTGTATATTAATTGCCTTAGCGTGTCCATCCATCCAAGCCCTGTGGGCAATTGCAATACTCTACTTTCTGGACTATAGTGGATATATTCTGGTTATCTAAAAAAATCAGACTAGCAAAGTTGTATCTGTTGTATGGAGAAAAACATGAAATCAAGAACAAAAAAAAATAACCTAAGGAGAAAATCATGAAATCAAGAATGAAAAAAAACCTACTGCAGGCCATCTATTTCATTCAACTAGCTCTATTTTGCTTACCAGTGCTAGCCTCTAGCACAAGCAAAGCGCAAGAAATGGAATTTACAAGAGCGAGTTCTGCGTCATGGGTCGCTTCTACTGACAGGGATGCAGGTTCTAAAGAATTTAGCAAATTTCATAATCTAGAAGGTGGTTTGGTTAAATTAAGCCCGAACTATCTACATGGGGGGCATTCATATAAACACTCCGCAGCGGTAGTAATAATTGAAGGCGATCTTACAATAGCCACGAATGGTAAAACTACAACTTTTAACCAAGCAGATTTTTATACGCTTCCAGGTAATACCTGTATTACGACCTCTTCAAAAAAAGGCGCAATACTGGCTGTTTTGTTTAAAGGGAGGTTTGAAAAAAGTCAGAAGTGTTCTCCCGTCAACTAAGTTTGACAGCCATGGATGTTCCCTTCTCCCCTTGGGAAGAAGGGAACAGAACATGCAGGCTTATGTGTTTTGTAAAATTTTAATGTGTCAGCAGCCACTTCCAAACAGGTTTTATCTGAATCGTATACATAACGTCATTCACAATAATCTGTTCACAGCCATCCTCATCCTGCGTTAATATCAGGCCAGATTGAAGCTTATACGTTTGTAGCGCATCAATTAGCCCATTGATTTCGCGTTGTTTAGTGCCCGGCTCGGCTAAGGTTACACACACCTGAATGGCGGCCACAATATCCAGTTCTTTTTTGATGATAAAATCACACTCAGTGATATTTTTATGAAAATAAATCGTTTGCTTTAATCGACGCAATTCGCAATAAACAATGTTTTCGAGAATGCGCCCCTTATCTTCTGAAAAACGAAATGAAACGGCAGCAGCCAAGCCTGTATCAAGGCAGTAAATTTTTTTATCTGTTATAAATTGTTTTTGCAGAGAATAATCGAATTTATACAGCTCTTCAAACAGGAAGGCTTGTTTCATATAACCAACATAATCTGTGACGGTGTTGATGTGGCAATTTAACAGGGCCGCAATATTACGGTAACTAAATGACTTGCTGGCGTTGGTCGCTAAATAGATTGCCAGTTCTTTTAGTTTAATGGCGTTGATGTTGTAACGCGCAACAATATCTTTGTAAATAAAATCATCAAAGTAGGCCAATAACAATTCTTTTTTTAAGACATTTCGATTGGCAACGGCTGGAAATGCACCGAATTCCATGTATTCAGAGAATAGTTTACGTAGCTCAATTTCCTGTTTGTTTGATACAGGAAGTGATATGTATGGATTTGATTTGAATGCTAAAAACTCGTGAAATGATAATGGATAAATATGAATCGGCAGGTTCCTGCCTGTTAACAGGGTAGCATATTCTTGCTTTATCAATGATGAGTTGGATCCACTGACCCATAGTTGACTAATTTCCCGGCGATCATAGATTTTTCGGATGAAAGAAACCCAATCCGTGCAATTTTGTATTTCATCAACGAACAGATAGTCAATTTTTCCATGTTCTAAATAAGTATAGACGACCTCGGCGAGTGAATATTGCTTCAGGATTTCATCTTCAAAGTTAATATAAAGAACATGCGCACTGGTTTGTAATACATGGTGTATGACTTGATATAGCAGCGTACTTTTCCCCACGCGTCGAGCGCCTTCAATGATCTTGATTTCCGGTACGTCAAGGTAATCAATCAGGTGATAGTGGCGTTTGTAGCCCATTAATTCATCCGGGAATTCGCCACCGATCCATGGATTCCAATCGAGTAGCGCTTGAAAGATGTCTGCGTTCATACGTGCCATAATGATTTTAGTTATACTGTATTGTAGCATATATTATAATTTCATTATAGTTGAATGTTACAATTTCAGGGCTGTCCCATTTATTGGGATGTGGGTTGTTGGTATTTATTTTTTTGTGGTCGGAGCGCCATTGATGTATTATTGTTTTCCTGCCGAACGCTTAAAACTAATTTTTTTAACGGAACAAAATGATGCCAAATAACAAAGAATTAATCCCTTTCTATCCCTCAATTCAACCTAATGAAGAGCATATGCTACCTGTTAGTGATCTACACAAGGTCTATATAGCAAGCTATGGAAATAAAGAAGGGATTCCTGTCATTACGTTGCATGGTGGTCCAGGTGCTGGGACTTCGCCCTATTTCGCACAATTTTTTGACCCCGCTAAATATCATATTATTCTGGCCGATCAACGCGGTGCTGGACAGTCACTTCCGAAAGGCGAAATGCAGGAGAATACAACTCAACATTTAGTTGCTGATCTGGAAGAAATTCGTAACTATTTCAATATTGAAAAATGGGTTGTTTTTGGAGGTTCATGGGGATCAACATTAGCCTTATTATATGCTCAGGCTCACCCGGAAAGTGTGCTAGCCTTGGTTATTCGAGGCATATTTCTTGCCAGAGAACAGGATACATCGGCCTTTATACGCGAAAACTGTCCTGCGGCATTACTACATAGTAAAGAATGGAATAAATTTAAATCAAATACAGTGGCATTAATGCAGAAAGCCGGCTTTACAGATGTATCCATTGATGGCGATATAAACCATATCTATTATCTATTACTCACTCAATCCAACGAGGAAATTGCCGCTGATGCAGCAGGTACCCTGTCTGAATGGGAAAAATTAAATTCGTTTCTGGAAATAGATGCGGGTGAATTGACATGGAGCCGTAGTCCAGATGGTATAAATATGGGAAAAACAGAAGCCTTTTATTTTGAAAATCACTGTTTCATTCGTCCCAATCAAATTTTGGAAGAAATTGAGCGAGTTAGAGGCATTCCTGTTTATATAGTGCAAGGACAATATGATTTAATATGCCCTTCATACCAAGCTGATGAATTGGAAGCCGCTTTACTTGAAATTAATAATAACGATGCGCAGTTAGTTGTAAGGTACAATTCTTTGGCGGGTCACTCTCAAAAGGAGGAAGCTACTCGTCATTATCTGATTACCGCTA
>JBCKWE010000014.1:0-36440 GCA_038923045.1 Legionellaceae bacterium
GATCTTGGCGATCTCAAACACTTTTTTGGCATTGAAATTAGGTATTTTGACGTCGGCATCTATTCCGGCGGCCATCCTATCGATGGGAATTTTGCGATTGTTTAAAAATTCCACCATTCTTGAAAACAATGCAGTACAAACGGCTGCCTCCGCGGGGGAGGCAGTGGCCGGTGGAATTGTTTATACGATTCCGGCATTGATTGTGATTGAGTATTGGCATCATTTTGATTACCTCACCAATTTTTGCATAGCGCTTAGTGGCGGTGTTCTTGGCGTTTTGTTTTCCATTCCGTTACGACGGTTATTGGTGAATGATAATGCGCTGAAATTCCCCGAAGGACGCGCCATTGCTGAGGTATTAAAATCTTCGAGTGAAAAAACGGGGATGCGCGATCTGGTGTATGGCAGCTTGATTGGCGCCGTGCTGGAATTGTTGCAAGTGGGTTTTAAAGTGGTCGCGAGCAGCTGGAATTACTGGTTTGTTGTTAAACGATCAATTTTTGGTCTCGGTGCAGGTTTTTCGGCAACCATGATTGGTGCAGGTTACCTGGTTGGATTTGACATGGCGTGCAGTATTTTTGTAGGCGCCATTATCTCCTGGTTAATGGCCATGCCCATTCTCAGTCAATTCTTCCCTGATTTTTTACACTGGCATCCAGCAACGGAAGCGGCCGTTTTATTGTGGAACAGTGAATTACGTTATCTGGGCATCGGTGCCATGTTGTTTGCCGGGATCTGGACGTTTGTTAAATTAATCAGGCCGTTGGCAAATAACGTGTACCTGTCCTTGCGTGGTTTTATGATAAAGCGTGTCGAGGCGGCATTATTGCCGCGCACGGACAAAGATATTCCCTTGCCATTTATTGTCGTCGGCGTGCTGATCATGGCGGCGATGCTTTTTTTATTTTTTCAATTTGTTTTTCCATTGGAGCAGGTTGGATTAGGCGGGCATTATTCCTACCCCATTGTGTTTGGTGCGGTGTTGTATGTATTGATTGTTGGATTTTTATTTGCAGTCATTACCTCCTATTTTTCCGGCATGGTGGGGGTTACGGCAGCGCCTGGGAGTGCGGTGGTGATTGCAGGCATTTTGTTTGCGTCCTGGTTATTACTTGGCGTGATTCATGCGGTGATTCCCATGCCACTGGACAAAGGGCAACTGGTAGCGGCGGAAGCCATCATCATTATCATTGCGTCCGTGGTAACGGGCATTGCCGCTATTGCCATTGATAATACGCAGGATTTGAAAGTGGGTCAGCTGGTGGGGGCTACTCCTTGGAAGCAGCAGGTGATGTTGTTGTTAGGTGTGATAGTGGCATCCCTTGTGATACCGCCAGTGATGCAGTTGCTCTTTAATGTATATGGCATTGCCGGCATCATGCCCCATGCTGGAATGGACGTCAGTCAATCTCTGCCCGCACCCACAGCGGCGCTGCTGGCAGCCATTACCGAGGCGGTATTTCGCAATAGCCTGCCATGGACGATGATGGTGATTGGGGCGGCCATTATTTATGCCGTGATCATCTGCAATCGTGTATTTAAATTACAACGGTTTATTCAACTGTCTATATTGGGCATAGCCATTGGCATGTACCTACCGATTACATCCTCATTTCCGCTGTTTCTGGGCGGCCTGATCGCCATGTATGTTAAACGCCGAATGCACGCTAAAACGCAAGATAAACAGGCCCTCATGCAAGGCACACAAACCGGTACGCGCATTGCCTGTGGACTGGTTGCAGGTTCCGCCTTGCTGGATGTGTTACTGGCAATACCATTTTCCATGTATCACAGTCCGGATGCTTTGAGTTTGGTTGGCGCGGGTTGGGACCAGTATGGTTTGGTGTTGGCGGTGGTGTCGATTGCATGGTTAGCGAGATGGATAGAGCGCCGGGTTTGTGGGTAGGCCGGCCGGCTTGATCTTATTTTAAGATTCCTATAGAGTTCTGTTCGCGTCCACATGTATACTAAAAAGGAATCCAACCATGTCAGCACAAGAAAAGTCCAATCGAATACCTTTTATAACAGAACAAAGAGAGATTATCATGGCAAAAATTATACCGTTTGATACCTTGGCTTATGCCAAAAAGTTAGAGTCAGGTGGTATCAGTTCTCGACAGGCTGAGGCTCAGGCCGAGGCATTGGTCGGCGTATTGGATGGTAATTTTGTTGCTCGAAATGATTTTAATAGTAATTTTGAGCGCATGTTTGACAAAATGGATTTATTACGTCAAGAAATGTCTGATAAAATGGATACATTACGTCAAGAACTGTTTGATAAAACGGATACATTACGTCAAGAACTGTTTGATAAAACGGATACACTACGTCAAGAACTGTTTGATAAAACGGATACACTACGTCAAGAAATGCTTAATAAAATGGATTCATCACGTAAAGATCTGCAAATTGAAATCTATCAATCTAAAATAGACATGATTCGTTGGGTGATGGCCTTATTTATAGGTCAATTTGTTGCACAATCAGCACTGGTGTTTACGGTAATAAAATTTATACATTGATTTAAAAATTGGATGGGGTCATCGACTCCTGACCCCATCGGTTCTATCGTTCTACTAGAACTGTGGTTGTTGTATTTGTGGAATAGCAGATCTATTTAGGTTTTCGATGGCAGTTGCAACGTCTCTGTATACATTTGATTTCCCAGCAGGAAGCGCCCCACCCGGATTCTGACTCAGACGAACTAGGATCGCGTCTTGAAGTGCTACGAGTGCGACTCGTCTAGGGGCTATATTTACAATCTGTTGTATATTATTGAATTGAGCTCTTTCTAACGGTACATCCAATAGATTTTGAAATGTTAACATACTTTAACTCCTGATAAATGTATAATAATTTTATAGACGATTAATTATACACCAATTATTTTATTTAGTCTACATATTGCCTTTAAATAATTGCTTCCCATTGCGTCAGTGCTTATTCCCTAACCACAGACGCCACAGTCTGCAATAACGCCTTGAAAACCTTCGGTGTTCCAGCAACCACATCACCGTGGCGCAGGTAATCTTCACCGCCTTGCAGATCACTAATCAAGCCACCCGCTTCTTGGATTAACAAAGCGCCGGCTGCGATATCCCATGGCTTTAAACCGAAATTCCATAATCCATCCAGACGACCACTGGCTACATACGCTAAATCCAGAGCGGCGGAACCTGTGCCACGGACACTAGCACATTGTCCAAACAAGGCTTCAAATGTTGGGAAATAACGTTTTGACGTGCCTTCATCACGAAACGAAAGCCTTGTTCCGAGCATGGATGCGCTCAGCAAGGTTTGTTTGGATACGCGTAGGCGACGGTCATTTAACCGAGCACCGCGACCGCGACTGGCCGAAAAACATTCATGGCGAATGGGATCATAGATTACGGCATGTTCAATGCGATTTTTTACACGCAAGGCGATGGATACTGCATAAAACGGAAAACCATGCAGGTAATTGCGCGTGCCGTCTAGCGGATCAATAATCCAGACAGATTCAGCATCCTCGTTTTGTATCCCACTTTCTTCCGCAATGATGCCATGATCAGGATAGGCTTTGCGAATGGTGTTGATGATGGCCTGTTCCGCCTTCACATCGACTTCACAAAAAAAGTCATGTTGGCCTTTTGGGGTAATTTTTATGTGCTCAATTTGTTCGACATGACGATTGATAATATCCCCCGCTTGACGCGCGGCATTGATGGCAATATTTAAGAGTGGTTGCATGAATAGGCTCTTTATCAATAAAGTGCAGGATTGTAACACAATTTATAGTATCATTGCTTTAGGATATAGCATTTAAACCGGTAAACTATGAAATTTAATTCAATTCGCATTATTTTAGTCGAAACATCACACCCGGGCAACATCGGTTCAACTGCACGGGCGATGAAAACCATGGGTTTGCATCGACTGTATCTGGTGTCGCCCAAAACGTTTCCTGACCCCTGTGCGCACGCCATGTCAGCGGGAGCTTATGACGTACTAGAAAATGCCGTTGTCACCGATTCGCTTGATGCGGCATTGAAAGGGAGTCAACTCGTGTTAGCGACCAGCGCGCGACCACGTGACATTGCCTTACAAGGCTTAACGCCGGTTGAATGTGCTTTGTTGGTGGCTGAAACACCTGATAACATGGAAATTGCGATTGTATTTGGGCGAGAAGATTCCGGATTGACGAATGATGAAATGTTGCAATGCCATTATCATATTCATATCCCCAGTAATCCTGAGTTTAATTCTCTGAATCTTTCGCAAGCGGTGCAAATTGTTGCCTACGAATTACGCATGAAATTATTATCGCCGGTGGCAGACGTTGCAACGCGCCACGATAGTCTGGCGACAGCCGATGCGGTTGAGCAGTTTCATACCCATTTGCGTGAGGTTTTGCTTGAGATCGATTTTCTCAAACCATCAAACCCCAAGCGATTGTTGCAGCGAGTGCGACGTATGTTTAATCGTATTCAGCTTGAAAGCATGGAAATTAATATTTGGCGTGGCATTCTGACACATGTACAATCAGCCATCACTCGGAAAAAAACATGACTACGCTGCCAATTTATTTCGATTACATGGCCACCACGCCGGTTGATCCGCGTGTGATTGAGCAGATGATGAACTATTTAAGTCCCGATGCCCAGTTTGGGAATCCGGCGTCAGTCCAACATATATACGGTCAAACGGCAGCGCTTGCGGTGGAACACGCTCGCAAACAGATTGCTGACACAGTGGGTGCTACTCCGGGTGAGATTGTTTTCACGTCAGGTGCGACTGAGGCCAACAACCTCGCAATTCTGGGTGCGGCGCGGTTTTATCAGCGCAAAGGTCGCCATATTGTGACGATGAGCACAGAGCACAAGGCGGTTCTGGACACTGTTCATCAGTTGGAGCGCGAAGGCTTTGAAGCGACGTATCTATCACCTCAACCAGATGGGCTCCTGAATTTACTTGCATTGGAAAGCGCGCTGCGTGATGACACAGTCCTGGTGTCAATTATGCATGTGAACAATGAAACCGGCGTGATTCAGGATATTGCTGCCATTGGTGATTTATTGCGCGGCAGGGGCATTGTTTTTCACGTGGATGCCGCGCAAAGCACCGGAAAACTTGCGATCGATTTGAGTACCTTGTCTGTGGACCTCATGTCATTTTCAGCGCATAAAACGTATGGTCCCAAAGGGATTGGTGCGTTGTATGTTAGTCATAAACCCCGTATCCGTTTGCAACCACAATCTTATGGTGGTGGGCATGAGGGTGGTCTGCGTTCAGGCACGCTTGCCACTCATCAGATTGTTGGCATGGGGGAGGCGTTTGCATTGGCCGCCGCATTGCGCGTGGATGAACAAGCGCGCATCATGACATTACGTGCTCGATTATGGGATGGTATCAAGCAAGTGCCTGGCATTCGTCTGAATGGCCATGAGCAACGGCGTGTTGCTGGCAATCTTAATGTCAGTTTTAGTGGGATTGATGGGGCACAACTGTTACCAACGTTGCATGAATTGGCGGTATCCTCAACATCAGCGTGCATGTCGGCTCTGAATCAGGCGTCCTACGTGTTGCGGGCGTTGGGGTTAAGCCCTGAGTTGGCGCACAGTTCGATACGTTTATCATTGGGTCGTTTTACAACCGATGAACAGGTGGCGCGAGCCATTTTAATTATTAATAAGGAGTTAGGTTAATGCGTGATGTGATGCAGTATTCGAGTAATTCAACCCCGGAGGTTGGTTTAAGTCCGGCTGCTAAAAGCCGTCTTTTGGCGTATATGGTGACACAGGGCGATTGCAAGGCGGTGCGACTATCGGTTAAAAAAACCGGTTGCTCAGGCTTGTCGTATGTTATTGATTACGTCAACGCGCCTTATGAACATGATATTATTCTACCGCTCGATGATTGTCTGGTTTGCATTGATAAAGCGAGCTATCCCTATCTGAAAGGCATGAACATAGATTATGTTAAACAGGGCTTGAGTCAAAAATTTGTGTTTAAAAATCCGAATCAAACCGGGGAATGCGGGTGTGGTGAGAGTTTTACTGTGGATGAAAATTTGTAATCCTTAGACTATAAGGTAACTCCCCACGTCGTCCCTCGCGGTACTCGGGACGACGTGGGGAGTTACGAAATAAGTGAATATGTTTAGAGCAATGTTTACATTCTTTACGATCTTTGATATCCTGTGACCCATGGTGCTCGGTCAATTTGTTTATTGGGCATATTTATGTGTAACTGGAGAAAATTATGAATGTAGCATTGCAAGATATAAAACAACAACATGAAGGCTTGGCGCAACACGTTATTGGGTCTGTAAAAGGTTATTTGAGTGCGGTGAACAACAAAGCTGCTAGCTTGAATTTATACCAATTGATTATTGAAGAAATAGAAGCGCCATTGTTCCGTACAGTAATGGAACTCACACGCTATAATCAATCAAAAGCTGCCCGTGCGCTTGGTGTTAGCCGTGGTACTTTACGTACGAAGCTCAAGCGTTATTTTGATGATGAGTTTATTGGATCGCGTGATCTGTAATTTTGTGTTATTTAGGGCTATCGGTATCTCTCTGTAGCCCTGCCATAAGTTCAATACTATGTTATAATTTTGATTATAGTTTATGTGCTAAGGATCACATGCATATTGAAAAAAAAATACCTAACCTAATAATCAATTCCCCTTTAGGTAAAAAATCAAGCTATATCCCACACTATACGGCTGACCTACTTTTTACCTTTCCAAGAATTCGCGCACGAATTAAAATAGGTCTTTCTAGCGAACTACCCTTCAACGGGTTCGATACATGGAATGCCTATGAGGTTTCTTGGTTAAATACCAAAGGCAAACCGATAGTAGCCATGTTTCAATTGGATATCTCATGTCATTCAACAAACATCGTCGAATCTAAGTCATTCAAGTTGTATCTTAATTCATTCAACAATACCCGATTTGATTGCATTCAGGACGTTAAAAATACCATTGAACGGGATATTCGAGAGGCAGTAGCGGGTGAGGCTCACGTTAACTTGGTTCAGCTAAATGATATTTTTGGACAACGCATAGAAAAATTTGAAGCTGAATCGTTAGATGATTACGATGTAAGCTGTGATACGTATACGATTAATCCGGCTTTTTTACGCAGTGATGCCAGCAGGATAGTAGATGAGCGTCTTTGTTCTGATTTGTTAAAATCCAATTGTCTCGTCACGGGACAGCCTGATTGGGGTTCTATCAAGATAGACTACAAAGGCCCTGCAATTGATAAATCTGGATTGTTGCAATATATTGTATCGTTTAGAGATCATAATGAATTTCATGAGCAATGCGTTGAACGTATTTTTATGGATATCATGACGCATTGCAAACCCGATAGGCTAACGGTTGAGGCCAGATATACGCGACGCGGTGGGTTGGATATTAATCCTGTACGGAGTACTGAGATCATATCGCCGGCCGTGAATATCAGGATGGCGCGCCAATAAAGTGGCCTTATCCCATGCTTTCTGCTACTATCGTCGCGGAAGTCGGTTAGGCAATCGCTCTTTGCTTACGCAAAGGGAGGAAAGTCCGGGCTCCACAGGGCAGAGTGCCAGGTAACGCCTGGGAGGCGTGAGTCTACGGAAAGTGCCACAGAAAATATACCGCCTGCGTGCAGGTAAGGGTGAAATGGTGCGGTAAGAGCGCACCGCGCGGCTGGCAACAGGCGTGGCAGGGAAAACCCCACTCGGAGCAAGACCAAATAGGAATCCGCGTGATCGCACGATCATAACGCATGGCCCGTGCGGGATTCGGGTAGGTTGCTTGAGGCAAACGGTGACGTTTGTCCCAGATGAATGATTGTCCGCGACAGAACCCGGCTTATCGACCGACTTCTCTTTTTTTATGATTTTAGAGTGATTTTCCATGATCCTGTCTATTGATGTTGGTAATTCCCATATCTATGGAGGCGTATTTGCTCGTGATGAAATTTGCCTGCGTTTTCGCCTTACCTCAGCATCATGTACCTCAGATGAGATTGGCATTTTCCTGAAATCAGTGTTACGCGAAAATCACTGCGATCCGGAATCGATTACTGCTATCGGCATTTGCTCGGTAGTTCCTCAGCTGGATTACTCCTTGCGATCGGCATGCATCAAATACTTTTCAACCGAGCCATTTTTTTTGCAAGCAGGGGTCAAGACCGGTTTGATCATCAAATACCGTAACCCGGTTGATGTTGGAGCGGATCGCATTGCAAACGCCATTGCCGCCACACACCATTTTCCAGGTAAAAATTTAATCATCATTGATTTTGGCACAGCAACAACGTTTTGTGCGATCACGGCAAAAAAAGTCTATCTTGGGGGTGCAATAGTGCCCGGTGTACGCTTGGCTGTGGATGCGCTCTCCAAGAATACTGCAAAATTGCCTGCGGTAGACATAGTTAAAGTTGACCATGTTGTTGGCCGATCTACGATAGAAAGCATTCAATCCGGTGTATTTTACGGCGCACTGGGAGCCTGCCGTGAATTAATTCATCGCATTAAAAACGAAGCTTTTGCCAATCAGGACGTCCTGGTGCTGGCAACCGGCGGATTTGCCTCGCTCTTTGATAAACATGATTTATATGATCATCATTTGCCTGACTTGGTGCTGCAGGGCGTGCGGATTGCGGCTGAGATGAATAGTTAAAAAATAAGCTTAACTCCGATCAAATCGAACAAACAAAGAGCAATTCATTTGCTATAACCCCACCTCCCTCAATTTTTTTATCAAAAAAACACATTTTTTCTTGACGAAAGTGAAAATGTGATTCTATAGTGTATGTAAGTGGGGTAAAATAACTAAAAAGTGGAGAATTGTGGGAGTAAATTCCTGCAAGAAAAAAATCATGTTTCGTGGAATCAATGCAATCAATATCGACGGAAAAGGCCGTCTTGCAGTCCCAACGCGTTATCGTGATGCGTTGAGTGCGCAAGAGGGTGCACCGTTAGTTGTGACGATTGATCCTAAGGAAACGTGTTTATTGCTTTATCCAGCAGCGGCGTGGCAGGTTATTGAAGATAATTTGCAACGCTTGCCAAGCTTTAATGAAGCAGCGCGACGTATTCAACGGTTGTTGATAGGGCACGCAACGGATGTTGAGCTGGATGGCAGTGGACGTTTGTTGTTACCACCGCTATTGCGAGATTATGCAAAGCTTGATAAACGCGTGGTGATGATTGGGCAAGGTAATAAATTTGAGGTCTGGGATGAGACCTTGTGGCAATCCAAACGCGACCAGTGGCTTGCAGATGAGGCAACTGGCGCGGCTGGACTGCCTGATGAAATGAAAACGTTTTCTTTATAATTTGGAACCTTAATTATGACCGCACATCGCTCGGTCCTGTTAGCTGAATCAATGAATGCCCTGTGCTTCAAGGCTGATGGTATTTATGTGGATGGTACCTTCGGTCGTGGTGGCCACAGTCGCGCTATTTTACAACAGTTGAATAACGCAGGACGATTAATTGCGATTGATAAAGACTTGGAGGCCATTGATTACGCCACGCAACACTTTGCCAATGATCCACGTTTCACCATTGCACATGGAACGTTTGCTAATTTGGCAAGCATTGCTAAAGAACAGGGTATATATGGGCAGATTAACGGCATTTTACTGGATTTAGGCGTTTCATCTCCACAACTGGATAATCCTGAGCGTGGATTTAGCTTTATGCAGGATGGACCGCTGGATATGCGTATGGATTCAACACAGGCAATGAGTGCGGCACGCTTTGTTAATGAAGCGGATGCCACCGAAATGGCGCATGTGTTTAAACAATACGGTGAAGAACGGTTTGCGCGTCGCATTGCGCGCGCCATTGTCAGCGCACGTGAAGCCTCGCCAATTCTGACTACTGTGGTATTGGCAGACATTGTCAAGGAAGCTAACCCGAAATGGGAAAAACACAAGCATCCAGCAACCCGTGTGTTTCAGGCCATTCGAATACATATTAACCAAGAGTTGACTGATTTAACGGATTGTTTGACGCAGTGCGTGGGTGCATTGGCTGTGGGTGGAAGGTTGGCTGTGATTAGTTTTCATTCACTGGAAGACCGAATTGTGAAGCAATTTATGCGCAATCAGGAACAAGGCATTCAGCCGCCAATGGGTGTTCCTATTAGAGCTAACGAGATTAAAACGTTTTTTAAACGAGTAGGTAAGGCTGTTAAACCAGGCGATGTTGAAATAAAAGAGAACATTCGTTCCCGTAGTGCCGTACTCAGAACAGGGGAGAAAATAGCATGAACGCTGCAGCAAAAGGTATGAGTCAAAGTGATTTTTTTCATGGACATTTGGCCAGCATGAGGCTGTCTCGGCAGATCTGTTTGCAGATAGCATTGTCAGCCGCGGTACTGTTCAGCGCATTGAGCGTGGTATATACGACCAATATGCATCGCATGGCGCTGAGTCAACTTGAATCTGTAGACCAACAAGCGCACCAATTGCAGTTGCAATGGGGACAATTATTGCTCGAACAGGCCAGTTTAGCCACGCCGTCAAGGGTACAGCTGTTGGCAGCTGAAAAACTGCACATGGTACTGCCAGTAAATAAACAGACCGTTGTCTTACGTGTAAGATGAAAACAACGGCTCACCGAGCACGGTTACTGGCGATTGCATTTTTTTTTGTACTGATACTGGCCGCATTGATTTGGCGCATGTTTGATTTGATGGTTCTGGATCGTCAATTCTTGCAGGGGCAGGGTAACGCCCGCAGTCTGCGGGTTGTGGATATTCCCGCTTTTCGTGGCATGATCATTGATAGAGAGGGAGCGGCTCTCGCTGTGAGCACCCCTGTACAGTCATTGTGGATTAATCCGAAAATTTTTGCGCCAGACAAAAAGCAGCTGGCTGTATTGGCAAAGTTGCTCAGCGAATCAACCGCTGAGCTGTCTAAACGCGCGCAGGTACTCCACAAGCGGGAGTTTGTCTATTTAAAACGTCAAATCAATCCAATGCTTGCGCGTGAAATTGCCGAACTCAAAATTCCCGGTCTTAACTTTCAAGAGGAATTTAAACGTTATTATCCTGAGGCCGACAGTACCGCTCAATTGTTAGGTTTCACCAATATTGATGACAATGGCATTGAAGGGTTGGAGTTGGCTTATCAACACTGGTTAGTAGGGTATAGTGGCAAAAAGCGCGTTGTAAAAGATAGAGCAGGTCGAATTATTGAAGAACTTGACATGGTCAAAGTACCGCAACCCGGTCACTTATTGCAGCTGAGCATTGATCGGCGAATTCAATTTTTTGCCTACCACGAGCTACAAAATACCTTGGCTAAATACGGCGGAAAATCAGGCTCTGTGGTGGTTTTGGATACGCGAAGCGGTGAGGCGATAGCCCTCGCCAACGCCCCCTCGTTTAACCCGAATGCACGCAGTCACTATGGCCTGGATAGTTATCGCAATAAGGCGATAACCGATATATTTGAACCAGGATCTGTAATTAAGCCATTTAGTATAGCCAGCGCGCTCGATACGGGGCGTTTTACGCCGGATACGATCATCGACACACGCCCTGGCTGGATGACGGTTAGCGGGCACACGATACGTGATGTTCACAATTACGGCGTGTTGGATGTTGTCGGCGTTTTGCGTCACTCCAGTAACGTTGGGGTTACAAAAATGGTATTGACTAGCCCGCCAGAACAATTAATTGATATGTTGATGCGATGTGGAATTGGTCAACGAACTGAAAGCGGTTATCCCGGTGAGGGAGAAGGTAGTATTGTAAAAGCGAGTGATGCGAATCCATTTGTGCTGGCAACGTTGAGTTTTGGATATGGGATGTCGGTCAGCGCGCTGCAATTGGCTAAAAGTTACATGATTTTTGCCAATCAGGGCCGACTTTTACCGATTAGTTTACTGCATAACCCGGATCAACCCCTAGTTAAAGGCCAACAGGTCATTGATCCAAAAACCGCCAATCAGGTTCTTAACATGTTGGAAGCGGTGGTGAATGACGGAACAGGTAAGTCGGCAGATGTTATCGGATACCGTGTTGCAGGAAAAACAGGTACAGCACGCGTTGCAGGCAAAAAAGGCTATGATGAACACCGGTACATTGCCAGTTTTGTGGGTATTGCGCCGGTTTCTAATCCACGGTTAATTGTTGCTGTGATCATTCATGAGCCAACACATGGCGGCTATTATGGCGCAGAAGTGGCATCACCCTTGTTTTCAAAAGTGATGTCAGCGGCCTTGCGTACCCTGGATATAGCTCCGGATAAACCCACCACATAAGGTCGTTAGGATGAAACTTGCCGAATTGTTGAGCCCATGGTGTAGTGCCATTATCCCTGATTGTGATATCTCAGGCTTGCATAATGACAGTCGTCAGATAAAACCGGGCGATGTTTTTTTTGCATACCCAGGAGCCGCTGTCGATGGGCGTTTGTATTGCCAACAGGCTATTTTTGCAGGGGCTATGGCCGTTGTCTATGAGCCAGATAAGCTACCCGAGTCGTTCGTTTTTTCAAGCCATGCTGTGTATGTACCGGTACCACAATTGACCATAAAATTAGCCGCGATTGCCAGCCGGTTTTATGGTTACCCGACGCGCACGTTATCCATAACGGGCATAACCGGAACCAATGGTAAAACAACCATTGCATGCCTTCTGGCGCAAGCCCACAGCGCGCTGGGTTCTCGTGCTGCCTACATAGGTACTTTAGGCCAAGGTGATGATGTGCATGCGTTGAAGCCTATTGGAAATACAACGCCAGATGCCTTGTGTCTGCAACAGCTTTTTTACGATTATAAACGACAGGGCATACAGCATGTTTGTATGGAAGTCTCATCGCATGGCTTGGCCCAAGGTCGTGTCGGTAGCATTGATTTCACGCAGGCTATTTACACCAATTTAAGTCATGAGCACCTTGATTACCATCATACGATGCAAGCCTATGCAGAAGCCAAGGCCGCCTTATTTGCCATGCCTACATTACGCTCTGCTGTGATTAACCATGATGATGCTTATTGTGAGTTGATGAGCGCTCAATTGCCAACAACCTGTAAAAATATAACGTTCGGTTTGTTGCTAGGGGCTGATGTACGTGCAGTGAATCTGGAAATTACCATGACGGGTAGCCGATTTGATGTGCAATCGCCGTGGGGGCTTCATAACATATGTATAAAAACGATAGGTAAATTTAATATTTCTAACAGCCTCGCTGTGTTTGCCAGTTTGATGGAGTACGGTTACCCTGTTGGAGAGGTAGTTAAGGTCATTGCGAAACTTAAAGCCCTACCCGGACGTATGGAATTGGTGGCTTTGGCACCCTGTGTGATTGTTGATTACGCACATACCCCGGATGCTCTCGATAATGTATTGTCCACCCTTACGCAATTAAAACAGGGCCGTTTGTGGGTTGTGTTTGGCTGTGGTGGCGATCGGGACAAAACCAAGCGCTCGATGATGGGTCGAATTGCTAGTCAATATGCAGATGGCGTCATCATTACCAGTGATAATCCCCGTACCGAAGATCCGGCATCCATTATTGAAGACGTTGCGGCTGGTTTATTAGCAAACAAGCCTGCATTAAAAATCATTGATCGCAAAGAAGCTATTCATCAGATTTTGAGCCAGGCAAGCAAACTGGATATTGTATTAATCGCAGGAAAAGGTCACGAGTCTTATCAACAAATTGGTGAGGAACGGCTTGTTTTTTCAGACAAGGATGTGGTTCGAAATTTCATCCAATAAACTACTCGCGCCTAAACGAAACCAGCTTTTATCAACGTTTAGCTTCATGGTATCTTCTGCTAATTGCATATATGCCAGCGCCTGCTCAATGGTTCGTACCCCACCCGACAGTTTGATACCACACGAGGTTTTGGAGTCAAGAATAGCCGCAAGCATGGCTTTTTCTGCATGGATAGTCGCGCCTGTTGCAATTTTTCCAGTTGACGATTTTATAAAATCACAGCCACTGTTGGTGATGACGTCTAAAGCCAGTTGATACATCATTTCAGATGATGGCAGGGCACCTGTTTCCAATATGACTTTAAAGCATAAGTCGTACTGGTGAGTGAGCCGACAAGCTTCAGTACAGCAGGCGAGTGCATAGTCGATATCGCCATCAAGATATCTTTCCCACGGAAAAACATAATCAATTTCATCGATTTGGTGTTGTGTTGCGATTTGTTCTATGGCTTGCAGTACACGATGGTGAGGTTCGTTTCCTGTTGGGAAATTGACAACAGTAGCGCGGGAAATCGTGCGTGTTGAAGGTATGAAATCGAGATGTTGCGGCAGTACGCAAATGGCTGCGACGTCGTATTGAACGCCAATTACCGCCAGTTTCTCGATGTCCTCCGCAGTTGCCAGTGGATCAAGTAGGGTATAATCAATTATTGAAGGGATGTCTTGTATTGTGGCCATTGATCCTACGCCAACTCCGTCACAAACTGCCGAAGCAGTCGATTTAACTTTTCGACGGCGCGTGAGGCGACAAGGACGACAGATTCATGGCTGTGGCGGGTTGTGTCAAGACCTGTCGCAAAATTGGTGATGGTGGCAATGACGGCAACCTTCATGCCACAATGATTGGCAACCAACACTTCTGGTACGGTAGACATGCCGACGGCGTCCGCACCCAGTATACGAAATGCCCGGATTTCGGCAGCTGTCTCATAATTTGGTCCGAGTACGGCGATATAAACACCTTGATGAAGTGATATGTTTTCCTTGCGAGCAACACTTAATAATATATCCCGCATGCCTCGATCGTAGGCATTATCTAGTGCTAGGAATCGTGGGCCAAATTCGTCATCATTGCATCCAATCAATGGATTACTGGGCTGCATGTTGATGTGATCGGTGATGAGCATTAATTCGCCGGGAGGTACGTCCTGATGCAATGAACCAGAGGCATTTGTGGCTAAAAAGTAGTCACATCCTGCCAGCTTCAGCGTGCGTACGTATGTTTTAACGGTATCTACGTCACCGCCTTCATAGCTGTGAGCACGGCCCTGCAAGCAAATAACGCCCACACCGCCTAAATAGCCAAGCGCAAGTTTACCAGCATGGCCTTGTACGGTTGTTTTTGGAAAGCCGGGCAATTGTTCATAATCAATGAATACCGCATCATCCAGTTGATCGGCAAATCCCCCAAGACCTGAGCCAAGAATGATACCAATTTTGGGTCTGAAATTCGGTAAGCGTTGTTTAATATGGGCGGCAGCGGTGTGCGCGGATGTTGTATTTGAGTTGCTGTTCGTCATGGTGTGATTCAGGTTTGCGTCGAGGAGTATGATTATACTAAAAATAGCGAGATGAAGCTAGTGGCTGTTAGGTAAATCATCAGGACGGCGATCAAAGCACTCCAATAATTTAATTCGCCTAGCATCGGCGTTGATCACCTTAAATTCAAATTGATCAATCATAATGACTTCGCCGCGTTTAGGTAGGTGACCAAAATTAGTCATGACTATGCCACCAATGGTGTCATAAAACACATCGCTGAAATGTGCGTGCAATTCTTCATTGAACTCAGCAATGGGCATATGCGCCTTGATGATGTAATGTGTATCCGCATGCGTTTTAATATACGCTTCTTCATCAATATCAAACTCATCCTCAATATCACCAACGATTTGCTCGATGATGTCCTCGAAGGTAACAAATCCAGCTACCGCACCGTATTCATCAACCACAATCGCCATGTGGTTTCGGTTGGAGCGAAAATCACTGAGTAATAAGTCCAGTCGTTTACTCTCAGGTATAAACGTGGTTTGACGAACAATATCCATTAAGTTAAATGGGCCTTGCTCTTGTGCCTGAAAACGCAATAAATCCTTTGAGTGCAATGTGCCAATGATTTCATCACCAGTTGCGCTGTATACCGGAAAACGTGAATGTCCCGACTGGGTAACAATCGCAATGATGTCATTAAACCGCGCATCTTGTTCAATACAAACCATTTGTTTTTTAGGGAGCATGATGTCCCGTACTTTCATTTGAGCAAATAAAATGGACCCCTCAATCATGGCAAGTGTTTCTGAATCAATTAAGGCACGTGCATGCGCACCTCGCAATAAAGCTATTAATTGCTCCTTGTTTTGCGGTTCGATTTGTAAAAATTGCTTCAGGCGTACAAACCAGGAAATCTTATCCTTGTCGTTAGTCAATTGTATTGTCCTCATCCAGATAGGGATTATCAAAACCTGATTCTGCAAGTAACTTGATCTCCAGTGCCTGCATGCGGGTCGCGTCATCATCGTCAATGTGATCATACCCTAATAAATGCAATATACCGTGGGTTACGATAAGCGCCCAGTGAGCGGCCAATGGTTTCTTCAAGGCAAGGCTTTCTTGCTGTAAAACAGCAGGGCAAATAATGACATCACCCAGCAAAGGAATGTCCAGCGCGATGCCGCTAGGTAGGTTGGCTGGAAATGCCAATACGTTCGTAGGCTTGTTTTGTTTACGGTAATAATGATTGAGGTGCGTAATCTCCTCAAGGTCAACCAATCGCAAGGTCAGTTCAGCTGTATCACGATGGTCACCAAGGGCACGTTGTGCCCAATCGATTAATACATCATCCGTGACGGGAATTTTTTCTTCACACATGTGTTGAATATCAATATGGTAGTTCATCAGGGTGTATTCATCACCTTTGGTCCATCCTATTTTTTTGAGAAAAATAAATGGAAGGGAGTAGTGCATGTTTCACTATTCCCCTCGTTTTGGTTGCTAATTAATTGCTTTTATCGACTGCTGGTGGGGCTGGAGGCGATACGTCTTGTGCGTCTGCGTCTGGAGCGCCTGCGTCTGCAGCGTCTGCGTCTGCTGGTTGTAGGTCTAGTGCGTCTGTGTCTGTAGCGCCTGTATCTGTAGTTGGAGCTGGAGCTGTAGCTGGAGCTGGAGCTGTAGCTGGAGCTACAGCTCCAGTATCTGAATCAGCTGCATAGGCTGTAGGCATGATAGTCGCCGTAGACAAGGTGGTTAATAATGCAGCAATAGCTAGTGTTGATTTTTTCATGATAATAATCCTTATGTATTAAAAGAAAACAAATTTTCTTAGACCTTCTGGCAAAAGCGCCGATGTCGTCCTTCATTATAGATGTAAAATTATAAAAAAAAAGGGGTTATTTAATAAATCATGAAATATCGAGTATACTGAAGATTGTTTTCTACTACTTCTTCAATGGATTTATGATTGATTTGCATTGCCACAGCCATTTTTCAGATGGGTCACTAAGTCCTGATGCGTTGCTTGAACGAGCGACTCGAGCTGGGGTGCGCGTGCTTGCTCTTACTGATCATGACACCACAGCGGGTCTTTCTGAATTACATAGGGCAGCACGCGACTGCGATATTATAATCATCAACGGCATAGAGCTCAGTACGCGCTGGAAAAAACACGACATACATATTCTTGGGTTAAATATTTCGCTGGATGATACTAGTTTATGTAAATTGATAGAACAACAAAATGAAAGCCGTATTCTGCGTGCGCACCAGATTGCAGCGTGCCTTGTGGAAAGTGGTGTGGATAATGCCTATCATAAGGCCTGCGAACTGGCAGGTCATGAACGCGTTGGACGACCACATTTCGCGCAAATTCTGCTTAATGAAGGGCTGGTACCTGACATGCAGGCGGCATTCAAACGTTTTCTTGGACGAGGGCGTGTGGCTTATGTGCCAACGGCTTGGATAAGTATCGATACGGCAGTTGACGCCATAGTTCACGCAGGCGGGCAAGCGGTGATTGCGCATCCGCTCAAATATAAATTGACCCGTTCTAAGTTGCATGCGTTAATCGGTGAATTCAAAGAGGCAGGTGGCGTTGCCATGGAAGTGGTTTCTGGTGAGATGACCGTGTCGCAAATCAATGAGGCTGCCGGCATGTGTCTGCGGTTTGGTTTGCTAGCATCAACGGGATCTGATTTTCACCATCTTGTGTCGCGCACAGGACTTGGCAAGCAGCATCAATTGCCGACAAGCTGTAATCCAATATGGAACACGCCAATTTGGGATAAATGGAACAATTTAATAGGGACTTTCATGCTATGAGTCAATTTTTTGCGATACATCCGGATAATCCACAGGCACGTTTGCTACGTCAGGCGGCTACTATTATTGAAGACGGTGGTTTAATCGTATACCCAACTGATTCAGGTTATGCATTGGGTTGTTTGCTTGGCAATAAAGCGGCGTTGGCGCGTATCAGGAGTTTGAGGCAATTGGATAAAGATCACCATATGACATTGGTTTGCCGTGATTTATCACAATTAAGCACTTATGCGAAAGTGACTAATCCGATTTTTCGTCTATTAAAAGCGTTTACACCCGGTGCATACACGTTTATTTTAAACGCTACAGGAGCTGTGCCTCGTTTGATGTTACACCCCAAACGGAAAACGCTCGGATTAAGGGTGCCTGAGAATATCATCACCTTGTCGTTACTTGATTGCCTTGATGTGCCGCTCATGAGCACAACTTTGATATTGCCTGGTGCCATGGCCCCCCTTAGTGAGCCTGAGGCTATCAAGGATGTGTTGGGGGACCAAATTGATTTGATTATTGATGGCGGTAATTGTGGCCATGAACCGACGACCGTGGTTGATTTAACGGGTGATTATCCCGTGATTCTGCGTGAAGGCAAGGGTTGTCCGGAGCCATTTCGGTAGAGTGCCCTCATCCGCCCTGTCGTGCACCTTCTCCTGCTTGCAGGAGAAGGAATAATGTGGTTTAGCTTTTTTAAGAGGATCCAGATGTCAGTTTTTAGTAATAATAAACGTGTTGTTTCAGGGATGCGTCCCAGTGGTGCTTTGCATCTTGGTCATTATCACGGTGTGATTAAAAATTGGGTTAAATTACAATACCAATACGATTGTTATTTTTTTGTGGCTGACTGGCATGCTTTAACGACCCATTATGACGAGTCAGACAGTATTGAACGCCATGTGTGGAATATGGTAGTTGACTGGTTGGCTTGTGGTGTTAACCCAGGCTTAGCACATCTTTTTATTCAATCCTGGGTACCCGCGCATGCGGAATTGCATTTATTGCTGTCGATGATTACGCCTATGGGGTGGCTGGAACGCGTACCGACCTATAAAGATCAACAACTAAAATTGCACGAAAAAGATTTGTCAACCTACGGGTTTCTAGGGTATCCACTGTTACAAAGTGCAGATGTTCTCTTGTATAAAGCTGATTTTGTTCCAGTAGGTGAAGATCAAGTCTCGCATATTGAATTGATACGTGAAGTGGCACGGCGTTTTAATCATCTTTATGGTCGCGAGCCAAACTTTGAAGCACTCGCCATTGATGCAATAAAAAAAATGGGCAGGAAAAATAGCAAATACTATGCGCAGCTACGTCGATCATTTCAGCAAGATGGTTGCCATGAGTCATTAAATACAGCGCGAGCACTGCTTAGTAGCCAGCTTAATTTATCAATGGGTGATAAAGAACGCCTACTTGGCTATCTTGATGGCGCTGGCAAAATTATTTTATCAGAGCCTCAGGCGATGTTGACAGAACAGGCAAAAATGCCAGGACTGGATGGACAGAAAATGTCGAAGTCCTACCATAACACGATTATATTGCGTGAAGAGCCAGCCGTTGTCGAGAAAAAAATATTGACCATGCCGACCGATCCTGCACGCGTTAAACGTACGGATCCTGGTGAGCCTGAAAAATGCCCGGTATGGCAATTGCATCAGATTTATTCTGATGCAACCACCAAAGATTGGGTACAAATTGGGTGTCGAACGGCTGGAATTGGCTGCATCGATTGCAAACGGCCAATTATTGACGCCATTCAACAAGAATTAAAGCCAATTCAAGCCTCAATTAAAGATTATGAGGCTGATCTTGGTGCAGTCAAACGCATCGTGGCCGAAGGATCCGAGCGGGCTCGCGAGGAAGCCGGTAAAACACTGGACAATGTACGGGAAGCGATGGGGTTGGATTACTAATTTAGGGGGATACCTCCCACTTACAGGTACAATAAATCATGAGCGGTGAACGATTACAAAAATTATTAAGTCAGGCGGGATTAGGTTCAAGACGCGAAATGGAGCGCTGGATTGAAAGCGGACTGGTACAAGTCAATGGGCAGCCTGCCAAATTGGGTGATTCTGCAACGTCTGATGATAAAATTAGCGTTAAAGGCCGAATCATTGATAACCCATTAAAAATTGTCAGTAAAACACGGATTATACTTTATTATAAACCCGTTGGCGAAATATCAAGCCGTCATGATCCGAAGCACAGTCGAACTGTGTTTGATAATTTGCCGCATTTGAAGCAAGGTCGCTGGATTCAGGTTGGCCGTCTTGATATTAATACTTCAGGCTTGTTAATATTCACCAACAATGGTGAGTTAGCCAATTGTTTGATGCATCCTAAATACGAGCTTGAGCGGGAATATGCTGTGCGTGTTTATGGCCAGGTTAGCCCTGATATTATTGCAGCCCTTCTAAAAGGCGTCCCATTTGATGGCGGGACAGCCAAATTTGCGAAAATTGATGCCCGTGGGGGTGAGGGCATGAATACTTGGTATCACGTTGTGTTAAGCCAAGGGCGTAATCGTGAAGTTCGACGGTTATGGCAGTCGCAAGGTGTTGAAGTCAGCCGTTTGGTTCGTGTGCGTTACGGACAATTCCAGTTGCCTCGTTCGTTGGATCGCGGCAGCTTTGTTGAATTACCTGCTAAAGAGGTGGATGCGTATATAGCATCAATGTAGTAGCATGTTGAGATTTAAACCCATGAGAAGAAGACGTCAACGCCTAGATCAAACCCCTGTAACGGCAGTAATAGAAAAATTTAGCCATGATGGACGGGGTATTGCGCGTATTGATGGTAAAACAACCTTTATCGACGGCGCGCTTCCTAATGAAACGGTTACGTTTCAGTACACTGTAAAAAAGAAGGATTATGATGAAGGCACGGTCGTGTCTATAGTTGAACCATCTCCTCAACGGGTAGAGCCGCATTGCCCGCATTATGTGATGTGCGGTGGTTGCTCACTTCAACATTTGGATGGCCAAGCACAAATTCATGAAAAGCAGACGCTGTTGCTGGATGTATTGAATCGCATTGGACATTGCCAACCTGAAAGCGTTTTACCATCGCTGACCAGTGCGCTCTGGAATTACCGAAACAAGGCCCGTTTGAGCGTACGGTATGTTGAAAAAAAACAAGCCGCACTGGTGGGTTTCAGAGAAAAAAAGAATCCACGTTATATTACTGAAATTAGCCAGTGTCCGGTTTTAAACAAACAGGTTGACGCTGAACTCGTCCATTTACGCCAGTTGGTAGATTCGCTGCATGATCCACACTGTATTGCGCAAATCGAGGTGGCTGCAGGTGACATTGATGTGGCTTTGATCTTCAGAAATCTATCGTCACTGACTACCGAAGATGAAGAAAAAATACGTCAATTTGGGGAAACTACAAATTTCCGTATCTTTTTGCAACCAGCCGGTCCTGATAGCGTTTATTTATTTTATCCTGGAGGTGCAGGCAGTTATTTGAGCTATCGTTTACCTGAATATGCGATTGAATTTAAATTTCTTCCGACTGACTTCGTCCAGGTTAATTCGGGCTTAAACCGGCTTATGGTAACGCAGGCACTTGCTTTGCTAGCGCTTGAGCCAGATGATGTGGTGCTGGATCTATTTTGTGGATTGGGCAATTTTTCGCTGCCGTTGGCGCGAAACTGTGCCAGAGTTGTAGGCGTTGAAGGATCGGATGCGATGGTCGAGCGCGCCAGCATGAATGCCCGGGCCAACGGCATAACTAACACGGCGTTTTTTTGTGCAAACCTGGACGATGAAACGGCACTGACAGGCCTTTTGCATTATCAATTTAACAAAATTTTGCTGGATCCACCTCGCTCAGGAGCGCTGGAAATTGTCAAACAAATGGACAAAATTAATCCGAAAAGCATAGTATATGTTTCGTGTAACCCAGCAACATTTGCGCGAGATGCGGATATTCTGGTTAATCAGCATGGGTATCGCATGATTTCAGCGGGTGTAATGGATATGTTTCCACATACGTCACATGTGGAGTCAATGGCGTTGTTTGTAAAAGGATAATGACATGGTCAAGGTAAAAGAAGGGACGCCCTTACTGTCGGATGGAAGCATTGATGTTCAACAATGGTTGGAACATGTGGGCAGCAAGGGTTATTTTCAAGACCTGGGTTTGATTCGCAACGCGTGTAAACTGAGCCAATTGGCAGGACAGGATCACGCTACTGAAACGGGGCAGTCTTGTTTGCAGCAGGGACTTTCCATGGCGGATCTGTTGGCCGATATGGAGGTTGATCAAGAAACGCTCGCAGCAGCAATTATTTTTGAAAGCGTACATTACGCGGAATTATCCTTGGAAGACGTTGAAGAACAATTGGGTAGTCCTATTGCCAGATTGGTTAAAGGCGTTGAAAAGATGAGTGCGATGCATAACCTGCAGGCATTCAGTGCGTACCCTCAAAATAAACATCAAATTGATAATGTGCGTAAAATGTTGATTGCCATGGTGGATGATGTTCGCGTTGTATTGATTAAACTGGCAGAACGTCTCTGTGTATTGCGCGCACTAGCTCCTCTACCGCCAGCATTGAGTCTGAAAATTGCTACAGAAGCAATGGAAATATATGCGCCATTAGCCAATCGCCTAGGCATTGGTGCCATCAAATGGGAAATGGAAGATTTAGCTTTTCGTTATTTGCATCCAGATGATTACAAGGCAATCGCGACAGGGTTAAGAGCGAGGCGCCTGGATCGAGATCATTTTGTTAGTTTGATTGTTGATGATCTAAATGAGCACATGAAGCGCATGAACATTTCACATTTTGCGGTTTATGGCCGATCAAAACACATCCACGGTATTTATCGGAAAATGAAGCATAAAAATGTTTCGTTGGATGAAATCTATGATGCGAGTGCGGTGCGAATATTGGTTGATACGAAAGAATTGTGCTACGAAATTCTTGATTTGGTTCACAGCTTGTGGCATCCAATTTTTCATGAGTTTGATGATTATATTACCAATAGTAAAACGAATGGTTATCAATCCTTGCATACCGCCGTTGAGGGTCCCGAAGGCCGTGTATTCGAAGTACAAATCCGCACGTTTCAAATGCATCAACAGGCTGAAATGGGCGTGGCAGCTCATTGGAAATACAAGGAAGGGGGTGCTAAACACAAGGCGAGTCATGAGCGAAAAATTGAATGGCTACGTGAAGTATTGGCCTGGCATTGCGAGATGGCAACGAATAAAGGCAGCTCCTTGGCGATTGAGTCAGGATTTTTTGACGATCGCGTGTACGTGTTTACGCCTAATGGCGACGTTCTAGATTTGCCAGTAGGATCCACAGCACTTGATTTTGCCTATCACGTGCACACCGAGATGGGGCATCGCTGCCGGGGTACCAAGGTGAATGGCAGCATGGTGCCGCTGACATACGCCTTAAAAACGGGCGATAAGGTTGAAGTGTTGACTGGAAATGAAGCGCGACCATCGCGTGACTGGATCAATTCGCATTCAAAATACCTGAAAACCTCGCGTGCGAAAGCCAAGGTATTGCATTGGTTCAACCAGCAAGATCATGATAAAAACGCCGCTGAAGGCCGTGAAATCCTCGATAAAGAGTTAAAAAACTTAGGGATTAAAGCTGAGCGCATGGATGATGTGGTGCAAGTGTTAAAATTTAAAACGCTCGACGACTTGCTTGCGGCCCTCGGTCGTAGCGATGTCAAACTGAATCAGATTTTGAATCGTCTGTCGCCTGTAGAGCCCATTGAACACGCGATTAAAAAGCTGGTCAAAGCGCATCATAAACCAGAGGCACCTTCAGGGAGTGACTTGATCATTGAAGGCGTTGGTAGTTTGCTGACGCATATGGCCGGATGTTGCCAACCGTTACCTGGCGATGAGGTCATTGGCTATATTACGCTCGGTCGTGGTGTTTCAATACATCGCCAGGATTGCTCGAATGTTTTGTATTCCAGTGAAAAAGAACGGATGCGCTTTCTGCAAGTAAGTTGGGGCAGCACTTTACGCGAGCATTATGTGGTTGACGTGCAAATCAAGGCTTTTGATCGCCCGAATTTATTACGCGACGTGACGTCCTTATTATCCAATGAAAAAGCACATGTATTTGCATTGCAAACGCAACTTAATCGGCATGACAATACCAATCATATAACATTGACGATTGAAATAGATGGGTTGAACAGTCTGTCTGGTCTGTTGGGTCGGTTGGGAAAGATACCGAATGTGTTAGAGGCAAGACGGCAGGTTTGAGATTTATACCTTCTCCCGCCTGCGGGAGAAGGTGCCCGATAGGAGGCCCGGATGAGCGTGTCTAATCCGGTGTTTATTACAACGCCGCAATCGCCCCTCGATGTTCCACCAGCTTCCCCCGAACTAACCGCGCCTGCGCCAACTTCTCGCGTTCTTTTGTAATAATATCCGCAGGCGCTTTAACAGCAAAGGCTGGATTACTTAATTTGCTTGCGGCTAGCGCAATATCTTTATCCAGTTTGGCAATCTCTTTTTCGAGGCGGTTTAATTCGGCTTCTTTATCAATAATACCCGCCATTGGAATGAGTAACTCCAATTCGCCCACCACGGCAGAGGCTGATAAGGGCGCCTCTTCCGCCACTTCCAAATAGTGTATTTCGCATACTTTGACCAACGAGCTGATCGTTTTGGCATATTTTTGAACGCGAGCTTTCATTTCAGGTGTGGCATTTCGTAACGTTAGGGGAATGTGTTTTGCGGGGCTGATTGCCATCTCGCTGCGTATCATACGAATGGATTGTACGATTTTTTTCAGCCAATCGATTTCTTCTTCAATAATCGGACAGATGAAATTTTTATCCATATGGGGATACTGGCTTAGCATAATGGTTTCAGTATTTTCACTGGCCAAGTTGGTGGTGCGCTGCCAGATTTCTTCCGTGATAAACGGCATGATCGGGTGTAAAAGTTTGAGCATTTGATTTAAGACAAAAATCAACGTACGGCGTGTTCCGCGCTTCATGGATCCGAGCGCATTTTCATCATAAAGTACGGCTTTGGATAATTCCAGATACCAGTCGCAATACTCATGCCAGACAAATTCATACAAGGTATTGGCCAGCAAATCAAAGCGATAGTTTGCCAAGTCGTGATGGCAGCGCTCAATGGTATGTTGCAATTGTGAGAGTATCCATTGGTCTGCGGGACTGTACTGGAATGCACCGTCGCCTAAATCATATTGCTCTTCATCTGAATTGAGCAATACGTAACGTGCTGCATTCCATAATTTGTTGCAAAAATTACGGTAGCCTTCAACGCGATTCATGTCGAAACGAACATGACGCGTGTTGGATGCAAGCGAGCAATAAGTGAAGCGCAATGCGTCGGTACCAAAAGCCGCAATACCGTGAGGAAACTGTTTGCGGGTAGCTTTGGTGATTTGATCACGAACCGAGCTGAGCATCAGGTTGCCAGTGCGTTTTTCCAGGAGACTTTTGAGATCAATGCCGTCAATGATGTCAATTGGATCAAGGACATTGCCCCTGGATTTTGACATTTTTTTGCCTTCGGTGTCACAAATCAATCCGGTAATGACGATCTCCTTAAACGGAATTTTTCCAGTAAATTTCAAGCTCAGCATGATCATACGGGCAACCCAGAAGAAAATAATATCAAAGCCTGTGAATAAAACAGACGTTGGGTAAAATTGCTGAAGGTCAGGTGTGCGTTCAGGCCAGCCTAAGGTTGAGAAGGGCCATAGTGCTGATGAAAACCACGTATCAAGCACGTCTTCATCCTGTTTTAGGGGCACGGATTCATCAAGCTTGTGTTTAAATCGCACGTCATTTTCACTGTAGCCGACATAAACGTGGCCAAGGTTATCATACCAGGCAGGAATGCGGTGTCCCCACCACAATTGTCGACTGATGCACCAGTCTTCGATGTTTTCCATCCATTGGTAATAGGTTTTGTTCCAGTTTTCAGGAATAAAACGGATTTCACCTTTTTGCACTGCTTCAATCGCAGGTTTTGCTAGGGGCTTGGTTTTGACATACCATTGATCGGTTAGCAAGGGTTCAATGATGACATTGGATTTTTCACCGCGAGGTATTTTTAGTTTGTAGGGTTCAATTTTAACGAGCAGGCCTGCGTCTTCCAGGTCGCGCACGATTTGATCGCGTGCGACAAATCGATCCAGCCCTTGGTATTTAATGGGGGCGTTTTTATTGATAGCCGCTTTTTTGTTTAAAATATTAATCACCGGCAAGTCGTGCCGTTTGCCAATTTCGTGATCATTAAAGTCATGCGCCGGCGTGATTTTGACGCAACCACTGCCAAAATCTTGATCTACGTAGTCATCCGCAATGACTGGAATGGTGCGGTCACTTAAGGGTAGATGCAATTGTTTACCAATTAAATGCTGATAACGTGGATCATCGGGGTGTACGGCAACGCCCGTGTCACCCAGCATGGTTTCTGGCCGCGTGGTAGCGATAACAATTGATTCTTCAGAATCGACCACAGGGTAGCGAATGTGCCAGAGAAATCCATCTTCCTCTTTGGAAATCACTTCCAGATCAGAAATGGCGGTGCCTAATTTTGGATCCCAGTTGACCAGACGGGTACCGCGATAAATTAATCCTTCTTCATGCAATTGAATAAACACTTTTTGCACGGCAGCAGACAAGCCTTCATCCATCGTAAATCGTTCACGCGTCCAATCCACAGAAGAACCGATACGTCGCATTTGGCGAGTAATATTGTCACCTGATTCTTCTTTCCAGGCCCATACACGCTGTAAAAATTCATCACGCGTCATGTCCTTGCGAGACAGGCCTTCTTTCTCAAGTTCCCCCTCAACGATAAGTTGTGTGGAAATACCCGCATGATCGGTGCCTGGCTGCCACAACGTGCGCGCGCCCATCATCCGTTGGTAGCGAATCACGATATCAATTAACGTATGCTGAAACCCATGCCCCATATGCAGGCTACCGGTGACATTCGGCGGCGGCAACATGACGCAAAATGGCTTGCCATCACCACGCGGCTCAAAATAATGGTGATTTTCCCATTTTTTATAACAAATTTCTTCGATGACTTTCGGGGAGTACGTCTTATCCATGGCTTATACCTGTGATGATGTTTTGGCGAATATTACCAGAGGTAGGGTGATCAGACAAACTCTGTAGTAAATATTGCAGGGCTCTTATTTATTTTGGAATTACTATAGCTTATAATCAATGTCATACCAACTCGATAGCCTAGTTCGCTATGTGTACAAAAAATCCAGTTGACTAAATTAGATACCATGCTACTATCCAGTTTTAATTCACTGTTTTTAGGATATAAATTATGAAATTGAAATCACAAATAAAATTGGGTGCGGCCTTATGCTAAAAACAAGCAAATTTTTCATGTTGGCGGTAGTAATCATGACGATGACGGCCTGCGGCTCGACATCCACGAGTGAAAGTACGGGTGAGTACCTTGATAGCGCGGCGGTTACCACCAAAGTTAAAGGGCGGCTTGTGGATATGTTGGGTGCAAAGGCTGCGATGGCTATCAAGGTTAGAACCTATAAGGACAACGTTCAATTGAGTGGTTTTGTGAATAATGCAACCATCAAGCGGCGTGCTGGTGTTATTGCTGATAATACATTTGGGGTTAAACAGGTTCGTAATAACCTCATCGTCAAATAAGGATGATTGATGTTTGACCAACGAGATACAATTGCAGGGTTTGATGATGAATTATGGCAGGCGATTGAAGATGAACGTCGTCGTCAGGAAGACAACATTGAACTGATTGCCTCAGAAAATTATGCGAGCCCACGTGTTTTGCAAGCACAAGGTACTGTGCTGACCAACAAATACGCCGAAGGATACCCAGGCAAGCGCTATTATGGTGGCTGTGAGTATGTGGATATCGCCGAGGCGCTGGCCATTTCGCGTGCCAAACAGCTATTTTCTGCTGATTTCGCGAATGTGCAGCCGCATTCAGGGTCGCAGGCGAATGCGGCGGTGATGCTGGCGTTGCTGGAACCTGGTGATTTGATTTTAGGTATGTCCCTGTCGCATGGCGGGCATTTGACGCATGGGTCTACGGTTAATTTTTCCGGTAAATTGTATCGCGCTGTTCAGTATGGTCTTGAAGATAACACGGGTTTAATTGATTATGCAGCACTTGAAGCGCAAGCCATTCTGCATAGGCCAAAATTGATTATCGCAGGTTTCTCTGCCTATTCTCAAGTGGTTGATTGGGCGCGTTTTCGCCGCATTGCGGATAGCGTTGGGGCATACCTCATGGTGGATATGGCGCACATCGCCGGCCTAGTTGCCACAGGACTTTATCCATCACCCATTCCGTATGCTGATGTTGTGACCAGCACAACGCATAAAACATTGCGTGGTCCACGCGGTGGTCTTATTCTTGCGAGAGCCAACGAGACGCTTGAAAAGAAACTGAATTCAGCGGTTTTCCCCGGAACGCAGGGTGGACCATTGATGCATGTGATTGCTGCGAAAGCCGTGGCCTTTGCAGAAGCGTTGTTGCCGGAATTCAAAGATTATCAGCAGCAGGTGTTGCTGAATGCCAAAACCATGGCGGCTGTTTTACAGGCGCGCGGGTTTAAAATTGTGTCAGGTGGTACGGAAAATCACTTGATGTTGCTTGATTTGATTGATAAAAATATCACCGGTAAAGCGGCGGATGCCGCCTTGGGTCGTGCCAATATAACCGTTAATAAAAACACGGTGCCCAATGATCCACGTTCACCTTTTGTAACCAGTGGCTTGCGTTTTGGCACGCCTGCGGTCACGACGCGTGGATTGAAAGAACGCGACATTGCTTTGCTGACGGGTTGGATAGCCGATGTACTGGATCACATTGATGACGAGACAACGATTGCACGGGTTAAAAAACAGGTGTTGCGTTTATGTCATGAATTCCCGGTTTACCGATAATCATGTACTGTCCATTTTGTCATGAAACAGATACGAGAGTGGTTGATTCACGTTTGGTGGCTGAAGGTGAGCAAGTGCGCAGACGACGCGAATGTTTTGTGTGTCATGAACGCTTTACGACCTTTGAGGTCGCTGAACTCATTATGCCGTTGATCATCAAGCGCGATGGTCGACGCAAACCGTTTAGTCTGGAAAATTTACGTGCAGGCATGCTGCGCGCCCTTGAAAAGCGCCCGGTGAGTGTGGACGCGCTGGAGGATGCCCTAGTGGCTATCACGCAGAAAATCAGGCGTCTTGGTGAGCGAGAAATTGATTCCCATCAGATTGGTGAATGGGTGATGGAGGAGTTATACCGTATGGATCACGTAGCCTACGTGCGTTTTGCATCCGTCTATAAACGGTTTAAAGATGTCAGCGAATTTCGCGAGACGATTGATCAAATGAACGATGAATTATAGGGTGCTTGTGGAAACTAACAATACGATTAAAGGCAAGCGACGAGCCAGAAAACTTGCCTTGCAAGCCTTATACCAATGGCATATGTCCCAGACTGAGCTGGTGGAAATTGAAGCCCAGTTTCGTGTTGCAAATGATATGAATAAAGTCGATGACGTGTATTTTTGCCGATTACTCCATGCCATTCCTGCACAGTTAAGCCTTGTGGAAGCGGCATTTATTCCTTTTCTAGATCGTCCTATTCAAAGCTTGAATCCGATTGAATTGACGGTATTGCGCATCGGTACATTTGAACTATTGCACTGCCCTGAAATCCCCTATCGCGTGGTGCTTGCTGAATCTGTCGCGCTTGCCAAAGCATTTGGTTCACAGGATGGTCATCGGTACGTGAATGGCGTGTTGAATAATTTGGCGCATCAAGTGCGAGCCATTGAAATCAGCCTTGATCATGGATGAATTCACACTCATTAGTCATTTTTTTCTATCCATTAAGAATGAGCGCACGGATGTTGTTTTTGGCATAGGGGATGACGCCGCTTGTCTGGACGTACCAGCTGGCCAGCAGCTTTTGGTGAGCAGTGACACGTTGGTGGCGGGTGTGCATTTTTGCCAAACATGGGATGCTTACGATATTGCCTGTAAAGCCGTCATGGTGAATGTATCCGACATCGCGGCCATGGGAGGCACGCCTTGTTGGTTAACACTGGCACTCACGTTGCCCGCGTTTGATGAACAATGGCTGCAACGGTTTTCAGACGGTCTGCGTGATTCGCTTAAGCAATTTAATATCGCCTTGATTGGCGGCGATACCACGCGCGGTCCACTGAGCATGACCTTGACGATTCATGGATGTGTACCGTTAGGCAAAGCAGTACGCCGTTCTGGTGCAAAGCCTGGCGACAAAATATATGTGACGGGTGAGTTGGGGGCGGCAGCGCTTGCCGTGGCGTTTCTGTCCAAAACGGGTCATGATCCTGATGACATGGCCATTTTGCGGGATAAACTGCAACATCCCTTACCGCGTGTTGATTTTAGCAGTTATCTGTTAGCGTATGCGACCTCGGCCATCGATATTTCGGATGGCCTGAGCGCTGATTTGAATCACATTTGTGTTGCGAGTCACGTGGGTGCCAGCCTTCATCTTAAGTCTATTCCTGTCCATCCATTGATTAAAAAATACAAATTAGATGACGCACTTGATTTTGCCTTGCGTGGAGGCGATGATTATGAATTATGCTTTACAGTGTCACCCGAACTGGAGACGTTAATGTTGCGCTCCCTTGCCATGGCGGGATTAAATTGTTATTTAATTGGTGAGATTGAGGTGGGCTCGGGATTATGGGCGAAAACGGCTGAGGGTGAGCGCGTGGCGTTAAGTGCGCGTGGCTATCAGCATTTTTAAGGACAATGACACAATGCAAAAATTATCCGATCACGCCATATCAAAAAAAGTCTGGCATGATCCTGCGTATTTTATCGCATTTGGTTTTGGTAGCGGGTTAATGCCGTGGGCACCCGGCACTTGGGGAACCATAGCCGCCATGCCGGTATACTTATTATTTGCAAACATGCCATGGTATTGGTATGCTATATCTACTCTTATAGCCTTTATACTGGGCGTGTTCGTCAGTATGCGCGTATCGCAAGAACTGGGCGAACAGGATTACTCAGGGATAGTTTGGGACGAAGTAGTCGGTTATTTGCTGACGATGTTCCTAGCGCCTCCCGGATTAATTTGGATGTTTGTGGGCTTCGTCCTGTTTCGTGTTTTTGATATTTGGAAACCGCAACCGATACGCTGGGTTGATCAACACGTTCATGGCGGTTTGGGGATTATGCTGGATGACGTTCTTGCCGCCATTCCCGCCTGGATCATAATGCAGATACTCGCAAGGTGCTTTCTATGAATAAAAATCATAAAGAAATGATCAGTATAGCTTTAACCGTTGGGATAGTCGGGTTGGCAATATTTATTATCCATCGGTTTATTCCCTCGTTAATTTGGGCAGGCATCATTGCCATTGCCACCTATCCTTTGTACCGTCATTGGCGACGGCTGTTTGGCAGTAGCCATAATTTATCGGCGCTACTTTTTACGTTAATCCTTATATTTCTGTTAATTATGCCTTTAAGCTGGCTGGTTTCTGTGCTGGTGAAGGAGTTGCAGGTCTTTATTAACTATTTGCAATTAATTAATCGAAATGGTGGCCAGGTTCCAGATTTTATTCGACAGCTCCCCTTTGTTGGCAATGAACTTGTGGCTTATTGGGATACAAACATGGGACATCCCGGCAGTGTTAAATATTTATTGTCTAATCTGCATCTATCCCTGACGCCAGCAACTCATTATATCCAGCTGATAGGGGCTAATCTAGCACATCGCAGCGTTCAAGTTGGATTTACCTTGCTTAGCTTGTTCTTTTTTTACCGTGATGGTGACGCATTCTTTCTGGAAATCAATCGTGTTGGTGAAATCTGCTTAGGGGAACGTTGGTTCCGCTATGCTGACAGGCTGCCAGCCGCCTTGCGCGCCACGGTAAATGGTACGATTGCCGTGGGAATTGGTGTAGGCGTTCTGATGGGTATCTGTTATGCATTAATTCATTTTCCGGCACCCACATTAATGGGATTTATTACGGCGTTCGCGGCGATGATTCCTTTTGTTGTGCCCCTTGTGTTTGGCATCATCGCGGCCATTTTATTTTTTAATGGCAGCATGATGGCGGCCATCATTGTGGTCGTGTGGGGAACGCTCGTGATGTTTGTTGCGGATCACCTTATTAAGCCCGTGTTGATTGGTGGTGCGACGCAATTGCCTTTTCTGGCTGTCTTGTTTGGTATTTTGGGTGGTGTTGAAACGTTGGGCTTGCTTGGCTTGTTTGTAGGGCCCATTATTATGGTGCTTTTTCTGACGCTTTGGCATGAATCGCAAGGCCATGTGCAACCGGGACGAGCGGGTTAAGTCATGGCTCTCAGAGGCATGCAACTGGTGGTAAGCTTTTTTAAAAACCAATGGGGTCAGAGTGGATTGATTTCCAACCATTGGTTCCATTGGTTCCATTGGTTTCTAAATACTTGAATTTTTTAGCCAACTATTTTATTCAGGTAATTGGGATCGAATTTATCTGCTGTTGCACGCTCCGCTTCTACACGTACACCCAGTTTTTCGAGATGCTGCAAAATCAGTTCTATGCGTTGATCTACCACCACGCTGTGTCCGAGCAGGCCATGAAGGGCTTGTGCTACCGGGTCATTTTGGTCGTTTCCTATGCCGTAAGCATTAAATCCGGCGACTTTCTTGGCCTCATCCAGTATGCGTGCAGGAATGCCAGCAGCAGTTGCACCGGCAGGTAAGTCTTTTACGACTACCGCGTTGGAGCCTATTTTTGCCCCCGCGCCAATGGTGATCGGGCCGAGGATTTTTGCGCCTGCACCCACCACCACGCCATTTTCCAAGGTGGGATGGCGTTTGCCCTCTTTCCATGAGGTACCACCCAGCGTGACACCGTGGTAGAGCGTCACATCGTCACCAATCTCAGCGGTTTCGCCGATGACAACACCCATGCCGTGATCGATAAAAAAACGTCTGCCTATGGTGGCGCCGGGATGGATTTCAACACCGGTCAGGGCGCGGCCAATATAGGCAAGGAAACGCGCCAGCCATTTCAGTTGTGCTTTCCATAAGAGGTGCGTCAAGCGATGCACCAGGCGCGCGTGAAATCCCGGATAGCATGTGATTACCTCGAATATATTGCGCGCGGCCGGATCGCGGGAAAACACGCTGTCTATATCTTCTTTAATAGCCTTGAACATGAGAGACATCCTTTATTAATTTGATTTAAAAACCAATTGTGACGTCTCACTTACTATAGCGGACGGAAGGTGATTTCAAAACGTCGTTCTGCTCTTGATCATGTTGCACCGTATTATTGGGTTCACTGGCAATTATAGTGGCTTGCGGGGAAAATAAAAGCTAGTTATGTGACAAGCAACAAAAAAAGACCTATTAATCAAGTCATATTACCATGTTTAATTAAGGTCTTTTATAATGCAAACTTTATTAGCGACACAAGTTGCCAGCATCAGCTTATTTAATACCTGTAAAAACGTTTGAAAAACTAATGGATCTGGTTGATGATAACGAGCTGCAACAAATAGTGAAGCAACGACTTTCCAGTCCTTTTAATTCAATCAAGGTTGATATTAATGACTTATGAGCTTCATTTCCACCCGCTTGCTCTAGATATTCTGGGTGAACAGAACGTAGGGTGGGCAAAGGGCCACAAGCCCGTGCCCACCAGAACTAGGCATGGTGGGCACGTCGCTCCCGCTTCTTTGCCCACCCTACATCAAGATTCTGCGAAAGTAATTTTATTCAACAGGTATTTGGGCCTTTATAATAGCGGACTCTAACGTTCACCCAGAATTGCTGGTACAGTGTTTGACAACTGTGAGAGTGTCAACGTATAGTTTAATTGTTATGAAAAATTTTGCTCATATATTTAACCTTCATCGCCGACGATTTAGCAAGAATCTCGGAACTATGATTTGATTTTAAAAAATAAATTCAGCACCACGGGAACTGCCTGGGGTTTTCTTTTTTAGAAAGCATCCAGCACAGCAGGACAAACACTATGAAGCTTCAACCTGAATGGGCCGCTTACCTCGCTACGCTCGAATCGAAACTTGGAGAGGGTCTCGCTCGAGAGTTCGTTGAAAGTCTCCACCAGAAATATGGCGGATGTCCGCGAATGGCACTTCGCTTCTTCCACAATCTCGGTATGACATGGGCTCCAGTCATCAAGGCGTGGAGTGCCTGGGTACAGACACACGCAGAAGTCGGCACGATTGCCATCATCCTTCATGATGCGAAGCCGCTTGTCATGCTTGAAGAGACCAAAACATGGACCCAGCTCTACCTTAACCGCCCGACTTGTGGGATTAAGGACGAGCTCTCTCAAGATGCTGCGAAGACGTCTCACTCGCTCCTGCACAAATACTTGCGTCAGCACGCGTGTGACGAACCGTTCACGTTTGTGGACTCAGGGTGTTACGGGAGCATCGTCCTTGCCCTTCACCAGATGGGCATCTCCTTCCAGCCACTGTTCTTCTTCTCAAAGAACCCGAACATTCCAGGTTTCCTGAATGATCTCGACGTCTCTGAAGAAGAAGGCACGATCCTGAATGACTCGCTAGAGTGTGGGTTTCCACATCACTACCGGCGTACAGAAAATCTCATCGAGACCAATGGAACAGTGCACGTAATCCTTGAAGAGACTGATCGTTTGTCTATGCAGTTCAGCTTAGCGGCTCTTTGTGGTGTTGGAATGGGATCTCTCTCGAAAACACGGAATCTTCGTACGTCCGTCGAGCATCTCCTTGCGCTCTCAAGGCAAGCGCGCGCTGGAACCTTTACTGGTATCCTGTCGCACGAGTCTCCTGAATGGTCGGAGAAGGAAAAATTCCTGGCTAACTGGCCAAAAGACTTGCGCTGGACTTAACTCCTTCTTGAAACCAATGGGGTCAGAGTGGATTGTGCGACACGAGGTCGCACAATCCACTCTGACCCCATTGGTTCCAAAGATACGTTACACTACCTCCCCAAACAAATCATAATCATTACTCCCTGTAATCGTCACCTCAACGCGCGTACCTACTTGAACGCCCGCCGTAGGCGGCAAATAAACCAAGCCATCAATCTCCGGTGCATCGCTCATGCTGCGGGCGATGATCTGTTCATCGGTGATGTTATCAATCAATACCGTTAGGCTAGAACCAATTTTGGCAGCCAATTTATCACGACTGATGTCGGCTTGCACCTGCATGAAACGGTGAAAACGATCTGCTTTCACATCGTCCGGCACGGGATCGGCTAACGCATTTGCGCGAGCTCCATCTACAGGTGAATACTGAAAACAACCGACGCGATCAAGTTTGGCTGCCTCTAAAAATGTGAGCAGTTCCTCAAATTCAGCTTCCGTTTCGCCAGGGAACCCGACAATAAAGGTCGATCGTAGTGTTATGTCTGGACAAATATCGCGCCAATGTGCAATCCGTGCCAACGTATTTTCACTGCTGGCAGGGCGCTTCATGGCCTTTAGCACGCGCGTGCTGGCATGTTGCAGGGGAATGTCAAGGTAGGGCAGGATGCGCCTGTCGCGCATCAGGGGAATGATGTCATCCACATGCGGGTAGGGGTAAACGTAATGCAAACGCACCCAAATGCCTAATTCTCCCAATTGTTCGCACAAATCATAAAAACGGGTATTGATGGTTTTACCTTGCCATTCAACTGCTTGATAACGTGTATCAATACCATAGGCACTGGTGTCTTGTGAAATGACCAGTATTTCTTGAACGCCTGCTTGTTTCAAGTGTTTTGCTTCCGTAAGCACCTGCGTAATGGGATAGCTTTGTAATTTGCCGCGCATGGTAGGAATGATGCAAAACGTGCACTTTTGATTGCAGCCCTCGGATATTTTTAAGTAAGCATAATGCCGTGGCGTTAGCTTAATTCCTTGAGGGGGTATCAACTGCACAAATGGATCAAGCGGTGGTGGCAGATGACGGTGTACGGCTCGAACCACGTCTTCATACGCATGCGCACCACTAATATGCAATACGTCAGGGCAGGCTTCACGAATAATATCGGCTTTAGCACCTAGGCAGCCAGTAACAATCACCTTGCCATTTTCAGCCATCGCTTCACGAATCGTATCCAATGATTCCTTCACGGCCGCATCAATAAACCCACAGGTATTAATAACCACAACGCCGGCATCTTTAAACGTGGACACCAGTTCATAACCTTGCGCGCGCAATTGGGTAATGATTCGTTCGGAATCAACCAATGCCTTGGGACAACCTAAACTTACGAAGCCAACCTTATGATTCATCATGGTCTAGAATTATTGTTCGGGTCAGCTTGAGCATCAGCATCTCGTAGACGAGACAATTGAACACCGGGGGCATTATCCACCCGCGCAATCATAGATCCATCGGATGCTCCACCAC
>JBCKWE010000015.1:0-32835 GCA_038923045.1 Legionellaceae bacterium
ACCATCAACCGCCTCCTCCTGTAATGCTGATTCTGACTGCAGTTGCACGACATGCACTGACAATGGCGAACTCGGCTATTACTTCTGCATAGGGGGATCCTGCCAATGCCAAGTGAAGGACCGCAGCTGCGCAGGAGAAGGGTATGGCATTGACTTAGATGATGACTCGTAAGCAATGAAACCAATGGGGTCAAACCAATGGTGTCAGAGTGGATTGATTTCCAACCAATGAACTAATGGGGATTACGCAAAGAAACCCAAAGAAACCCATGGGGTCAGAGTGGATTGATTTCCAACCAATGAATTAATGGGGATTACGCAAAGCAAGCCGCTTTGGTACCTTGCATTGAAAAATAACTTGCGGTATCATTATCTTCATGTATTTATTGGTTTACTAAAGGGTGTTCAGTGGATTTTAACCATCCCGCAAATACCAACAAACAAAAGCGGTACTTTAACGAGGTTTACTACTAATGCAAAAAAGTCGCAGGGATGTTATTAATTTTCTATCAAGTGTTGAGACTTTAAAAAGACAATATGTCTATATGGCAAAAAACATTATTCAGTCAACTTGCCTGGTGGACTATGAACACACAGTCAAACACTATGAAAATTTAATAGAAAGGTTAACAGAAGAAGTAAAAACGCTTCCGATTGGGCACAGATATACGGGCACATATTATATTAAAAAACCGTACACAATTCCTGTTGAATTTATAAAGTGCTCTGGTTCACTTTTTATGCGAGAAAATTTAGTTTCTTGGCAAGTTGAAAAAGAGCCTGGCGTTTACGATTACCAATATTATCGAGCGGTTTTTAAAGAACCTCATGGATCTCAAATAAAAAAGGAAAATGGAGAGCTTGTTTATTAGCATCAAGGGTAAAATTAACAGCGCTCATCAGTGATGTGATCTTGCTGTGGCATCTGTTTAAGTCTGATTAATTAGCATACGAGTTTAATGTTGCGGGATCCTCCATCTGAGGACGTGGATGTGCAATTCCCAAGAATCGGTGCAGTATTTTGGGTTCTATACTGCGCGTGGCCCATGACAGCATTAATTTATCTTGATTTTTCATGATGACTACTGCCTGTAGGCAGGTGATAGTAAGCGGGTTTTCTGCGTGTTTGATGTGCATGAGGCCAATACATTTGCAGCAGATGCCAACAACGCATCGATGTCTTCGCCATGTTGATTGACAGCCAGCGTTTGTTCTATCGCGCGTTGCAGTTGCTCGCCTCTAATGCATACGTCTTCACTCGCTAACAGGCATGATGCCACATCCATGTTAAGCGCATGTGTCACACCGGCCGATGCATATAGTTCATTTTTGATTCGCTCATCGTCAGCCACGCGCGCCTCAAGCCTGTCTAGCTGAACTTTATAGCCTGTGCTAAGTTCTTTGATTAAAATTAAGCCGGATTGAAATTTTTGATTAATGTCAGTTAATTCCGCGTTGCGCGCTGTTAATGCCGCATTGGTTTCACCGAGTTGGCTGGCTGCATCATTCAGCGAGACGGATTGTTCGGTAATCGTGACACGCGCATTTTCAAGTGCTGCGCTCGCCTGTTGAAATTGTGTTGTAATGGCATCAAAATCCGTTGTCAGCGCATGTTGATACCGCTCTAGCTCCGCAATAGTCACTGTGTAAGTTCTGGTTTGGGTGGCGAACGTGTTAACTTGGTTCTGAAATGACACGTTTTGAGCATCATACTGCGTATTCAAGGAAAATGACGCTGTTTGTATGGCGTTTAATTGCGCCGTTGCACTATTCAGCTCACGAATGGATGTGTTCAGGCTGACTTCCATTGCAACCAAGTCATCATAAAGCTGTTTATCTCGTGTTGATTTGATGTTGAAATCGTTCATGATCAAAAAATGAAGAGTGATGTATACACAGCTGGCAAGTACTGCAAAAATCACCGTGAGATTCGCGATGGCGCCAATCAAGGCGCCAATTGCTAAAAAAGTGAGGCCTACGTTGGTTTTCTCAAGCCATGATTGTTTTCCATACAGGTCAATGAGTTCCGCAATATAGCTTTTTTCTTTATGGTAGTTCGCCATGAGTGCTGTGAGGCTGTCTTTCATATCGATAATGTTTTGTTTACGGGTTCGTAGCGTGTTGACGTATTCTGAAACGGTGGTTTCTAATTTGTTAAACACGACCTCACCCACATTGGCTATAAATGATGCAGATTGGTTGAAAGCGGTGTCAGCCATGATGCTTGGTATGGATGCTAGGTTGTCTGCTATTTTTTGCATAACAGAGGGTTCATTAGTGTCTGTTGTTACAGGTGTTTGAGCTGCCATGATGTGTCCTTGGTTAGGTTGGGCTTTGATTGTTAAAAAGCGGCATGCTTAGCTGTGAAGGCGAAACATCGTGTGCGAATGTGCATTGGAGGGTTGAGAGGGCGTGGCTGTCACGGCGTTAAGTCTTGCCAGCGCACTGGAAAGTACTCTAACGGTATCTTCCAGCCGTGCGTTTTTGGCGCGTTCGTCGCTTAATTCAGTCGTAAGCGGGTTCGACGCCTCAACAAGGCCGTTGTACGATTGGATAATCCTGTTATTTTCAGCGATTAATTGACTGATTCTAGCCCTGCTCGTTGTTATCTCGGCTCCCAATGTTGTGAATCTATCGCGAACGTCCGATGCTGCATCGATACGCTGTTGTTGATTGGGCAGTAGGGCTAGTTGCTGGCTCACGGGTATTAGTGTTGCCTCTAATTCTTTTTGATTTGCATCCAGTTTGGTGGTAATATCGTTAAGTTCACGTTCTTTTTCAGGCATGGAATTTTGCAGTGTTTGGATTTCGTTTGTTAACGTCTCAATGGTTTTGAGCGCCTCATCCAGTTTTTGTTGCAAGTACAGAACAGCCTGCACGGCGCTGGTTGAAGCAACGTGCAGGCGTGGTGTTGTTTCTTTGAGTTGGTCTGTTGCTTGCAGAACTTGATTCACTGTGGCGTCAATTTCTTTTAAAGCAGGCTCAATGCAATGAAGAATGTTTTCTCTTATTTGTTTAATGGTAGCGTCTTGAGCATTGGCAACGTTGACTAGTGTTTTAGCTATTTGACTTATTTGTTGTTCTTGTTTTTTTAATGATTCGTCAAGGGATGACAGGAAAGCTGAGTCATTGGAGTAATCGCTCCCTGACGTCAAATATTTGTAGACTGAGTTGACACCGCTGCCGACAACAACACCGGCACAGAGACCCGCTGCGGCAACACCAAAGCCGGGTATCCAGAAAACCGTAACAAAAGCCGTTAGATTGCTGGAAAGGGCGGCAGTTGCAAGGCTCATCAACGTAACACTATTGGAAGCCATTAGGGCACCTGCTATGCCACCGCCGATGGGCAAGGCAATATCAGAAATGGTTTCCGTCTTGTTTTTTGCCATAATTTCAGTATTTTTTGTAGTTGTTTAAGTAACGCCACCCGGCAAGTAACAGGCCGGGCTTGGATGGCGAATTAGGTGACATCCTGTCAGACTGTCCCTGTCCTTCTTAGCAGACAATCCCTGTCCTCCCTATGTGCGTACTATAGCGTGTTCGCAGACGGGGTGTCTGCGGCAAATTGCTTAAAATTCACCAAGAGATCTCTGGTTTTAGTTCCGGCAATCTCTTGGTTTTTGTGTTGGCAATCGCATGGCTTGGTGGAATGAATGCTGTAGCGCAATGATTTTTAAGTGATGGGTAACTATGCGCGTCCTGCGCCATTTATTAGCGGGCTAGGAGCCCTGTCTACAGATGTTCCGAGCGCATCGGAACTTGCGTTAATTTCCGTTTAATTCTCCATCGCGGTACTCGGGACGATGTGGGGGATTACCGTTTTTTTTAAAACCATTGATATATTTCAAACTGGTTGCTATATTTTAAACGGAAGGACAGCCGGATGTTTTTGACATAAGCCCAATATATGGGGTCGTGTCTGACATAACACACCCCATATTAAATACGACATGACAAGTAGCCCTGTCTACAGCCACACATAGGCAGGGAAGAATTAAGCTAGATAAGGTGGACTTTTATGCTAAAGGCAATATTAATAGCGGTAAGTAATGGTTTTGGCGGCTATGGCGATTACTTATTTGCTCTGAAATTATCGCAGCAATTGAAAAAGAAATATGCCGATGCCAGTAAGGAAGTTCCACCTATTTATATAGTCACTCAAGAACAGGGGAAAAAGAAAATTGCTGATCTCAAAAGCGATGTGGAGTTTGGTGTTTCTGTATTAACTCCAAGCGAATTAGGGGATAAAATTGTCGCTAAGGAAATTGAGATCGGTCATATATTCGAAGGTCCAGTATTTTCAACGGACCTTATGGATCGAATTGATGGGGTGCTCACTGGTAAGCCTGTTTTAGTCACGCTGCTATCAGAATACGGTTTCTGCAGTCAGGATCTCAGAAACAAAATGGACGCTCAGGCGCATTATCTCCGCACTAAGATGTACCAACTATATTGCGACAAAACATTGTATTCCGGATTTAATGAAGAGGGTGGTGAACGTGGAATTTTGGTAAGTGACGATTTAGTTAGCCCTCCTGCACCTGATGCCTCGTTTGCTAAGTTAGACAAGAAAATACGCAAACTTTTAGTCGACACGAGTGATATTGCGGATTATCCGGCAAATACCGAACTTTCCATGCAATATAGCCATGATAAATACCAAACTATTGGCCCTGCTCCAGCTGTCCATTTTCTCAAAATTCACTGTGAATTTGTAAAGAATAGCAAAAAAAACCAAGATGTAGTCATGGTTGGTAACAGTACTCATCATAAACTTGAAGCGCTGTGCGCTATTAATGACCAGTTGATCGCTAATGGTTTTGAACAAATTTACTTCTGCAATGCTGATAATAAAGATGAGCATGAAGTCTATGATTCTGGCAAGCCTGGAAAATTTTATAAGGTTATCTATACTGCTGGGATGTCACATGAGTCAATGATTGCATGCACTGCTTTATCTGGCCAACTCACTGGTGCAACAGGTGATCAGTCGCTGGGTGAAGCATTAAGCGGTAATCGAATGATGGTTTATGAATGCTTAGCTCATAAAAAGAATTTAATTAAAGACTACGACGCAGCAATGATCAAAGAATCAGGCAATGACCCTCAAATTATCGAAACACTAAATCTGCTACGTACTGCTTCCACAGATGAGGAATATCAACGTTTGGGGGGGTTACTGCGGGATACTGATATTCAGTCAACGTTTACTGCCTTGAATAAAGCGCTGATAAAAAAACATGATTTCGTTAGCCATATTGTTCGTGAAGCATTAGGCTGGGATCCTGCTTTAGGTGAAGTGGCCGCTCTTTTACCGCAAGGAAAACAAGAGGAAGCCTTGTGTCTTTTTGATGAACACCCGATGATTTCAACCCCAGAAGCAATCGCCATTCTTACAGGAAAAGCGTCTGTTGCGGCTAATCCCACTATACTGCTGACTGAGACTGGGTTTTATCAATTAAACCCAGCAAAAATTGGTAAAGGCGGATGGGGAGATGTTCATGCAGCACGCCATTATTCACTTAATAATGGCGACGTTCAAATTAGCCACCCAGTTGCAATTAAGCAAGTGGGCGCTAATCAAGCCGTTTCGATGGATAAAGAATGCCGACTCTTTGAAACAGCACACCCCGAAAAGCATTTCGCACGCTTTGAAAAGGGTAGAAAATCTTATTTAGCAATGCCCTTGTTTTCAGGTGTTCCTCTTGACGAACATTTATTATCTCATCATGGTGCGGCTATACGATCGGGAGAGAGACAATTGATGGCAGTAGAATTATTTAATGATTTAAAAAATATTCATGAGCATGGGGTTACCCACAATGATATTAAGCCCAAAAATATCTTGTTTGATCCTGATACAAAAAAAATGCATATCCTGGATTTTGGTTGTGCTGAACACGTAGCGGCTCAGATCAAGTATAATGGAATAAACACCGCAAAATATGCCATTGAATATATGCCACCTGAGTATGTCAATGGCACGAGTGCAACAACCGCCAATGACATTTATTCCATGACGTTAACCCTCGCTGAAATTTTGGGTGTAAATAAAAAGGACGTGGTTAAGGCTCGCATGGAGAAGGCTTTAATTGCTATTGAGGACGAACAATTCAAACTAGATCTGCGTCAGAATTTTGAGTCCTGCGGCTCCTTAGATGAGACGCTATTTTCGAAAAAAATATACCGTTATCATAAACAAGATGTATTTGAGCAATTCGTTAGCAACTATGTGTCTGAACAGTACGATTTTTCTTCTTCTCGAGAACAATTAGGTGAATCTTCCATTCTCTTGCTAAACGCTATGCAAGCAACAAATCTCCAAGAAAGACCTACTGTTGCCCAATGCCTTGAGCAATTAAAGCCAGTCAGTATTAATCCAGCTTGTATATATAGAAAACTGGTGACGAAGAGGCAAGAGGATGAAAACATCGTTGAAAGTCCAGCACCAAGTGTTTTAGGAAAGCCAGACCAATTTTAGGTAGAAAATAGTATATAATAGTAAAAAAATGGGTTCTGTCGCAAAAAATCTGAGTAATGTTCAAGCAATTATGCAAATGATGAGATAGCAATTTATCAAGCAGAGGGATGCTTCCTACCGCCACGGTGGCAGTCGGTGGTTACTCGTTAAAAAAAACCATCCAAAATTTGTATTTACCAGACCATGTTCTATACTTAAATTAATCATTATGAATTCTACTATCAATAAAAGGTGCACGATGAACATTGAATCATTAAATGTCACGCATCCAGCCGCTGAAAATAACGCGCCGTGTACCTTATTGAGCGTCGACGACGCAGGTGACAAAACCAGTCCATCCGTCATAGAATTAACGTCCAACACAAATGATGACGCGATGAGCAAATACGGCACCTATGTACCTTTCATGGATATATGTGCCATCCTAGTGAAAACAAAGCATCAATTGCGTCGCATCATTAAGTTAACTCACAAAATTTTAAATCTGATTAAACTCAAAATGCACCCTGATAAGACATTTATTGGTTGCATTAAAAAAGGCTTTGATTTTTTAGGCGTGCGCTTCGGTGACACCCCTGAAATTTCAAAAACAAGCCTTGAAAATCATCAAACTAAAATAGCCCAGCGTTATGCGCAAGGTGCAAGTGCTGCTTGCATTGGAGACTTGAAAGCGCGATGGTCATCATGGTGTGCTGGCGTATTGAAATGTTGTATAAAAGAAGTTCATAACTCCATGGAACTCGAGCGTGGCCAGCCGACCGGCTCCGTGGTACTTAAGGAGAATAAAAATGAAAACTTTATCAACCAACTTAAATGTCCGCACTTTAGTATTTAGTGCACTTTTAGTTTTCAGTTCGATCACCAATCTACACTCCGCAATTTCCTCTCCTACCTATCCCTCTGAGAAAAGCAAATCGGAGACGAGTAGTAATGAACTTACCACAGAATGCGCTTTATGCGGTGTGGGGATAGGTGGATCGCTAAGCTGTATGGTGGACTGCAACATCGGACTTCCTGTGCCGAAAAATACCGCGACCGACAAATAACATGCTTTAAAACCTATCACCTACAACAAAGGGGGACCGCCCGCATAGCCGGATCTATCCATTCAATGGGGGCCTGATGCAAGATTTGGCTTGTAACGGCTTTAAACCAAGACGCATGATAAACCCATTGGTTTCATTGGTTTTGTCGTTAACTATTTAAGAGGTTATAAATAGTTAACGGGCTTTTTTCAATACACGTTAAAAACGCAATGCTTGTTAAATCAGGCACACGTTTTTCTTGTTCCCAATTTTTCAGCGTCTCTAAATTAATGTGATATTGAGATGAAAACTCCCGTTGCGTTAAATGCAAATTAGTGCGCAATTCTTTTACATTAACGGCAGATCTGGCGATTCGTCCAGTACTTGTCGAATTCAAAGCCTCATCTACCGCATCAATAAGTTCCTGACCAAAGGTCTTTTCAGTATTCATAATTCACCTCTATATTTAGTAACCAACAGGGGCACAGTTCGCTTAAGTTGATTGCGTTCTTCCTGCGTAATATCTTCTTTTTCTGATTTGCCAAAAATAGTAATCAATAGAATTAGTAGGTTGGCGGAGTAGTGATACAATATTCTTACCCCACCGCTCTTCCCCTTATCATTATCCCCTTTTCTCCAGCGAATCTTTCTGACCCCACCTGTCCCAGTAATGATTTTTCCTGCTTCTGGATGCTTTCCTATATGGTCTAAAAATCCATTCACAACATCTTCAGATAGTAATTTAGCCACTTTTCTGTCAAATACTGGGGTTGTTTTTATATAAATATTAGTCATGGTTTAATTGTAGGTCATTGACCCACTTCTTGTCAATGACAAATCGCTAGCGAACAACCAATGGGGTCAGACTCTGGCCCCATTGGTTCGAAAAAACCATAAGCTGGTAGAAGAGGTAAGTCACCTTACCTCAACCCCATTTAGAACCCACCATGCCCTGTTCTGGTGGGCACAGGCCTGTGGCCCTTTGGCCACCCTACGTTCTGTTCACCCAGAATATCTGTAAGCCAAGGGGATTCTGTTTTTAACTATACTTCGCGCGGTCAATGTGTGTATTCAATTACACCGTCGTTCTAACCTACTATGATTGCATCCCTTGCATACCCGAACCGTCTTGCATACTGGAGCCGCGGAATAACTAGAGCCATAATATCCACCAAATGGCGCGACAATCACAATGTTTGGGCTGCTCCCCCATCCACCGCCATGATAAGAGCCTCCGCCACCGCATGCATTACACGCTGTACTAACTGCGAAGGAAAGAACAAAAACAGCGATCGTCCGTGATAATACACTTTTCGTTTTTGTATTCATCATACCCCCTTTTTTTTAAAATGTGCCTGATGTAAATACAGTATAGCTCAAAAAAACAACTATTTATCGATACATTTAAGTGACAAACCCAAGGCATCAAACAATATATATTCCTGTTCTAGGCGAACATTGTCGCCAAATTTGTTGGCTTGTAGATGCACATACAAAGCACGTTCGTCCGCGCTGAGATGAATCAACTCAGCACGACTGGGTTTTGCCTCGGTGCTCCAGTGTGCCTGATGAGTTAGCAATGTATTCGTATCCATCAATAACGATTTAGTTTGAGAGAAATGGCTTCTAAATTGACTTAAAATGGCAAAACCGTGTGTGTCAATATCGCCCCAATAGAACAATCGTTTGTTCTTCAACCAATTGGCTTGTAACAAGGAATCGAACCCATAGCCTCGTCCAAAAAGAACCATTGCGCGCGGAAAAGCTGGAAATGCAAGAGCATTGATGTCGTTTTCTACGATAAAAACCGTGTCTACTCCTAGCTCCAGACGACAAAAATCGGTCTCGGGGATGGATAAATCAGACAGGCCATGGATAAACAAACGTTCATCAAGCAAACGGAAGCGTACTGACGTTGGCTTTGACTTAAACCCATATCGCATCGCAAATGAGGTACTGGTTGAATTGATCTCAACAGTTGCCAACGTGAGCTCAAACCATGCCGCGAGTATTTTTTGATGCCGCTCAATAAACTTCGTATCCACCCCCGGCAAGCTCAATTGACGCAAATAAATCCCAGGCGCTGGATGCTGCTGTCGCCATGCTAACACCACCATGAGTAGGGGCAACTGCTCTGATAACTGCAACAATTGATGCGGGCATTTAATCACCCAAGGCATTAATGATGGATGCGCACGCAACAAGGTTTGACTGCATTTAATAAACAACTGCGTGTCTTTCCAGCAGCCAAGCCATGACAACACGGTTTCCAGAGAATCAAACAACAACGCGACAGGCAATTGATTGCGACCCAGTTGCCGATGATTGATATCCATCCACTCCAGTGGCAGCTGTGCCTTTTCAGCGGCACTGGACAGGGTTTTTACCCATGATTGCGCACTGGTAAAGTCATCAACCAACGATTGGCCCTGTGGGTATTTCAATGAAATTCGCATTGGAAATAGCACGCCCGGCACGAGCGCTTCACGCAACAAATCACCCGATGTCCAGCGCGTGAGTAATTTTGCACGCACTTCAGGTAATGCCGTCCAATTAAACGCTTTCATGATGAGCCGCTCGCTCTTGGTGATATTGCTCAATAGTCAAATTGCGTATGAGCGATTCTCTACCATCCAGATTGTGCACAAAGCCGACACTGGACACATGCGGCTCAATAATATGAATTTTTTGTAACGGTGTCACAACCAGCAACTGTAGGTTCATCTTTTTGAACAAGTCTAGACCAAAACGAGCTGACTCATCTGACCCACGCCCAAACGCTTCATCAATCACAACAAATCGAAAACTGCGTGATCGTGATTGCGTCCACTCAAGGCCAAATTGATAGGCAAGACTCGCCGCCAAAACGGTATAAGCCAGTTTCTCTTTTTGCCCACCGGATTTACCATCTGAATCCGTGCAATGTTCATGCTCGGTATCGTCCTCAATCCAGCGCTCAGAGGCGGCAAACACAAACCAGCTACGCACGTCCGTCACTTTTTTCGTCCATCGCTTATCCAGATCGGTGGTGCCTTCACGCCCCCTGAACCGATCAATAATCGCCTTCACTTGTAAAAATTTTGCTTCCGCATAATGATCATCTTCACTCCCGGTTAAACTGCCTTCTGTGCAGCTGCGCAGATCATTTCGAAACGCCCTTAATTCAAAATCATTGTTATCTTGTGCTTCGAGGCGAATATAACGACCCGGATTGTATTCAATCTCTGCCAATGATTTATTAATGTGTTCAATGCGCTGTTTAATCTCTTGACGCTCACGATTCAGTTGCGACTGAAAATTGGCTATCTCACGGATCGTGTTTTCATTTAGCAGGGCTTTAAAACGCTGCTCAAACTGCGGCAAATCATCCGCTTTCAAGTCAACCAGCATAGTTTTAAACTCAGGCCCTGCACTCAGTTGCACATCCACATCCAAGGTTTCAGCTGGAAAATCACGCTTGTATCCTTCCATTGCCCGAATAATCCGTTCTTCCAAATTTTTGAGTTTAGTGTCTTCATTGTTAAGTTTTTGCTGCAACCATACACGCAAGGCTTGCTGCCTGTTATCACACGATTCAATTGTTAGCTGATGCTCGCCTAAAGCCTGTGTGCGCAAATCATCCAGGTCCGTCAATATGGCCAAGTCAACCCCACCTGATGCCAATGCCTCCTGACAAGTCGCCAACTGTTGATTGGCTTGACTCTGCCGTTCCTCATGCTTTGATTTAGCATCCTTTTGATCATCGAGCTTGCTCTCTGCCTCTTTTATTGCTAGCTCTAGTTCGTCTAACGATTTCTGGAGCACTTTTAACACATTGGACGCTGCTTCCAATTGAGCGCGTTCTTCTTCCAAGTGCGCAATGTTTCTGGCAAGCGGTTGCCAGTCAATATCATCAAATTCCTTAAAGGCATCCAGCTGCACCAGTTGTGTGCGCTGTGTACGCATATTTTGCTGCTCTTGTTGTAATGCTGTAATCGCCTTGATTGCACTTTGAATGCGTACTTGTATTGCCTCTCGTTTCAAAATCAAAGCATCAATTTTGGCCTGATTTGTCCAGCCAAGAATGTAGCGACTGCGATCATCCAAATGATGCCGATCATCTTTTTCATGACGCTGTCCTGCCGATTTAATTTGACCCGCCAGTGAAATCGCTTGATTTTCCCTGCGAAATTGCTCACCCGTATCGCAGCAGGCATAGTCAAATCGTCGATGCAATTCTTGTTCGATCCAAGTATAAAATTCCGTATCGGGTTTGATGGCTATTTTATGGATCAGAGAATGCAGCTGAAGTTCTGTATGCAACGCTTTATCACGCGAATTGGCATTGACGCGGTAATAAACCAGACGGCCACGCAGGTTCGTGCGCTCCACCCATTCGCTCACAAACTCATAATGACGATCAGGCACCAGCAACGACAAACCGAAGTTATGCAATAAGCGTTCCAGCGCCCCTTCCCAGTGCGCTTCATTTTCATGAACCTGTAACAATTCACCCACAAACGGCATATCACATTCATTGATATTTAATTGTTGACAGAGATCCTTGCGCATCTGAATTTGCTTGGAATCAATGTTGCTGCGCCGTTGTTGTAACGAGATGACTTCTTCATCCAACTGCTGATGATCAAGACGCATCGTTTTAAAATCAACAGACAGCTCGGTCAGTTGATTTTGCAAGGTACACTCTTCGGTTTCAAGTGCATCCAAACGTTCTGACAGTACCGTGCGATTATTAAAAAAATCGTCCAGTGATGTAACCTGCAGCAGCATCAAATCCGCGGCCAACATACCATAGGAATCTGAACGTTTCTGGCGTTTGTTTTTTTCCATCGCCAGCTTATCTATCTCAGCTTTCAATCGCTCAAGTCTATCGCCACCATTGGCTGCTATTTCGCGTTTCAGATGATCACGTTCACCATAGAGCTCTGATTTACGCCTATTCCTATGCACAATACGAGACGCAATGCGCTGCAACTCTTCCTGCAAAAGACACAATCTTTTTTCCAACAAACCTGCCTTTAGCTTATAAAAATAAAATCCCAGATGCTCACGGCAAGCGCTCCAGTGGCGACTAGCCATCGAGGTCAGCTCGTGGGCATCTAGGTTTTTCGCTAACGGTGTTAATTTTTCAACCTGATTTTTAGCTTTTAATACCGCCAGCCAGGCTCGATTTAAATCATCAAAATGCACGATCAATGATTCAACCCGTGGGGATACGTCAAAGGATTCCAGCATGTGTTCGCGTACAAATTCGGTTAAATTCCCAACTGACTTCATGGACACCGTTTGATGAAACAACTCCAGCGCTTGATCATTTTCAATTCCAAAGCGCCGCTTAAATGCCGCTGCATAGGGGGGAAACGTATCGAAAATAGACTCCGCCGAGGTCAGGCGACGTAGCTGTTTTTTCAACTGGTTAATGTCATTGCCAAAATTGGAAAAATCCGTGGCAATGCTGAGTGGTTTATCTACCACCATGAAAAACCGAGACGGTTGCGAGCTATTGTCTTTTTGCCAGAATACTTGTGCTAGCGTGACTGATTGAGCATAGCCTTCATTATGAAACACGCCTAAAATAACCGAATAATGATTATGATCACGCAAGGCTACCGGCTTGGCCGCATGATGCGTGTCACTTCGCTCGGATTTGTAATGTCCCAATACATACGAGCGAAGTGAACGTTCTTTAAAATCAGCCCCTGCCGCTTTGTTGTATACGATTCGGTTTGCTGGCACTAATAACGTCGTGATGGCGTCAACCAGCGTGGATTTTCCTGATCCAATGTCACCGGTTAATAAGGCATTTTTACCGGCAAGGTTCAACGTCCAGACCTTTTGATGAAAAGTCCCCCAATTGAACACCTCAATGCGCTGCAATCGAAAGCCAATCAGCGTATCGAGGTTGCCTGCATCGAGTTCGCAATCGGCATCAAACAATTCCATCTGCGCCATTATACAGCCTCCTGAGTCAGATTGAATTTTTGTACATATTGCGCCAGACGCTGATCCAGTTCATGCAACCATTGCGCATCCACAAAGGCTTTCAATATGCGCCGCACTTCAAATCTGGAATTATCGTTACGCAAGCGACGAATGAAGCCGATCTCAACAATTTTGGTCAGATGGCTATCAATCTGGTCGACAAATCGCACGTCATTGGTGCTGGCTGGCAAGAACACGCGTAAGTGTTCAATCAGGTCCTCTTTATCCAGAATCAACCGCTGTTCACTGCTACTCGCATCGTGCTCTGCCAGCTTTCGCCTTAATAATGCCAGCAATAAACTCACAGGATATGACAATTGCCGTTTATTCACCAAACGCGGCAACTCAGGCTCGCCATCTTCAGTACTCCGTGTTGTTAGCCATGCCACACCTTCGTCCTCAACCACGGTCAAATTCAATCCCAGCACGCGCACATAATCACGAACCTGTGCTTGCAATGCCAGCAAATGTTGCCAAAGCTGCTCGTTTTCATCGCCATACAACACGCCCTTCATCAATTGAATCAACACGAGTGATAATGGATAGCCTTTCTCTGTGGGTGCTTTTTCAGCGGGTATGGAATTCACGGCATCAATCATACTGTCCTCGCATAAATTATTCTAGGTAAGCTGGATTGCCTGACAAGGCCATCGCGCGTTATCCACTCGATTTTTTCAGGGTTATCTTCATCGAAAATGGCATGCTTCACCTCCGCTGCAATTGACAGGTACATGATCAATTCAGCCAAGCCATGCTCAAGCGGGAATAGCTCAACCACTTGCTTGAGCGTCACCTGGGAACGCAAACCCCGTGCTTTGGTTATATTGCTCAACAATTGCTTTTTATCAATGATGATTTGATTAAAGAGTGCGTCCGGCACCAGATTGTCTGCAACCCCTGATAGCACGGTATCTTGCAGGACCGCTTTCACCGGTGGCGTATAGAGCGGTTTTTCCATCGGGAGATTAATGCGTGGCGAATCCTCATCCATCAACATGAAAACACCATCAGGGCACTGTTGTTTTGCCAGCAACGCATTGACATTAACATGGTCGAGTATTTGCATGATCCGTTTATTTTCAAGATACGCTTGTTCATCGAGATAACGGCGTAATTGCTGGGACAATTTCGCAACCGTTCGCTGTGTATATTCGCCTGCCTCAAGCCAGTCAAAATGAATGCGTTTGAGCCGTTTGTCTTGTGTAAACGAGGTTAACGCGTCCATTTTAAACACGTCTTCTAACAGACTGGTCAGTTCATCTTGACTAGCCGGCGACATCAGAAAATCCCAAAAGGCACGAAAGCTACGCCCTTGATCAGAGTCCGCGATGGCATCGCGCTCACCGAAAATTTTGTGCAGCAATTCACCTTTACTGCCATCCCACGATGCAATCTTCTCCCGTACCGCACGATCAAGCTCTCTGAAATTGTGTTCAACCGCCCGAAAATCACCCAACAACTCGCGTGCGGTACTGTTCACTTGCAAATAACGATCACGCAGGGCCGTTTCATCCATGAGAGACACATGGCCACTAGCGATTGCTTTAATTTGGTTATCAATCTCGGCTTTGCGTTGCTCCAGTTCAGCAATACGGATCTCAGGATTGGTTTCCGCACCGGTCACCATTTGACGGAGCAATTCAAACACCATCAGCAAACGCGATTCGGTGCCTACAAATTGTTTTTCAGCCAGATTTTCAAGCCAGGTAAGTGCTTTTTCAGTAGAAGGCATCAAATCAAAATGCGGTTCGTCAGATCCCTGCGGGTAAAATTTACGCAACCAACCTTTATCATTTTTTGCCCAATCATCCAAGTAGACATGCGCATCCCGCGGAAACTTACCCTCACCTTCTTGTTCACGCAACTGAAACAAGAGATCATCTAGCTTCGACACCAAATCAGATTGAGACAACACCCGCTCATTGGGTTGAATAAAGGCATGATCAAGAAAACTGGCAATTAACGGCGCATGTTCTGCTTGCAATAAACGCCATGCAGGATGGCTCTTGCGCAATTGAGTGAGCGCATGAAAATCAAGCCCCATGGTGAGTAATCCTACGTATAAAATTTCAGCAATTTTACTGAGGAGTGTTGTTTAATGCAAGGGCCTAAAATTGAAGTTAGCTGCCTAAAGCTTCTTCTCCAGATTATTGCTACACTAATACCTCTCATAGAGGATGAAAATATGGACAACAATATTGATATTCGCTGGATACAACGTTTCACCAATTATAAAAAAGCGTTATCACAACTTGAAAAATTCATCGCTAAAGGCAAATTAAATGAGCTGGAAGAACAAGGCCTTATTCAGGCTTTTGAATATACCCATGAGTTGGCATGGAATGTCTTGCGTGATTATTTGCGAGAACAAGGCAACGCGACCATCCATGGATCTCGCGATGCCACGCGTGAGGCGTTTAAACTGGACTTGATTCAAGATGGCGACGCTTGGATGGACATGATTAAGGATCGCAATCGAACCAGCCACACTTATAATCAGGCAACAGCAGATCAAATTGCAGTAAACATTACTGGACGGTTTTTCCCTCTGTTTTTAGCGCTACGAGACATGATGCAAGGCTTGAACAATGTCCACTGATGAATTGCATTTTGGTCTAAAAAAAACCGCCATCGACAGTATACATGGTGTATTTTCACGCTATCCATACATTGAGAAGGTAGTGATCTATGGTTCCCGTGCCAAAGGTAACTATCGAAATGGATCCGATATCGATTTAACGCTGTTTGGTAAAGACCTGACGTATGAGCAACTTAACCGCATCGAGACAGAACTTGACGATTTATTGTTACCTTATTCGATTGATCTATCGCTGTTTAAACACATTGATGCCACTGAGTTAATTGATCATATCAATCGCGTGGGTAAGGTGTTTTATTCATCTCCGACTCATCATGTATAAAATAATCACAAACGCCTTGCCCTCATTCAATCTACAGCAAAAACAAAGCACTAATATTGTGATGATTACTTTTTGGAGTCAATTTTCGGTATTTTCGCTGAATACTATCCTGATTCTCTTTTTAACAAGGCCGATTATTGCAAATGGTCTTGGGTACGACCAAGCAAAAGCTTATGCATTCATTGGGGTTTCTCAAGCCACGGGGTATCTCATGCCCATTCTGGGTGGTTACATGGCCGATAGTGTGTTGGGTTTACGACGCAGTATTTTATTGGGCAGTATCCTCCTGGCGCTAGCCTACCTACTGGTGATGTTGAGCGGATACACCATCCCTGCGCATGGTGATTATTTGTTTCTTGCAGCCTTTGCACTCATTCCTGCATCTAACTCGCTGTTGATGGGAACAACCTCCGGTATGATCTCACGCATTTATACCGATGATGCCGTCAACGCCAAATCAGCCATGACGTTTTACTACATGGCAATCAATGTAGGGGCACTATTGGCGACAGTGATAGCACCCGCATTGCTGGATAGTCGTTACGGCCCACTTTCTGTGCTGGCCTTTGTTTTTGTAGGTAAATCCATTGCCGCACTCAATTTCGCGTACCGCTATTCTTTATACGATGATCTAACACTTGGAAAAGACAAGTGGCCCTTGCCTCTATCAGCTATATACCGCATGATTGTATATTTTATCGTCATCTACTTGTTTACCTTGTTTGCTTATTCACACATCCCCTTTGCGTTGATTTCCATCTCGATTGGTTGCGTTCTCGGGATAAGCTGGTTTTTAGTTAAAACATTCACCTTAAGCGGAGAATCTCGTTATAAACAGTCTGTTGCCGTATTATTAATCCTTGAGGCCATTGTGTTTTTTGTAATTTATAATCAGATGAATAGCACGTTAATCTTGTTTGCTAAAAATAACTCAGATTTGCACCTGTTTGGTTTTGTCGTGTCCCCCGCACAATATCAAATGCTTAATCCGTTATTAATCATCGCAATCGGCCTGCAATTACCGCGTTTTTATCAGCGATTTCCGCGCTTTACCATCCCGTGGCAATTTGCCTGTGGTACATTGTTGGCCGGCGTTGCACTGCTCTTCATCGCCAGTGCTGCACGTTTCGGCAATCAGGGGATTATCAACGGGAACTATATCGCCGTTACTTATATTTTAATAACCCTTGCGGAATTATGGGTCAGTGCCATTGGCTTAAGCATGATAGGCCTGTACTGCGATAATCAAGCCTTGGGATTTGCGATGGGGGCATGGTATTTAGCCGCATCTTTATCAAACACACTCGCGGGTCGTATCGCACACTGGGTTGCCATCCCAGACATTTTCACATCCCCCATACAAAGCCTGAGCATCTACCAACAGTATTATCAAAACCTGGGGTTTATTGCCTGTTTGTTTGGGGTGTTCATGTTATTTGTTGCTCACTATCTGCATCGAGGATCTGACAAACGTGGGCTGGTACTGGCATAACAAGTCAACGGCCTGACATCATTGTTCTCCGCTCCTTGGATTCAGCAATTGCCAAATCTATTTCTGCCAAGCTACATTTATTTTCTGCTATAACCTGTTCCCCACGAGCAAGGCACTGCTTTGATTCAGTAATGGTGCCATCAACTTTTGCAAAGCACGCTTCAGTCTGCGGTCGGGAATCTCTCAGCTTTTTTGATTCGGCCTCAACCTTGCTCCCAGGTGAAAAAAATAATACCACAGCAGCCCATGAATAGTTATTTGGTGCTTTCACAGTAGATTTGATCATTAAGCCCTCTTCATTATTTTTTTCTTATCGATGTCTTCTCAGGATGACGCTCTAGGTCACTCCCTGATCCAAGAGGGTTATTATAGACTTGCTCTTTCTCTAAAGCCAACGAATGTCTGGACGATTTTTCAAAAAAAGTTATTGTGTGCTGACAAGCCATTAAACTCTCTTTAGCACAGGCATTATCGGCGCTTACATGGCGCAATTCGTCCATTAGCGTATTGGTTCTATCAGCATAATGGATGTTATTACTCAATAACTCCCTATTTTGTCTGACAAGATCACTGCTCTCATTTTCCAATGTTAACAAACGTAACTCCAATTGTTCTTTATCAAGGAGTGCGCGCAACAAATCTTGTGATAGCTTTGTTTGTTCAAGACTATACGTTGCGCTAGCACCTGCTATTCCACCTGTCACCGCCAAACCCAGTGGGCTTTTTACTGAATTAAAAATTCGCTCCACAATACTACGTATCATTTTTATCATATCTTCTCGCTGTCCCGTGCACCAACTTAAATTTTGACGAAATTCGCTTTGATAAGCATTTTAAACTCCGCCGAAATACTTGCCCAATCAACAATATCAACGCGCATGGGTAAATCAGATTCTGAAAAGGCCTCTCTCAACGCCGCTAGCTTTTCCAAGGGCAATGGTTGCCTTCCCATCACACAAATATCCAGATCTGAATGAGGTTTAAATTGATCCGTAACACGAGAACCAAAGGCAATTACAATTTGATGAGGACTATATTTTTTCAAAACCGCTTGCACGATTTGAATATCATGCGGCTCAAGATGTAGCATCACTGTTATCCCAACCGCTTGTCGAGCTGGATCAGAAGAGATTGTGCAAGGTGTACAAATCCAGGCAATACCTGAAAAACTAAATTGGCTTTATTTTCGTCATAGGCATGACTGGTTTGATTTCTTGCCTCCCTGAATTTAAACCACTGTTCCGTGCAATCAATCAATCCAATCTCAAATGCGATACGAATTAAATCGCGGTAGTTAAGCTGATCAACCTTTTCTGACAAAGGCATTTCTTGCTCGATGTACCGCTTGATGGTTTTGATGCTCAGTTCATACGTATATTCGAACCGCTGGATGCATGCGTCCCTGACTTCTAGGTCGCCCGGTTCACGTGAAGCGCGATCCAGTCCTTTCACCAGACTTGAGAATGCCTGTTTGAGTGATGTAATGCTGATTGTCATCAATAAACCATAGTTCAACTGTTTTTAATCTGTTATTGAGCTTACACGGATCATGCTTTTTCGACAAGACTTGAATTTAACTGCATAACAGGTAGGATAGCTTTTTATTCTCAAAGACACATACCAATGAACGCCAACGCACCGATTTTTTCGCTCAAAACTGAAATACTAGCTGGAATAACGACCTTCCTGACCATGGTCTATATTGCCATTGTTAACCCGTCTATTTTACACGATGCCGGGATGGATCAGGGGGCTGTGTTTACTGCGACTTGTCTCGTCACTGCAGCCGGTTGTATCCTCACGGGCTTGTTGGCCAACACCCCGATTGGGGTAGCCCCTGGCATGGCGTTGAACATTTATTTTACCTACAGCGTTGTTCAAGGCATGGGGGTTCCCTGGCAACAGGCGTTGGCGATGGTTTTTATATCAGGTGTTTTGTTTTTTATCATCAGCCTCACGGGCCTACGACGATTATTAATTGAGTCTATTCCTGATAATTTACAAATTGCTATCCTCATTGGCATCAGCCTGCTCATTGCATTGATTGCATTACAAACTAATGGCTTGATTGTTAGCGGAAATCACACGCTCATGCGCTTAGGATCGCTGGGGCGGCCTGAAAGTTTATTGTTCTTCGCAGGTTTTTTATTAATTCTGACACTGGATTATTACCGTGTGCGCGGTGCCATCATCATCAGTATTTTAAGCATTAGTGCGCTTAGTCTTGCCCTCGGCATAACAACATGGCACGGTCTTGTAGCACTTCCTCCGTCCATGCAATCGACCTTTCTCAAACTTGATTTTTCAGGGATGACCCGTGTGCCTGCCATGAAAGCTACCTTTGCTTTTTTTCTGATTGCGGTGTTCGATGCCACGGGTACGCTGATTGGGCTTCTCAGTCCATCGTTATTCAAGGATATGCCCGATTATTCAAAACGCTTACAAAAAAGCTTGACTGCAGATGCCGCAGCCTCCGCACTTGCAGGACTCCTCGGCAGCGCTAGCACCTCCCCCTACATTGAATCAGCAGCAGGCATTCAAGCCGGTGGTCGCACAGGCGTTACCGCCATCGTCATTGCTGCAGGCTTCTTGTTAATGCTCTTTTTCTTCCCGCTTGCCGAAGCAATCCCCAGCTTTGCGGTAGGGCCTGCTTTGCTATATGTCGCTTGTTGCATGATAAAAAGTGTCACGCAATTGAAACTGGACAACATTTCAGAAACAGCACCTTGCATGCTCATCATCATGATGATCCCGTTCACATACTCCATTGCCGATGGCATTGGTAGTGGCATCATCCTTTATACATTTATAAAGTGTATCACCCGTCAAAAAATAAACCCGCTGCTGCTGGTGTTAACGGCTGTGTTTATTGTGTTTTTTGTTATTAATTAGTAATCGTGGCATTACACCTCCAAGACGCGCTAAGTTAGCTCCAGAATAAACGCCCAGTCCGCCGCACTAACAGGCATTATCGATAATCGATTACCTCTACGTACCAATGGCATATTTTCCAGCTCCGGATAACGTTTCAATATTTCCAGCGGGATCATGTGTGCGAATTTTTGCTTGAACCGCACATCAACCATGAACCAGCGTGGTTTGTCAGGTGTACTGGATGCATCAGGGTGCTCACTGTTGGGATCAAATGCCGTGTAATCAGGATAAGCCTCACTAACCACGTCCGCGATGCCAACGATGCCGGGTGGCTTGCAATTGGAATGATAAAAAAACAATTGATCGCCAATGCGCATGCCATCACGCATGAAGTTGCGCGCTTGGTAATTACGCACGCCATCCCATGGATAGGTTTGTGCGGGCGCATTGCGTAAGTCATCGATGCCGAAACAGGAGGGTTCGGATTTCATAAGCCAATAGTTTGTCATGCTTTACTCCAATAAATTGCGTGTTCTGTAATGATTGCGGCCAGCGGTACATCCCACGCTTGGCGTTCAATAAATGGTTGCTGCTGAAAGGCATAGGCAACACCGATTAATAACGATTTACAGTGATGAGCCAAGGTTCTGTCATAATAACCGCCTCCCATGCCCAAGCGTGTTCCAGATTCATCAAATGCAACCACGGGAAGAAAAATGATATCCAGTTGTTCTGGCATGATGGCCAGTTCACGCGCCACATCGGGTTCAGCAATACCGATACGATTGTTAATAAACACCGTATCAGCGGTTATTGGTAAAAAAGTCAGGGTGTTATCTGCGTTCATGACGGGGAAATAGGATGTTTGTCCATGTAATATAGTTAAATCACTTAAATCAATTTCACCGTTTACCGCTTGATAAAGCGCAATATGTTCGGCTTTCTGGTATTGCTCCAGTGCAATAATGCGTCCGCAAACAGCAGTTGATGCGGCGGCCTGAACAGCGCAGGACAAATTTTTACGCGTTTGCAGGCAATGGTGGCGGATGGCTTGTTTGCTTGCTTCAATAGTCATTGAGACGTTTCCTCAGCGCACACAATGCCCTGTCATCAAGATGCGTCAGCGGCAGGGTCGCAAAAGCCGCAGCCCGGTATAATGCGTTAATGTCAGGGGCTTCAATGGCATTTAAATGCTTGTTGATGGTATCCAAATCGCCGCGCATCAGCGGGCCAGTCAGCGCCTCTGCTATATGTGTTGTTTGTTGTATGTTTGAAAGACTACTTTGCATCAGGCGCTGCGTCATGTCTTGCGCTTGCGGTTCAGGCAGTCCGGCCTCTATCAATAATTCCACCGCGCAAGCGGCCAGCGTAACCAAATAATTGGACGCCATCACCGCCGCAGCATGATACGTGCTTTTTTTTACCACAGAGATGGGGATTATCAGCGCACCCATTTGGCTAAACAGGGCAGTTAACAGCTGAACGGCCTCATCATCGCCTTCAACCACACAATAACAGTCCTGAAAAGCATCCTGTTCCACTCGATCTTTTCGAAACGCCTTGAGTGGGTGAATGCTGGCAACAAGACAGCCCTTGTGTTTCAGAGGCGCCAACACATCCGAACCCAGAACGCCACTGCAATGCACTACGATGCTACTTGGGTTTGTCCATTCTCTGGCAAGGTTTGCGATACAGTCATCTGGTGTAGTCATGAAGGTAACGGCTACGGCAGGTAAGTCCGCCAGGGTTGCGACCGCAAGTCCTGAACCCAAGTCAGCCACGGCCTGCACGGCACTGTTTAAGCCATGATTACAAACGGCAACCAATTGATGATCACCATGAGCCATGAGCGACAACGCCAGATTTTTACCTAACCGACCCGCTCCGATGATGTTGAATTTCACGTATACGCCAGCTTATTCTGAATAACAGAGAGTATATCCCCACAAGTACCTTGTTTACAAATGCACCAAGCTCCCCTATCATCACTTCTCAATTATTTTACTTGCGACCCCCATGTCCATCGATCATTTAAAAACAGCCCCTCAATACATAATACCCAAGCGTGCGCTAAACGCCTTTGCAGGTTGCCTTGCTAATGTTAAAACAGCGGCAATCAAAAATCATTTAATTCGTAACTTCATTAAAGATTATGACGTCAACATGCGTGAAGCGCGCGAGGAAGCGGTTGAGCACTATGCGTGTTTTAATGACTTCTTTATTCGTCGCTTAAAGCCTGAATGCCGACCCATCGCTGAGACGGGTATTGTCTCCCCGGTTGATGGTGCCATCAGTGAAATTGGCACGATTACTGCCGGAAAACTACTGCAAGCGAAAGGGCGTAACTATTCCGTAGCCGAATTACTGGCCAGTGATGAGCCTCACACACCGTTCGATAACGGCCGTTTTGCAACCTTGTATTTGGCGCCAAAGGATTACCATCGGGTCCATATGCCGATAGCCGCGACATTGAAAGGCATGATTTACGTGCCAGGTAAACTGTTTTCAGTACAACCGACAACGGCACGCGTCATCCCGCATTTATTTGCTCGCAATGAACGGTTGGTGGTTTTGTTTGATACGCCTGCAGGCCTCATGGCGATGGTGCTGGTGGGAGCCACCATTGTCGGTGCTATCGGCACCAGTTGGCATGGTGATATCAAGCGCTCTCGTAAACGTGAACGCTTTGTCTATTCAGGTGAGGGTGATGTATGCACGAACTTGCAAAAAGCTGCCGAGATGGGTTATTTTAAATTGGGATCGACCGTTATTTTATTGTTTGCTGACAGTCAACGCGTAAAGTGGAACAGCCATTTGCACGCCGGGGATAAAATTCAATTTGGTGAGTCTTTGGCCACCTTTTAACATTCATTCAATGGTACCGAGAAGAGGAGTCGAACCTCTGTGTAATGCATTGATTTTATATGTATAAAATAACAGGGACTCGAAACTTACCCAATATCTTACCCAACGTGGTGTATGATACCAGATATGAATGATTGCGAAAAGATACGAATGGAACTTATTCAACAACAGGCAAAATTGCTTTATAATGGCAAGCAAGCCTTACCTTGGCTATACGTAAATTACGGAACCTCGACGAGATCATAATAATGAACACCATGAAAAGCGCGTCAGCTGAAACGAAGCACGACTTTGTGCAGATATTAAATCCGAGATCAGAGCGCTACGTCAAAATTGATCGTACAGTGGGTGTTATTGTATCAAGCAAACAAAGCCCTGGACCCTATAAAGGCGTCCCCATTGCAAGAAAGACCAAGTGATTATTTTTCATCTGAAAGTTTTAGGTACAACGATTCAAAAAATTCACAGGCTGAAATGATGTTGTCTTGCTTTAAAATCAAATAAACATCATCTACTTCGTCAGTTCCTGCGTATGTTGTGTTTAAATTGACGGTTAAAGAGTCTTTATCTCGATAACCACTAAAAACGGGAACGATAGCAATCTCTTGGTCTGGTCCTTCACTTTCATTAGGCTCGCCTAAACTGATCACCCGGCCAACATACACCTTTCTATCTGACATGGTTATCAATAAGAATTTATTTTGAACATAGGACAAATATAACAGGTTATCCAAGGGGCTATCTTTTAATAGCTTATGCATTAACATTATTTTTGCCATTTGACGGTAAGATATGTTTTCAGTTCCTCTGAACATGTAAAATGCGATTAGCAATCGGCTTAATCGCTCTACCCCGCAGTATATAAAACTAATCAAAACAGCAAATAAAAAGAATATGAAAAACACATCCAAATGTTCTTTTCCATAAAAAAATTTAGACTCTTTCATTGGCATGAAATTCAAAATGAACTCTATAATTCCAATATATGCAGCTAATAAATAAGCAACTGCCGTGGAAAATACACCAATAAATGTGGCTTTTATATATAGTAATTGACCATCATAGCGATGGAGTTTGTAAAAATTTGATGGGGAAAATCGCAATATGATAAAGGCATTTGCTATTACAACGGCAATAAATAGAGCTAGCACGGTATTATCTCTCTGTAAATTTATTTACGCACAACGATTTTATCCGCTTTTTGTAGCAAGTCTTTATATTTTTGACTGTTCCTAACATCCCTTGCGCTCATTACTAAAGTACCCCGGCCAACTACTCTCATTGATTGCGAGCCGTTGTCTTTATTTTTGAGGGCATCAATAATAGCTTTTTCTTCATTATAATTTTTCATTTTACCACCATCCTGATTTGTATTTGACATAATATGACATGCCATTAACTATAAAGTGTATTATATAATTTAAATATGGAACAGTTATAAGTAAAAAACAGGCGAAATCATAAATATTGTTATTAAATTTTATTCAAAATGCACGAATAGCACGTACATTCCCAAGGTGCTCTGATATAGGCGCGGTTCAATACGAAATATAACGAATAGTTGAGAACGATTTGAGAAGTAAAAGTTAGTGTTATTTTAATATTAATCAAGGCGTTACGTGCTGTTTTGAACCATTATGAACTGTTGCAAATTCATTCAATGGTACCGAGAAGAGGACTCGAACCTCCACGGGGTTACCCCCACTAGCACCTGAAGCTAGCGTGTCTACCAATTCCACCACCTCGGCAATCGCTGCTAAGGTATCCAAATTCCTGTTTGATGTCAATTATTATTTTACTAAAACACATTTATGTTATATAATTGTATAACAATAGATGCATGGAGAATACAATCATGACCCATTTAGCGATTCGACAGTCTGGTGGCGCTAATATTGTTAGCATACCCAAAGCTATTTTGAAAACACTTGGTCTTCATGTTGGCTCAACGCTGGATTTATCCATTGTAGATAGCACAATCGTGTTAACACCTGTGAATGAAGAAATGACTCTGGAGGATTTGTTGGCTGGAACACCAAAAGAAAAACTGCGGCTTATAGATGAAGATAAAGAATGGCTTGATGCTAAACTTGTTGGCAAGGAGTTGTGATGGTTTATATACCAAACCAAGGTGATATTATTTGGCTGAACTTTGACCCCAGCAGTGGCAAGGAGATTATGAAGCGACGGCCTGCTTTTGTGATTTCCAGAAAAGCATTTAATGAACACACTAAAATGGCCATTGTTGCCCCCATCACCAGCACAATCAGAGGGATTAAGCTGGAGGTTATTTTGTCAGGATCAACAAAAACAAAGGGGGCTATCCTTGTGCATCAATTAAAATCCATTGATTTTATACAGAGAGAAGCAGTATTCATTGAAGTAGCAGGAACCGATGTCGTTGAACACGTTTCGTCGATTGCTCAGCTGCTTCTGCGATAAACAACGTTCTCATGACGGGTGAATCATTTCTTCAGGTCGCACATACTCCGCAAATTGTTCAGCAGTCAAAAATCCGAGTTTCACCGCTGCTGCTTGCAGAGATGAATTCTCCAGATGCGCTGTTTTTGCAATTTTTGCAGCCTTATCATAACCAATATGTTGATTGAGAGCCGTCACCAGCATCAGTGAATTTTGCAGATAATAATCAATCACGGGCCGATTAACTTGCATGCCTTCAACACAAAACGCTTGAAATGAAACACAGGTGTCCGCCAGTAAATTCAGTGAATGCAGCACATTGAAAATAATGACAGGCTTGAACACATTCAATTCAAAATTGCCCTGACTGTCCGCAACGGAAACCGTGGTGTCATTGCCGATGACTTGTACGCAAACCATGGTCATGGCTTCTGCCTGCGTTGGATTGACCTTGCCTGGCATGATGGATGAACCGGGTTCATTTTCTGGTAAAATCAATTCACCGATTCCACATCGAGGGCCTGACGCCAGCCAGCGTAAGTCATTGGCAATTTTCATCAGCGCGCAAGCCAGTGTTTTCAATACGCTGTGTGCCATTACGAGCGGCTCGTGTGCGGCAAGCGCTGCAAATTTATTGGGTGCTGTAATAAACGGTAGTCCGGTGATTTCAGCAATGTGGGCTGCGGATTTTACGGCAAATTGGGGATGGGTATTTAATCCCGTGCCTACAGCAGTACCGCCGAGGGCGAGCTCATATAATTCGGGCAATACTTGATGCATGCGCATAAGACAGGCGTCCAGTTGCGCGACATAACCGGAAAATTCCTGGCCTAACGTTAATGGTACGGCGTCTTGTAAATGAGTCCGGCCAATTTTAACGATATCCTGATACGCATCCATCTTGACGGCCAAACCGTTGCGCAAGGTACGTACTGCTGGAATGAGTTTGTTCTTGAAGGCGAGAGCGGCAGCAATGTGCATGGCCGTGGGAAATGTGTCGTTTGATGATTGGGACATGTTGACATCATCATTGGGATGAATCGGTGATTTGCTGCCCAGTGTGCCGCCGGCGATGGCGATTGCCCGATTGGATATCACCTCATTTGCATTCATATTGGATTGTGTACCGCTACCGGTTTGCCATACATGCAGTGGGAAATGCGCGTCCAGAACACCGCGGCTGACATCATTAGCCGCCTGAACGATCAAATCCGTCTTTTCTTTTGATAATTTGCCTAACTCAAAATTGGTTAACGCCGCCGCTTTTTTTAATATGCCAAAGGCATGGATCACCTCTAGTGGCATAATGTCGGCGCCAATATTAAAATGATGCAACGAGCGTTGGGTTTGCGCGCCCCAATATTTATCAGCTGCGACTGGAATGTCGCCCATGCTATCCGATTCAATGCGTGTTGTGGTCATGTTCATGGATTCTCCTGAAAAAATGAGTATTTTATCACAGAGTTTGGTGATTTTTGATATACTGCACGCATAATTTTTAAATGAGAGTATTGGTGCGAACGATACGGATTTACCAACCAGGTCATTATGCCGTGGGTGAGCTAATTGAGTTGGCAGCGACAGCTAGCCAACACGTAGGCGTGGTATTGCGCATGCAGCCGAATGATGAATTAACCTTGTTTTGCGGCGACAACCGCGAATTTTCGGCGAGCATCACCAGCGTGCATAAAAAAAAGGTGATCGTGACGATTCATGCGGTGCGTGATGTGAATCGTGAGTCGCCACGCGCCATTCATCTGGCACAAGCCATATCAAAGGGTGCTCGGATGGAATGGGTCATGCAGAAAGCCGTGGAACTTGGTGTTGCCAGCATTACGCCATTGTTTACGGCACATTGTGTTGTGAAGCTCGATGCGGCGCGGCTCGCCAAAAAACAGGCTCAATGGCAGGCTATTGCGATTGCCGCCTGTGAACAATCCGGACGCAACCAAATACCAAAGGTGCACCCGGCGTGTTTTCTGGATGTGTATTTGCAGGCGTGTGATGCTACCATGAAGCTGGCTCTTCATCCGCAGGGGTCAAAATCCTGGCGTGATTACACAGGCATTGCCGGTGATATCGCCTTGCTGATTGGCCCTGAAGGTGGTTTGAGTGATGCAGAAATTAGTCAGGCACGCATGCATGGCTTTCAGTCATTACGTCTTGGGTCGCGCGTTTTACGTACCGAAACAGCTGCGATTACGGCATTGAGTGTGTTACAAGCCGTTGTCGGGGATTTATAGGTTTTTAATCAAAAGAGGGTTTTTCATGAGTGCACATACGAAAGCAGTAACGGACGCAAGTTTTGAGCAAGATGTTTTGAATGCCGGTAAACCGGTTTTGGTAGACTTTTGGGCTGAATGGTGTGGTCCATGCCGCGCATTAACGCCTGTATTTAACGACGTAGCCGAGAGCCATCATGAGAAGGTTACGTTTGTTAAAATAAACATAGATGAAAACCCCCAAACACCATCAAAATATGGTGTGATGAGCATTCCTACTTTGATTCTCTTCAAAAATGGATCGGTTGAAGCTACAAAAATGGGGTTGATGACTAAATCAGAATTAAGTGCGTTTATAGACGGAAACATCTAGATGTTCCGTCCGCTATATGTAATGATCGAGTGCTGGCGTGTAGAAACGTTGTATTGACGAAGTTCAAAACTCCATGGAGCTGGAGGAAAGCCGGCAATTCGGCTACATGGTACTTAAGGAGAATAAAAATGTTATCAACAGGACAATGGAAACGTGCCACAGCACTTAGCGTGCTCGCGCTCGCAGGTATGGTGCTATGCACTACTACATCCGCGTTCGTCCCCAACCAACCCTGTCATCCTCCAGAATGTAATCGGACATGGCAGGAAATGGACGGGACGAAATTAAGTGGGACAGTGCGCTGCCATAGCGTCCAAAACTGTAAATTTGTGGATGCGGACGAGAAAGTGCTCGTAGACCTCAAGGCGATATCTACGAAAGGGAAGAAAGCCCCCAAATAATCATCCGTTCCCTATAACCAGCAACGAGTTGCCTGTAAACCTGAGTTCATAGTTAGTGTCCTCAAGTTTACAGGCAACTCGCTGCTAGTTATTCCACATTTACCGAGAAACGTGCTGAACAATATAAAAGCGGTATAATCAGCCCTGCCGCATTAAAAATGAAATGGGATGTTGCAGTAAATATCCACTTAATCGATGTGCTTGGCTGCGACAGGAAAACCCTGTGGCAAGACAAATCGGTTGTTTCAATGCCTCGCGCCAACCATATTCAAATAAACGATGAGAAGTCGTCTGATGTTCTCGCTCTAAGCCATAATTTCCTGCCATACCGCAGCACCCCAAATCAATGGTTTCCACGCTAAAGCCAAACTTGGAAAAAATGGTTTGCCACTGTTGGATGAAAAGGGGTTGTATCGTTTTTTCACCGCAATGAGGCAATAAGTTAATAACCGCGTCCCTCCTTTCATGGCTCCCTTTAACGAGAAGGGCGGGAGGATTTTTTTGAGAGAGCCATTCTTCAATTGAATAAACATTGAAGGTCATGCCTTGCATCACCGCGGTATATTCCTGGCGATAACCCAGTGTTAGACTGGGCTCTATCCCTATCATGGGCAAACCCGCATCAGCAACCCGTTGCAGTTTAGGCGCTGTTTTTTTTTGCGATTTGATAGAACTTTTCTAAAAATCCAAGCGCATGCCACGTTTTCCCATGCGCTAATGCTTCTAATAAATATACTTTATAACCACATTTCTGTAGAAACAGATAATAATCAATAACAAGTTCAGCCTGGTAGCAACTGGTCAACCAATCTTGCACGATAACCACTGAATTTTGAAGATCAAATGTCATGGTCTCAAGATTATTTATATACAAGATAGAAATGTTATGTGCATGACATTGTTTTTTCAATGATGGCCAGCTCAAGACAGGTAAATCAACCAGCCCAATTTTTTTTAGGATGAATTTCGCCACACTATTGTGCATCATAAAATTGGTTGTGCGAGGTAAATAATTTGCAGAAAAACACATAACCTGCTCGCTATAAGCAACGAAATAGTCTCGAATAGGCCGTAAATAGCGTGAATAATAGGCAGAAAGAAAGGATGATTTCATGGTTGGAATATCTACATTGACGGGGCATTGTGAAACACAAGCCTTGCATCCAAGGCACCCTGCTAGGGCCTCATGGACTTCATGAGAGAAATCATATTGCTTGCATTTTTTAAATAAACTGTTGAGCCAGCGTGGCGTATTAAGCCCTTTTTTTTGTGTACTTATGAGTCGCACCCACTCTCGCAACAATGCCGCACGTCCTTTAGGTGAATGACGACGGTCTCGGGTTGCTTTGTATGATGGGCACATCACATCCTGCACATTATAATTAAAACAAGCGCCATTCCCGTTACAGGCTATCGCATGCTCATATTCAGACCTTAACGCCGGTGTAATTTGCCGCTCAAACGTACCACGCTTATCCGCCGTGATACTCACAACGCGCTCATTAGACGAGATAGGTGTGGCAATTTTCCCAGGGTTTAATTGATTAAAAGGGTCAAAGGCTGCTTTGATCCTTCGTAGAACAGGATAAAGCACGGGCCCAAAAAATAATTCAACGTATTGACTGCGGAAACCTTTTCCATGCTCTCCCCACATCAGACCACCATATTTTTTAGTCAAATCGGCAACCTGATCCAAAAGCTGATGATAAAGCATTTCATCATGTGGATTACTTAAGTCCAAAGAGGGACGTACGTGCAAACAACCGACATCGATATGTCCAAACATGCCATAGGTTAATCCAGCAGCATCTAGCAAGGCTCTAAATTCCTTGACATATTCAACCAGTTTGCTAGGCGGGACAAGCGTATCCTCTACCCCAGAAACAGGTTTTCGTGCGCCAGGTTCTTTACCTAATAAGCCAACACATTTTTTGCGTAAATCCCAAAGCTTCGAAATGTCTTCTGGTGACCGCACGAGTGTATATGCAAAAGCAATCGGTGATTTTTTCTGCCAATGGCTTTCTGTTTTTTTTATTTTTTCCTCCAGTTCATTTTCATCTTCACCTAAAAACTCTACCAGATTGATCGCCCCTGTCTGTTGGCCTTTGGTTTCCAGGAAACGCGCAATCAATGGATATGTGACGTCTGTTTTTGCTAGGGATAAAATCATAGCATCGATCGTCTCGATGGCATGTGGCTGACTGTTTACAAGAAATTCAGCATCATGTAACGCGTCATAGAAGTCCGTGTATTGCAGCACAAAGAGGCGTTTAAACGCAGGCAACTTTGTTAGCTTAAGCTTTATCTCGGTGACGACCCCAAGCGTGCCTTCAGAGCCAGTTAAAATGGCATTGAGATTAAATACCTCAGCCTCATCTGGATATACATGTGCTAAATTATAGCCAGTCATAAATCGCGTCAATTTTGGAAACTGCTGTTTGATCACCTCGCGATGTAAACGGACAGCATCGTCAACCTCACGGTAAATATGTCCAATAAAATTTTGTTGCGCTTTTAATGCGGCTAGATCGTCCTGATTTACCGGAAAACTAGTATGTAGGCTGCCATCAGCATATACAGCCGTAATCGCCATTACATGCTCACTCGTTTTCCCATAGATAAGTGAACCTTTACCTGATGCATCTGTATTCACCATGCCACCTAATGTTGCACGGTTGCTGGGTGATACAGTAGGGGCAAAAAATACCCCATGAGGACGTAAATACTCATTCAGCTGATCGAGAACAACGCCTGGTTGTACTTTAACCCAGCCATCTTCTAAATTCAGTTCAATGATTTGATTTAAGTATTTACTGCAATCAATGATAATACTGTCATTTAAGGATTGTCCATTCGTCCCGGTGCCACCACCACGGGCAACGAAGGTAAGCTTACGGTTTTCCTTTAGGCAGGCCATTTTAAATAGTGTGACTATATCAGTTTCCGTGCGAGGAATTAAAACAGCCTGAGGAACGATTTGATAGACGCTGTTATCCGTTGCATTAATTAATCTCGTACTGCGATCAACATGTATTTCTCCCTGAAAACCACGCATGAGCAACGTATCTAAATAACGTTGCAACAGGGGCGTTACAACTGTAGGCGTTCCTAATCGCTGTAACATATTTCCCGTTCCTGTTTTAGACATGATTCGTCATTTAATAGGGCTATGCAGGCTGATGGCGGGATCATCTTGGCGATGTCCAGCCGTTTCTAAATCAACCTCGTCGGCGAATCAAACAACGTCTGTGCTTTGAAAAATTTTATCAGCTGAGGAGGCAATAAATCCTCCATATAATTGGCCGTTTTTTTGTGGATAGCGCCTAGTAAATTCATAGTAACAAGAGGGAACCAAATGATCGCCATCTGTAAAGCGAATACTATTATTTTCTGCCATAATAGTTGATTGTTCTAATAATTGCTCAGGCGTTCCCTTTATTTCACCATCGACCTCATTCATGATATACCCTTCTTTTTTCAAAAATTGGTTGATTGACTGACACGAAGTGAGGTGTTTCAAGCGATTGACGCTAACTGCAAAATGATTGGCACGATAGCCATAGGCATACATCCAAGCTGCATACTGAGACTCTTTTAATAAACCCTGATAAATATCAAAGTTTAGTTCACCCCAGATTGTTTTGCTTAGAAAAAGTTCATCTGGATGATTGAAAGTGGATTTAGGGATTTTATTAAGGAATCCTTTCACCGTATTTTGTAGTTCTGGGCTAAAACGCTCTAATAATAATTGACTGATAAAAATTTTAGGTGCGTC
>JBCKWE010000016.1:0-32814 GCA_038923045.1 Legionellaceae bacterium
AAACGCGGGGGGATACCATGAACTACAAGCGATACCTCAATATGGACCTACCAGAAGGCCAATCTATATTTTTGTTTGGTGCACGAAAAACGGGTAAATACACGTATTTACATGCCCATTTTCCAGAGGCTGTCTATCGTAGTGAGCCAAGATTTGAATCCACGGCGATTGCAATGTGGAGAGCAGTCCATTTTAATTTTGCCATGGCGCATGTTTTTGACTCAACTTTGGGCGAATGAGATCATATAGGGCAATGACGGACTTCATATCCCAATTATCCTTAACTTAGTGCCATTAGTCCTATTTCTTCTCTTCGTCGGTCTTCGCAGCCTCAGCCGGTTCCGCAGGATGTTTTTGTTTATAGTCGTCAATAATTTCGATGACGCTCTTTTTAATATCCTTGTAAAATTTACCAGCGATCGAACTGATTTCATTCAGATCAGGTAATTTAGATTTTAGGTCGCTCATTTTCCGCTCCATGATTATATATAAACTCATTTCAAGTATAGCTTAGTTTTAAAGAAATGCACTAGGCCCAGGGATGAAGTAATTTCATCGCAGGTTTTAATAACTTGGCAACCAGCGTTTGCTTCGGCAGAATCGTAATCTTGAACATGTTAAACGTGGCCATTTTATTGCTCAGGTATTCATCACTGGTTTGCAGCGCATCAATAAGACGCAGGTCCAGTGCATCTTTGGCAAGCCAGTGTTCGCCAGTGGACACTTGATCTATGTCCAGTTGCAGACGATTGGCAAGGACATAATTTTTGAAACTCAGGTGAATTCGTTCCAAATCTTCCTGAAATTTCTTGCGCCCTTTATCGGTATTTTCCGCGAAAAGCGTGAGTGTTCGTTTATATTCGCCAGCGGTTAATAACTCGACATCAATGTTATTTTTCTTTAACAAGCGATGAAAATTAGGTAATTGAGCCACGACACCAATGGATCCAATTATTGCAAACGGTGCTGCAATGATGTGATTGCCAATGCAGGCCATTAAATAACCGCCGCTAGCGGCGATTTTATCGATACAGATGGTCAAAGGTATTTGCTGGTCGCGGATGCGTTGCAATTGGGACGCAGCCAGACCGTAACCATTCACCGATCCACCAGGACTTTCTACCCGGACAACAATTTCATCTGCAGGCGTTGCTATAGAGAGAATGGCAGACACCTCATCGCGTAACTGATCGACTTGAGTGGCTTTGATGTCACCGATAAAATCAAGCACAAACAATGCAGGTTTTAGCTCTTTGGATTTTTTGTTTTTTTTGAGTTTTTTACCAAACACATCATGATGCATTTGCTGTTTTATTTCATCAGATTCTTTGTTGAGTGACGTAATGGTTAGTTTAGGTTTTGGGTGTCGACCAACCGATAAAACGCCTGCTATCAATAATAACAAAGCAATTACTATGGTGAATGCTTTTAATGCAAATAAGCCGTAGTCCGCGAGAAAGCCCATTGTTTACCCCTGTTTGTGTAAAAGTAGCCATTATCACCGTGAGTATGAGTATCTGCAAGTGTGATTCCTTAATTTGAGGCTATACTATAAATATGTAGGGTGGAGTGATAAACATGAAATTAATACGCTACGGTAATTTAGGTGAGGAAAAGCCGGGAATTTTGGATGGAGAGGGTAATATACGTGATATTTCCGCCTTTATTCCAGATATAAATGCAAGTAGTCTGAGTAATGCAACGTGGATGAATCATCTAAAAACACAGGATTTGAATCAGCTACCATTAATTGACAAAGGCGCACGTATAGGTGCCTGTGTCGGCATGCCTGGTAAAATCATCTGTGTGGGATTTAACTCGCTCTTGCACGCAGGTGAAATGGGTGTCACTCCGATTGCAACGTACGATATGGTGGTTTTTCTTAAACCTGTCAGCGCCATGTGCGGACCAAATGATCCCATATTGCATACGCGAATGTCTAAAAAATTGGATTGGGAAGCTGAGTTAGGCGTGGTCATTGGTAAAAAAGGGAAGTATATTGAAAAACATTCGGCTAAAGAGTATATCTTTGGTTACACCTGTATAAATGATTTGTCTGAACGTTATTTACAGATGGAAACACAAGACAAACAATTTACCAAAGGAAAAGGCTTCGATAATGCGGCACCTATCGGCCCCTATTTGGTTACAAAAGATGAAATTTACAATTCAAGTAATCTACAAATTAAACTCTGGGTTAATGGTTCGCTGCGCCAAAATTTTAATACGAGCGATTATATTCATAATGATGAAGAGGTGGTAAGTTATCTGAGCCAATTTTTTACACTGTATCCAGGCGATATCATTTCAATGGGATCCGCTCCTGGGTGCGCAAAGTACTGGGGTGACGATAAATTTTTGAAGCCTGGTGACACAGTCACGCTTAATATTGAGGGGCTAGGGCAACAAAATCAGGTGGTAATTGTTGAATTGTAACGGGTAATTACTGTATCCTATAATAGGCTTTATTAAGGAGAATAACATGTATAAAAAGGTATTGCTTTCAACGGATTTTGATGAAGTAGGCATTAATGCGGCGCATAAAGCCAAAAAAATAGCAGATGAAAATGGCGCACAATTGTTTTTGGTTCATGTGGTTGAACCAATTCCTGCGTATGCCTATCCAGGCTTTGCAGGGTTTGCAGAAGTTGAGGTGTCTATTCGTGAACAGGCAGAAAAAGAGCTGGCTACGTTGGCAGAGCGCTTAGGCGTTGATGAGAAACACCGCTTTCTCGAGTTTGGTTCAATTAAAAACGAAGTGTTACGCGTTGCAGAAGACAACAAGATTGATTTAATTGTAACGGGTAGTCATGGTAAACATGGCTTGGCATTATTGTTGGGATCGACCGCGCAGGCAATTTTGCATGGTGCCCATTGCGATATGTTGATTGTGCGCCCGCCTAAATAAACAGCTGTAAAATACCCTGGACGGAGCGAAGGTTGTTATGAAATTGTTACACAGGGTTTCTCAAATTACCACGCTGCATGCCGGCTGTGCGCTCACCATTGGAAATTTTGATGGCGTGCACCTTGGACACCAAGCGTTATTGGCATCATTGCGGGGGCAAGCATCACGCTTGCACCTTCCGATGGTGGTTTTGTTATTTGAACCTCAACCTGGTGAGTATTTTAAACGACAACAAGCTCCTGCAAGATTATACCGCTTACGTGAAAAAATTCAGGCACTCCGCCAATGTTTTGTTGATTACGTGTATTGCTTGAAATTTGATAAGCAGTTGGCTGAAATGCTGGCAGCTGCATTTGCCGAACAGTATATTTTTTCACGACTTAACGCCAAATATGTATTGCTGGGCGATGACTTTCATTTTGGTCGTGATCGAGCCGGTGATTTAGGCCTACTTCAAAAATTAAGTCATAAACATGGTGTAGAAATAGAAACATACCCTGATTTTTGTGTCGAAAACGCACGCGTCAGTTCCACTCAAATCAGACAGGCTTTATACTTGGGCGACTTGAATCGCGCAAGCGCATTGCTGGGTCGACAATATAGCCTGTGTGGGCGTGTTTTGCGTGGTTTAGGTATGGGGCGTCAATGGGGCGTGCCCACAGCCAATTTAAGTCTCACCCGCGGCACATTGCCACTAAGCGGGGTTTTTTTTGTGCAGGTGCGGCGACAAGATAACGCCTTACTTGCCGGTGTGGCCAATATTGGTAACCGGCCAACGATGGATGGCAGTAAAAATGTCCTTGAAGTGCACTTGTTTGATTTTGATGAGTCACTTTATGGTGAGATGTTGCAGGTTTTTTTCTTGGTGAAATTGCGAGATGAAATCAAGTTTTCGTCCGTGGATGCCTTGATAGCGCAAATCCATGCTGATGTTACTGCTGCCCGAAATATAAACTATTTAATCGAGTAACCCGATGTCAGACTATAAACATACCTTGAATTTACCGAATACCAGCTTTCCAATGAAAGCCAGTTTGGCACAACGTGAACCCTCGATGTTGTCTGATTGGCAGGCTAATGGCGTGTATGAAAAAATTCGTGCCGCACGCGCGGGTCGAAAACGCTTTATTTTGCACGATGGACCGCCGTACGCCAATGGTCATCTGCATTGCGGTCATGCCTTAAATAAAATTCTGAAAGATATTATTATCAAGTCAAAATCACTCAGTGGTTATGATGCCCCTTTTGTGCCAGGTTGGGATTGCCATGGTTTACCCGTTGAGCTTAATGTCGAAAAAAAATCAGGCAAGGCGGGTGTTAAACTCAGTGCGACGGAATTTCGAAAGAAATGCCGTGACTATGCGGCAAGTCAAATTGATATTCAACGCGATGAATTTCAGCGCCTAGGTGTGTTTGGTGACTGGAAAAATCCCTATGCAACCATGGATTATCGCTATGAGGCCAATATTCTACGGGCATTGGGAAAGATCGTGGCGAACGGTCATTTGCATCAGGGGTTTAAGCCCGTGCACTGGTGTATTGACTGCGGTTCATCGCTTGCTGAGGCGGAAGTTGATTATGAAGACAAAACCTCATCATCCATTGATGTTGCTTTTTACGCACAGGATGCTGCCACACTGATCGGTAAATTTAATCTCAATCTGCCAGAAAAACCAGTGATTGTGCCCATCTGGACAACCACACCATGGACGCTACCTGCAAATGAAGCGGTATGTTTACATCCCACATTTGATTACACATTGGTTGATGTTGGCGATCATTACCTGCTTATCGCTACAGACCTGGTTGAATCGGTGATGGCGCGTTACGGTATTGAGCGCTTTACGGCAATCGCGAAAGCGAAAGGCATTCTGTTTGAGCATGCACTGTTAAAACACCCCTTCTATGAACGCTGCGTGCCGATTGTGCAGGGATTGCACGTGACCACCGAATCCGGAACCGGTTGCGTGCATACAGCACCGGCCCACGGACCGGACGATTACAGGGTTGGATTGGCTTATAATCTACCGTTAATTAATCCAGTACAGGCCAATGGTTGTTACGCTGCAGACGTGCCCTTGTTTGCGGGATTGTCCGTATTGAAGGTGAATGCGCAGGTACTGGCGGTATTGCGTGAGCGGGCTGTGTTATTGCATGAAGAATCGTTAAGCCATAGTTATCCTCATTGCTGGCGCCATAAAACGCCCGTTATATTCCGTGCGACACCGCAATGGTTTATCTCCATGGACAACTTAGGCTTGCGCAAGCAGTTGCTTGATAAAATTGATACCGTTAACTGGGTTCCAGACTGGGGCCGAGCCCGTATTCAAGGCATGGTCGAAAGCCGGCCTGACTGGTGCGTTTCAAGACAACGAGCCTGGGGAACCCCCATGGCTTTGTTTATTCACAAGGAAACCCGACTGCTCCATCCTGATACGGCAGCGTTAATTGAAAAAGTCGCGTTACGTGTTGAACAGGCTGGCATTGAAGCCTGGTTTGAAATGGATGCGGTAGAATTATTAGGTGAAGAGGCTGCACATTACGAAAAAATAAAAGATACACTGGACGTATGGTTTGATTCAGGCGTGTCGCATTTTTGTGTGCTTAAGCAAGGTGATGGTCTAGGTTTTCCCGCGGATGTTTATTTTGAAGGGTCTGATCAACATCGCGGCTGGTTTAATTCATCGCTGACGACGGCTGTCGCGATGTATGGGGTGCCACCTTATAAAACAGTATTAACACATGGCTACACGGTTGATGCTGAAGGCCGGAAGCTATCCAAATCCAAAGGCAATTATGTAGCTCTGGATAAAATGATAGCCCAACATGGTGCGGATATTTTGCGTTTATGGGTCGCCTCCACTGATTATCGAAATGAGGTCAGTATTTCAGATGAAATCATCAAGCGTAATGGCGATGCTTATCGACGTATCCGCAACACAGCGCGGTTTTTATTGTCCAATCTATTTGATTTTGTACCTGAGAAGGATGCTATACCGGCGGACGAACTGATTGAGCTGGATCGATGGGCTATTACGCGCTGTCAAGACCTACAGGCTGAAATACTCAGCGCTTATGAGCAGTATAATTTCCATGTTATTTACCAGAAAATTCATAATTTTTGCGCAGTCGATATGGGTAGCTTCTATCTGGATATCATTAAAGACAGGCAATACACAACGTCTGTTGATAGCCAGGCTCGCCGATCATGCCAAACAGCCATGTATCACATTGTGAAAGCGCTGACGCTGTGGCTGGCCCCCATTTTGTCGTTCACGGCAGAAGAAATATGGCAAGCCATTCCAGGCAACGCGGGTGTATCGGTGTTTCTTGAGGAATGGTATCAGGGCTGGCCCGTTGTGAGTCAGGTCACAATGCAAGACTGGACACAGATACATGCTATTCGTGATGAGGTTAATAAAGCGTTGGAAGCCACGCGGCATGCCGGTTTGATTGGTTCAGGTCTGGCGGCTGATGTGACGCTTTATGCCAATGAGCCAGCTAAATCGATACTCGACAGGTTACAAAATGAACTGCGTTTTGTACTGATTACCTCATCAGCCTGCGTGTTACCCATGCAGGCGTGCCCGCCTGATGCCGTGTTAAACGACGCGTTGGGCGTGGCCATTCAGGTGCGAGCCAGTATGGCCGCTAAATGCGAACGTTGTTGGCACCGTTGTGGTGATATCGGTGAAAACGGCGCGCATCCTACGCTTTGCTTGCGTTGTGTGGGGAACATTAGTGGGGATGATGAAGTGAGGCATTTTGCATGAAAAAATGGCCTTGGTTCATCCTCAGTGTGGTCGTGATGTTGCTTGATCAAATCAGTAAATACTGGGCATTGTACACATTGACTCCCTACCAGCCTATCGCGGTGATGCCCATGGTTAATTTCACTCTCGCTTACAACACCGGCGCTGCATTCAGCTTTTTAAGCGGCGCAGGCAGTTGGCATCGCTGGTTTTTTACAAGCTTTAGCGGCGTGATGAGTATCGTTCTGGCGGTATGGATGATACGAACCCCACAAGCCGCACGCTTGCAACTAGTAGCACTCAGCCTGATTTTAGCCGGTGCCATGGGTAATCTGGTTGACAGAATTGTATTAGGCCACGTCATTGATTTTATCGACGTCTATTATTCACATTATCATTGGCCTGCGTTTAATCTGGCTGATAGTGCAATTTGTACGGGTGCATTTTTATTGCTTGTTGATATGTGTTTCCCGGCGGAGCATTAAACTCGGAATTATGCTAAAATACCAGAAGGTACTATTAAGTAATAACTGGGGGGTGACGTGATGGCAACTTCAATCAAGATTGATGATTTACTGAAACATCGAATACAGCATCTAGCCAATATTCAACATCGCACGGCACATTGGATTATGCGTGAGGCCATTCGAGTCTATGTGGAGCGTGAAGAGTCACGTGAGCGTTTTAAACAAGAAGCCATGACCTCTTGGTCCGCTTATCAGGAAACGGGAAGTCATTTAACCGGGCAAGAGGTTCATGAGTGGATCAATACTTGGGGCTCCGATGATGAAAAAGAGCGCCCTCCATGCCACGATTGATAATCACTGAAGGTGCAGCTCTGGGATTAGAACGTTGTAGACATTTTTTATCTGAAAAAAATCAATTGGCTTCCAAACGTGTAGCACTTACGATTAATCGCCAATTTACCATGCTTGCATCAAATCCTCATATAGGCCGCCCGCTGGATTCATATCCAGATTTTCGTGAATTGATTATTGGATTTGGAGATTCAGGATTCGTTGCGCTTTATCGTGTTGATGAGATAAACAATACCGTTTACGTGCTCGCATTTCGTCACCAAAAAGAAGTGAGTTATTGACGTTACTGATGCCGCCAGCCGTCGTCCCGAACATAGTGATGGATTTCCTAAATGAAGGGAGATCAATCGCGGTACTCGGGATGACGCGGGTGGAGCTACTAAAGTTGCAGTATGACATTTATTAGCGCATAATATATTCTTTTTCAAACAAAAATCCAACAAAGATGGATCCTTAAATGATGATAAATAAATCACGGCATGTAGGCATTCTGTTATTATGCACATGGATTACGGCACAAGGGCATGCCGCTAGCCTGAGTCAGTTGCTAGCTAACGAGCGTAATACCATTGAAATATTTCAAAAAATCTCACCTAAAGTTGTTTATGTTCATCGAATGAATGCGGTACTAGGGCGATCCCATAATCCAGGCCTGGTCGTGCAAAGTGGTTCTGGCTCAGGCATTATTTGGGATAATCAGGGTCACGTCGTGACGAATTTTCATGTTATCAAGGGAGCAGACGCGTTATCAGTCAGCATTGGCAAACGGACGATGCCGGCCAAGGTGATTGGTGCTGATCCACGTCGGGACATTGCCGTTTTATTGTTGACATCCCCGCAGGCACTTTCGGAATTAAAATCATTTACGCCGATCGAACTGGCGCCTACACATGATTTATTAGTAGGGCAGAAGGCAATTGCTATTGGTAATCCATTTGGGCTCGATCATAGTTTAACGACTGGTGTTATTTCAGCCTTAGGCCGGAGGGTTCCAGGTGTTGGTGGTGTGACGATTCGTGACATGATTCAAACGGATGCCTCCATTAATCCCGGTAATTCCGGCGGTCCATTGCTGGATAGTACCGGCCGTTTGATTGGTTTGAATACCATGATTTTTTCTCAATCAGGCACGTCCGCCGGTGTTGGATTTGCCGTTCCGGCAGATGATATTGCGCGCACGGTTTCACAAATTATCACGCATGGCAGGGTGCTGCTAGCCGGTATTGGAATTCAACCGGTTGAACCACGACTTGCAGCACGTTTCGGGGTTAAGCAAGGCATACTGATCGCCGATGTATTTCCTAATACACCAGCCCTTGCAGCGGGCTTGCGCGGAACCTCTCGTAGTCATATGGGGCAAATAATTTTAGGCGATGTGATCGTTGCCTTAAATGGACATCCTGTGGAAAATTATGATGCGCTTTATAATCTGTTCACGGATGTGAAAATCGGTACGGGTGTTACTGTGACTGTAGTTAGGAATGGCATGCGCGTTTATCATCGGATGAAGACGATTGATATTGCCGCGATTGGGTAGTGATTTTTTTATTGGCAGTTTTGTATTTAGTGATATATACTTCCATTATGGAATCATTTTGGAAGTATATATCATGGCGACCATGACGATTAAAAACATACCTGATGATCTATATCAGAATTTAAAACAACAAGCTGCCGCCAATCATCGTAGTTTGAATAGCGAGGCTATCGTTAGCTTGAGTCAAGCAATTCATAAAAGAGATGCTTCAGCTCAAAACATTCTTTTAAAAGCCCGCGCGCTGCGCGTGAAAGATAACGCAGTGATTCGCCTGACAAATGATGTGATCAATGATGCTAAACAAGAAGGTCGTTTATGATCGTTGTTGACACTAATATTTTAATTTATCTCTATATTCAGGGTGAGCATACAGCGGCTGTTGAACAGCTTATAACGATCGACAGCGTTTGGACTGCTCCACCGATATGGGCTTCAGAGTTTAGAAATGTGCTGGCATTATATATGCGTAAAAACATCATTTCGTTACCTCAAGCCATGGCCATTATGGAGCAAGCTGAGAACTTGATGAAAAGCAATGACTATCAACCATCGTCGGAATCGGTACTGGCATTGGTTAATTCGTCAGCCTGCTCAGCCTATGACTGTGAATTTGTTAGCGTTGCAAAACAATTGCAACTCCCCTTGATTACACAAGATAAAAAAATACTGGCAGAATTTCCACGTATTGCGAATAAATTAGAGAATTTTATTAGCGAGATGCGTGTTAGGTAGGGCACCTTAACCACCAACATATAACAAGGCCCATACCAACCGGCGCCCGACTCTTCAAATAAAATGGGACAGCCCTGAACTGCTGAGACTCTTCCTAGCAATTAATGGGATACGAACTATACTAAACATGAGGTGCATGAATTTAGCACTCAGATTGAGGAATCAAAATCATGTTTATTAACAAAGAGTATCTAAAAAATGAAATTGGAACTTATAAAAGCTATCCTCAATCCACAACACTGTTATCGCCAATTGCATCTGATCAGGCGTTTGTAGACGCACTAATAAATAAGGACGGTCTGGCGTTATTGTATTTGGGCACGACTACGGAAGCTGTTGCTCCCACCACCTGCCGATTCGACTTCATAGACTTTATCGCCTGTCTTAAAGATAATCCAAGCCACCGAAAGTATCAACCACTAGTTCCTGACATCCGAAAAACTAAGCCAGAGGAGGCCAATATAACGTTGAGTAAATTTCTTGGAAAAAAAGGATTGGCTCTATACAAAAAAGCACTTGAGGAAGAATTTAATAGTAAAGAATACCGTAATGCTGTTTTTAGAGAATCCACAAAGCACTATGATGGCATAAAATGGGGAGAAAGACTCGTTGTGCATATTTCAGGACCTTCTGCGTGCGGGAAATCATCTGCCGTTAAAACGGTCATTGAAATGATGGGAACAAGTGACCACGTAAAAAAAACAAGCGACAATACAGGCAATGATGTGGTTGGAATCGATAATGGCATTGGTCGCCAAGTATCTCAAATGAGAAAGCTTCTGATTCGAGTTGCCAATATTGATGGTTACACGGGTCTTTCTGATCTGGATAAGCATGGCAGTATTTTAACTCCATTGAAAACAAACATACAAAAAGCTGTATTACTGAACCCCGATTTAAGTCTAGTCATCCCTGATACCTATTCAGATTGGATCCTTGATCGATTCTTTTCGCAAAAAAAAGGTCGAATCAAGACTATTGATAAGCAATGCAACACCAAACAAGTATTCTGTCGGATAGAAGGGGAAGACACAGACACGTTTAAGAAGGTAGTTGGATTTATGGGAAACAGTAGAGCATGGAAAACAGACTTTCCTGAGGCTGAAGCAACCACACAACTGAGTATGAACGATACAGACGGGCTAACTGAATCGAAACCATATGATCCTGAACCTTTCAATCGAGGCGTTAACGGTTCAAAAAAAGCACAAGAATGGTTTTTAAAGGAAAGCAAGGCAGGTAATTTTAGTATAACTATTACCAACAATATGAGCGTGTGTGTTAATACAAGCACTGGTTTAAAATCATTAGTCCAATCAAAAAAACCTAGCCCACCCCAGACGACATTCTTTTCGTCAAAACCATCTTATTCTGGCAGTGTCTCTAGACAATATAAAGCAGAAATAATGAAGGGAAGGACAGGGCTCGTCCAATATGATTCAAATGAAGCCATTAATATGGCGCCATGCATCGCAATGCACGCAAGGATCCGTGCTCCTGCTATACCATCCAACATCGATGCGTTCATAATAAGATTTAAAACTAGAACCCATTCCATTAAGGGTCGCAGATTTGTAATCAGACCTAATACCAATAACACAGCATGCACTATACTATGCAACACTAATGAAAACGAGCGAATTCCACAGCTTGACTTGAAGGTTGACTTCAATGGAAAGGTATGCGCCATTGGACTGCCATATAATGAATTAACAACACAGCCTCTAAAAGACGACTATGTGGAACATATAGTTAATACGTTTATGGACGCGAATCCCGACAAGAACGTACCTGTAAAGATCCAGAGCGCTGCGAACACCGAATTATATAACGCGTTCGTCACGGCTCTGAAAAAGAATGGATATGAGCCACAAGCACAGGAAACTAAAAGACCCTATTTAAATAGTTGATTTTCCCTTCTCCCCAAGAGGAGAAGGGACCTATCACCAAATAACACACCGTTTCGGATTCACCATCGGACTATCCGCTGGAACATTAAACGCCGCCTGAAATTCTGGCATATTCGCCAACGAACCATTGACGCGATCCATTGCGGGTGGATGCGGATCAATCGTCACCAGTCGATCGGCCTCTTCAGGTCGTGTATTGTTTGCCCAAGCGTGTGCAGCACCTAAAAAGAACTGTTGATCCGGTGTGAACCCATGGATGGTCTGAGCTGTTTTATAAGCCGGGGATGCGTGAAACGCGCGATACGCCAGTGTTAAACCGCCTAAATCGGCAGTGGCCTCACCCACAACCAGTTCACCATTTACGGGTAGATTCCCTGCCACTTTATACTGTGAAAATTGATTCACGATACACGTTGTGGCTGCCTTGAATTTTTTCAAATCATCAGGGGTCCACCAGTCATGAAGGTTACCATGACCATCAAATTTGGCCCCTTGATCGTCAAATCCATGGGTTATTTCATGACCAATGATAAAGCCAATGGATCCATAGTTGACGGCAGCGGGGGCCGCCGGGTCAAAAAATGGCGGTTGTAAAATGCCAGTGGGGAAATTAATGTTATTCATTGAGGGATCGTAATAAGCATTAATGGTTTGAGGTGACATGCTCCACTCCGTTCTGTCAACGGGTTTTCCTAGTTTATCCAAATCACGCGTCACCAGATACTGATTGGCACGCATCACGTTTAATACATACGGTCCTCTGTCAATGTTTAAACTGGAGTAGTCCCACCATTTATCAGGATAACCAACGCGTTCGCTCATCAGAGCCAGTTTTTCAAGCGCTGCTTTTCGTGTGGCGGACGTCATCCAAGGCAAGGTTTGCAAATCATCATGCAAGGCTTGGCGAATCATCTGCGTCATTTCTAAAACATCCTGTTTTGCAGCGGGTGAAAAGTAACGTTTGACATACAATTCGCCTATGGCAAAACCCAAGGCTAGACTTTCTGTGTCCACAACACGCTTCCAGCGTGGCCTTAACTTTTCAGCACCGGTCAACGCGGTGGTCATGCGAAAGCTTTCATCAACAAAGGGTTTGGATAAGTACGGTGCGAAGTTACCAATCATATGTGCGCGTAAATATATTTTCCAGGCATTGATTGAGTGGGCTTTTAATTGTTGATTCATGGCTGTCATAAACTTAGGCATAGCGACATTAAGGCGTTTGATTTCCGGATGCCCCATTGCGGAAAAGTATTGAGACCATGAAAAATCAGGCGTCATTTTTTCAAGTTTTGCGATACCCATCATATGGTAGATGGCACGGGGATCACGCTGTGCTGTTTTTGACATGGATGCCATTGCAAGAGCTGTTTCAATGGTCATGACGGTGGTGGCTGCAGAGGCGGCTTTTATAGCGTCATCGCCCGTCAGGATAAACAGGTTCGTTAAATAGCGAATGTATGCCGCACGAATTTTTTTGAATTTATCATCACGCCTCAAATAATAATCACGATCAGGCAGACCTAGACCACCTTGCATGACGGCCGCAATCATGTTGTTGCTATTGGCAAAATCCTGCATGCTGCCAAATTCAAACAGTGCACCAACGTCAATTTTGTGTAGATGAACTATTTCAGCGTTCAACTGATCACGAGTTCGGATAGCGGTGATACGGGAAAGGTCTGGTTCAATTGGTTTATAACCCTGCGAATTGATGTTGGCTTCATCCATACCACTGAAATAAAAATCGCCAACTTTTTGCTCGATGCTGCCAGGTTTCGCGTGTTTATTCGCTGCGGCGTCAGCGATAATCTGGCGTAGTTCCAGTTGATTTTTTTCCTGTAATACCTGAAATGTACTCCAGCTGGGGAATTCAGGTGGTATGGGATGTTGTTTTTGCCAAGCTCCATTGGCATACACATAAAAATTATCTTTTACGGGTGTGTTTGTGTCCAGCCAGCTCACGTTGAGGGGATCCGTTGCTGATGTTGCAACTGACGCCAGTGAGTACAGGCTGGTAAACAGCAGAGTGGTTAGTCGCATCCGTATAGCTCCTAGTCATGTTTTTTTAAAAAAAAACCTTAACAATCAAGAAAACTCTGTTATGCTAAGTTTGTTATTGTAGCCTAACACACATTGCCACCCTATAGGATCTGGCAGATAAATTCAAGAGGATAGGAACATGTCACAACGAGATATTGGCCAGGTAAAATGGTTCAATGAAAAAAAAGGATTTGGGTTTATTGTGAATGAGCACGGCGACGATATTTTTGTGCATTACAAGGATATTCAAGGCACGGGCTTTAAAACACTGCATGAAAATGATGCCGTGAGCTACGTTACGGATAAAGGGCCCAAGGGGTTAAAAGCGCTTGAGGTAATTATGGTTAGCGAACCCGCCTGATTACACCCAGTCGCGCGCCGGCAAATAATCTGTATACAATGCCGCTTCTGCACTGTTAGCTTCTGGCTGCCAGTTGTATTGCCATGCTACTTCAGGTGGAAGCGACATGAGTATCGATTCTGTACGACCGCCCGATTGCAAGCCGAATAGTGTGCCTCGGTCATAGACCAAATTAAATTCCACATAACGCCCGCGTCGGTATAGTTGGAATGCTTTTTCCCGCGCGCCATAAGCCTGTGTTTTGCGACGTGCTACAATTGGCGCGTAGGCTCGCATAAAGTGATCGCCGATGCTTTGCATGAGTTTGAAACTGTGATCAAATCCATGTGCGTTGTAGTCATCAAAAAACAAACCACCAATTCCGCGCGCCTCGGAACGGTGTTTGATGTAAAAATACCGATCACACCAGGCCTTGAAGTCTCGATAAACCGTATTACCAAACGGCGCACATGCTATCTGTGCAGTTTGATGCCAGTGTTGGCAGTCTTCTTGAAACCCATAATAAGGTGTTAGATCAAAACCACCTCCAAACCACCAAACAGGCGCTTCATCGTCTTTTTCGGCTATAAAAAATCGTATGTTGGCATGCGATGTGGGCACATAAGGGTTATTCGGATGAATCACCACGGACACGCCTAAGGCTGAAAAGCGACGACCTGCCAGTTCTGGTCGGTTGATACTGGCAGACGGTGGCAGTTCACCGCCTGAAACCAATGAAAAATTAACGCCAGCGGATGCAAATACGTGGCCATTGGCCATGACACGGGTCAATCCACCGCCACCTTGTGGTCGCGTCCAGGCGTCTTCAATGAATTGACCGTGACCATCTAATTGAACCAGTGTCTGGCACAGGTTGATTTGTAATTGCAAGAGGTAGGTTTTGATTAAATCGATGGCGTTATCTGGCAGGATTTGAGTAAGTGTGTGCATGATTTCATTCAACTTTGAGTATATATTTTGAACAATATCATAAATAGGGTATAATGGCCAATTTGACGGTAACCTTTGAGCATGTCTACATGATGAAATTGCCATTACCTAACTTGATTTCACCACTCGCAGTAGCGCCCATGATCGACTGGACACACACGCATTTTCGCGTATTCATGCGCATGCTGGCGCCCGACGCACTCTTGTATACCGAAATGCAAACCGTTGGTGCTGTGCTATTCAACCCAGCACGAGCATTAGGCTTTCATGCTATGGAAAAACCGCTTGCATTACAATTGGGCGGGGCGGATAAAAATGACTTGGTTAACTGTGCACAGCTTGCCGAAGAGCAGGGGTTTTCCGAGGTGAATTTAAACCTAGGATGTCCCAGTGATCGCGTACAGGCAGGTCGTTTTGGTGCCTGTTTAATGGCCGAGCCGCAGCAGGTAGCCGATATTATAGTGGCTTTGAAACGAGCGGTTAGTATTCCCGTTACGGCGAAAACACGCATTGGTATTGATACCCAAGATAGCTATGAATTTTTTTCAGCATTCGCTCATCGTTTGGTTGATGCAGGCTGTGATAAACTGATTGTGCATGCACGCAAAGCCTGGTTGCACGGTTTAAGTCCAAAGCAAAATCGAACCATTCCGCCATTACATTATGATTACGTCTACAAAATAAAGCAGATGTTCCCCACTATCCCTGTGATTATTAATGGCAATATCAATACATTGCAAGCGATTAACGCACACTTGGATGAGGTTGACGGGGTCATGCTGGGACGGCTTGTTTGCCAGAATCCCTATGCACTGGCCGTTATTCATCATGCATTGTATCCTGATGTACCATTATTAACGCGAGGCGTTATTTTGAAACAATATCTGGCTTATGTAGAAGACGAGCACGCGACTGGTGTGCCGATGAGTTTATTGTTAAAACAGATTTTCAACATGGCCTATGCCATGCCGGGTGCGCGCGTGTGGAAAGAGCAGCTGGGTCAAATACAGCAGTCGGGTACGAGTGTTGGATTGGATGATGCCATTTCTTTATTGGCAGAGACTGAAACGGGCTTGATTGACAGCTTATGTGTTGTCGACTAGGATGTGTTCTTATAACGAGACAGTACTTATTTTGAGCTTATATTAATATGATAAAATTACCTGTAATTGTTGGAATGGGCGGAATGAATTCTGCCGGTCGTAGTTCAGGCTTTCACAGCTATAAGCGCATGGTTTGCGACGTATTGACGGCAGAAGATATGGCCAATACGTGGTGCGATTTAGCGAACCGTATGGGAATTAGTGACCGTTCAGTTGTGTCTGCGAATGACATTGAGATGATCAAACAAGGTACATTGGTGCGCAGAATAGAAACGTTTGATCCTGATCACGTTCGTTGTCACCACAAGGCGAGACTGGACTCATCCGTGCAACCGGCATCGTTCATTATTAAAAAAGCCAAGCTGCCTGCCAATTTGGTTGAATCATGTCAAATTGATGAGCTGGATAATAATGAAGTCTGTGTTGGCGTTGATGGCGTAATGGAGATATTACTCCCTGACACCATGCGACTCGCTGTATCCAGTGCCGGTACCATTCCCACAGGATTTGATCCAGGCAAATTGTATAATTCACCCAACCATCCACGCGGGCTAAAGCTTGCGGTATATGGTGCGTCGGATGCATTAAATTCCATTGGCATTGAGTGGGATGAAATATTAACGCACATCAAGCCTGATGAGGTGGCGGTCTATGGCGGTAGTGCGCTGGGACAAGTTGATGAAAATTCAATGGCTGGGATCGTAGGCCAGGCGTTAATGGGAAATCGTATTAATTCAAAAATGATGGCGCTGTCAATGCCAGACATGTCAGCCGATTTTATCAACAGCTACATTATTAACAGTGTCGGAACGACTGGAAGCAATACGGGAGCATGTGCATCATTTTTATACAACCTAAGGCTGGGCTCGCTTGATATTCAGAGTGGAAAAGCCAAAGTGGTCATCGTGGGCAATGCCGAGGCACCTATTATTCCCGAAGTGATGGAAGGGTTTCGTGTGATGGGTGCACTGGCTACGGATGATGATTTACGTGCATTGGATAACAGTGCAACGGTAGATAATCGCAGGGCTTGCCGTCCTTTTTCAAGCAATGCCGGATTCACCATGGCCGAGGCTGTTCAATTTGTTGTTTTAATGGATGATGAACTGGCCTTGACGTTGGGGGCTACAATTTATGGCGCGGTAGCGGATGTATTTGTGAATACAGATGGCAATAAAAAATCCATTGCAGGACCTGGTGTGGGTAACTATATAACCTTGGCCAAGGCCACCGCATTGGCCAAGGTTATGTTGGGTGAAGCAGGTTTGCAACAAACCTATGTGCAGGCTCATGGAACGGGAACACCACAAAATCGTACCACAGAAAGTCATATTTTAAATGAAGTAGCCAAGACCTTTTCAATTAAAAGCTGGCCTATTGCGGCCATTAAGTCCTATGTTGGTCACTCGGTGAGTGCCGCCGGTGGCGATCAACTGATTGCCGCGTTAGGCGTCTGGAAGTATGGCTGGATCCCTGGCATTAAAACAATCGATCACATTGCGGATGATGTCTATCAATCGAATTTAAATATTTTAATGGATCATTATTATGCAGGAGAGCAGGGCGCGAATATGCAGGGTGTGATTTTAAATTCAAAGGGATTTGGTGGAAATAATGCATCGGCACTGGTTTTATCGCCGAATAAAACCATGAGCATGCTCGAAAATAAATACGGCGTGGTAGTGATAGATGCCTATAAAAAGAAAAATGCCATTATCAAAGCAAGGGCTGAGGCGATTGATTTGAAAACCTGCCATGGCAGTGAACGTGTGATTTATAAGTTTGGCGAATCAGTGATGGATCAGTCGTCGGTTTCGATGACACAAACGCAGATAAGGTTGTCGGAGTTTGCGTGTGCAATTGATTTACCGGTATGTAATCCGTATGAAGGGTATTAAGTGCCATTAGTATAAAGCCCATGGCATTTATACCTGAATTCTAGTAGATTACATGGTTTAATGATTGAATTACCCACGAGGATTGTCAGAGTCATGCTGAGTACGTTAATGAAGAGGATGTTTGGTAGCCGTAATGATCGTGTTTTACGCCGTATGGAAGAAACAGTATTGGCCATTAATGCGTTTGAATTGCAGATGCAATCGTTAACAGATGAGCAACTGGGTGCGAAAACCGTTGAGTTTAAAGCGCGTTTGGCTGAAGGTTGTGAACTAGATTCCTTGCTGGCTGAAGCCTTTGCTGTGGTGCGTGAAGCCTCTGTGCGTACGTTAGGTTTTCGTCATTTTGATACCCAGTTAATTGGCGGCATGGTGTTGCACGAAGGCAATATTGCTGAAATGCGTACCGGCGAAGGTAAAACACTCGGGGCAACCTTGCCGGCTTACCTGAATGCAATCGATGGCAAAGGCGTGCATGTCGTTACGGTCAATGATTATCTGGCGCGTCGTGACAGCCAATGGATGCGGCCTGTGTTCGCATTTTTAGGTCTAGAAGTCGGGGTGATTTTCCCTGATATGCCCCATCTTGAAAAACAAGCCGCCTACCAGACAGACATCCTTTATGGCACAAACAACGAGTTTGGTTTTGATTATTTGCGCGACAACATGGCTTTTAGTTTAGCTGACAAAGTACAACGGGAACTTAATTTTGCGATCGTCGATGAAGTCGATTCGATTTTAATTGATGAAGCACGCACCCCGTTGATTATTTCCGGTGCGGCAGAAGACAGCTCAGAACTTTATATCAAAGTGAACCAGCTCATTCCTCAACTAAAAATGCAACAGGAAGAGGGTGATGGTGGTGATTACACCATTGATGAAAAACAAAAACAGGCCCATTTGACCGAAGAAGGTCATCAGCACATTGAAGAATTGCTGATCAAGGAAAAATTACTGGATCTTAATGAAAGTCTTTATCATGCCAGCAACATTATGCTGATGCATCATGTGAACGCGGCATTGCGAGCGAACACGATGTATCACCGTGATGTGGATTATATCGTACAAAACAATCAGGTGGTTATTGTTGATGAGCACACAGGCCGCACCATGCCTGGTCGACGTTGGTCAGAAGGCTTGCATCAAGCTGTTGAAGCGAAAGAGCACGCTGCCATTCAGAACGAAAACCAAACCCTGGCCTCGATTACCTTCCAGAACTTCTTCCGTTTGTACAATAAACTATCCGGCATGACGGGAACCGCCGATACAGAAGCCTATGAATTTCAGGAAATTTACAACCTTGAAGTGGTGGTGCTTCCTACCAACAAGCCCATGTGTCGCAAGGATGAATCGGATTTAATTTATCTCACACAACAAGATAAATATCAGGCTATTATTGACGATGTCCGGGATTGTGTTGTGCGTACACAGCCCGTACTGGTGGGAACGGCCTCCATTGAAGCGTCAGAACTGTTAAGTGAGTTATTAAAAAAGGCGGACATAAAGCACCAAGTCTTGAATGCCAAGTTTCATGAAAAAGAAGCGCAAATTATTGCCGAAGCAGGACGACCCGGTACCGTCACGGTTGCCACGAACATGGCCGGTCGGGGAACAGACATTGTACTGGGTGGTAACATGGCGGCCGATCTCGCAGCCCTACCAACGGACGCGAGTGATACAGCGCGACAAGCCATTAAAACCGATTGGCAGCAACGTCATGACGATGTACTGGCAGCGGGTGGCTTGCGCATTATCGGTTCTGAGCGTCATGAGTCACGACGTATTGATAATCAGCTGCGTGGACGTGCCGGTCGGCAGGGCGATGCGGGTAGCAGTCGATTTTATCTATCGCTTGAAGACAATTTAATGCGGATTTTTGCATCGGAACGCGTTGCATCCATGATGCGCCGTTTGGGAATGAAACCAGGCGAGCCCATTGAGCACAGCCTCGTTACGAAAGCCATCGAAAATGCGCAACGAAAATTGGAAGGGCATCATTTTGACGTGCGCAAGCAATTATTGGCTTATGATAATGTGGCCAATGAGCAACGAAAAGTTATTTACACACAACGTGCTGCAATCATGGCCATGCTTGATCCAAGTGAACCAGTCGCTGCCATGCGCGATGAGGTCATAAATGAGTTAGTTGATGGTTTTATTCCTCCACAGAGTATGGAGGATCAGTGGGATACCCGCGCATTGGCGCAAACCTTAGCGGATGATTTTAGACTGGATGTGCCGGTTCAGCAGTGGATTGATACTGATCATGCCATTCAGCCAGATCAAATCAAGGAAAAAATCGTCGCACTCAGCAAAATAAAATATGAAGAAAAAGCGCTGCACATTGGCCGCGATATGTTTGCGCAGTTCGAAAAATCAGTGATATTACAAACCATTGATAATCATTGGCGTGAACATTTAGCGGCGATGGATTATTTACGTCAGGGTATTCATTTGCGTGGTTATGCGCAAAAAGATCCAAAACAGGAGTTCAAGCGTGAGGCCTTTACGCTATTTTCTTCTATGTTGGATAATTTGAAGTATGACGTTATCAAGCTACTGTCATCTGTTGATGTTTCAACTCAAGATGACGTGAATGCCGTTGAAGATCAGCGCCGGGCGGAACTTGCCCACAAAATGCAGTTTCTTCATGAAGCAGACGTTGCGCAGCTAACAGACAACGCTTACAATGATAACACAACCACAACGTTCAAGCGTGACGAACGAAAAGTAGGGCGCAATGATCCGTGCCTGTGTGGATCAGGTAAAAAATACAAAAATTGCCATGGCACGCTGGCATGAGAGTAGCAATTGCCATCATCGTTGATGACGAGCAACGCATACTTATTACCCGCCGACCTCTGTATGCTCCTTATGGAGGCGGCTTGTGGGAGTTTCCTGGCGGCAAGCTGGAACAAGATGAGGCGCCTCAGGTCGCATTAGTTCGGGAAGTATACGAAGAAGTAGGTCTGGTTGTTCATGAATGTGATTTTTTAGGTGAAATAAGGCATGCCTACGCCCATTATTCTGTTGCCTTGCTGGTGTATTGCGTGCGTGCTTTTAGTGGTAAAGCTGAAGCGCTGGAAATGCAAATAGATTTACGCTGGGTCGATGTGAATCGTTTGCAGGATTTTGATTTTCCTGAGGCTAATCAGCAGATTATTGAGTTGATTGGGCGTTGTTGCATAAATAAGATTTATTTGTAAAACCGCGACAAATTCGACCAATCATTGGCATTTTGTTATTGTATCCATTTTTTTCATTTCTTAAAATTATCATGCCAAATAAACATAACGATAAATATCGCCACAAGTTCAAGAAGGCCACCTACAAAGTTAAAAACTGGGCGGAATATAATAATGCGTTGAGACAACGCGGGGAGATTACGGATAATTCAAAAGGCTTACCAACAACCGCCGTGGATTTGCTGGATTAAATAAAACATCCATTCCACGTGGTTATGGGTGACGGCGCTTACGAAAGCCTTAAACTCACCAACGCCATTCTAAATAAACAGCCTGAAGCGAGCATTATTATTCCTCCTCCAACAGATGCGGTTATTAGCCAAGACGGGAATACCCAACGTGATCAGAACATCCGTTTACTCAAAGAAGTCGGGCGCATAGCATGGCAAAAAGAAAATGAATACGGGCTACGGAGCCACGTTGAATTGTGTATGTTGCGGTATAAGAAAATTATCGGGCCTAACATGAAAGCCATGGAAATTCCGCAAAAAAAAACGGAAGGTGGGATAGCTGTGCGCGTATTAAACCGGATGACATCACTGTGTATGCAAAAATCAGTTAAAGTGACTTTAATAAAGACTGATGGATATGATTTCGCCCATTACTTTATTTATGCAACAACTCCTCTTCCTGTCCGATGTGTAATAATATATATACTGACGCTAATAGCGAGATTGATCCGCGTTTAATAAGTATAAATGCTCATTATAAGGCTCCGTCAGCGCCAATGAATAACTTTTTAGCCTCAATCATGGCTACTAATGATATAGTTAACTTTATTTCAGAAAACATAGGTAATATTAAATCTTTGAACAAAAGATATGGTATTAATTCTTTTACCTTCGAGCATGATTATATTGAATGTCCTGCATCTAGTAATTGTCGATATTGTGCTTGAAATAACGTTTTGAAAGTAGAATAAAACTTGAGTATGCTAGGGTAATCATTATTAAACCTATAGTGATTAGAGTCGAAATACCATACCGGTCAATAAGACATCCTGAAAGCAATAGAAAGACCCCCGTTAATATGATGGTTATGGTATATAGATAACTATCAAATCTTGCTCTTATTTGTTTTGTGATATTTTTATGTGATTTTGCATTTGTTGAAATTATATTCATTCTTATATTTAGAAATATAAGGCCCAAGCCAATGAACATACAATATCCATTTAAATATTCCATGGAAAAATACAACAATAGAAGCCCTGTAATAATACATATAAAGCTAAATGGTAAAGCCCATATATTTAGATGTGTAAGAAGTTTGCCGGCGAATGATTGAAGAATCAGACTCATAATAAAAATTGATCCTAGTAGATATGGTTTATCCTTGATGGTTGGTATAACCGAAGCCATCACTTGCCAATACTGGATTAACAATTGGTAGTATATAGATACAAGCATTAAAAGAATGATAAAAGGTGATAGTTGAAATAGCTTTCTAAATATTAATTTTCTCTCGTATACTTTTTTGTATGACTTTGGTCGCTCTTTTTTGAGTTTATTATATTGGCAGGTTTGCGTTGGCAGTGATAACAACCCCTCTACAATTAAAAGGATCATTAATAAAAAGGAAATTAAAAAGACATACTTATTAAGGTATTCATAGGCAATCGACCCAGCGCCAGCAAATATGGCCATACCTAAAAACGATAAATTATTATATTTCCCTAGTATGTGCTCAAAATTCTTATGTTTTTCAACATAATAATACTCATCCAGCAAATAGGCATTAGAAATGCTATTGTAAATAACTAATGCTATGGCATTAAATACCTCAGCAATGTAAAAACAAAGAACATTTATGAAGTACCCTCCTAAAAATAATATAAGGAGCCATAATGCTGATGAAATCATGGCGGTTAGGTAAATTGCTTTTCTATTAAATTTATCCATGAAGTTAGCCATGCTGAGGCTAAAGCATAGCGTTACTATAGCTTGAAGGACCTTAACATAAGCTATGCTATTTAATCCAAGCCCTGAAGTGAACATATAAATGACAGATATAGCTCCTGTTATCATGCGCACACTGCTAAAAGCAGACATACTTAAGATAATTTTATTATAACTTTTCATTGTCAGTATCAATTTAGTAATTGGGCTAATAAAGTTTGAGTATAGGTAGTATAAAGGCCCTATTCCATAATTTCCAGAAGTATCACGATATAAAATATCGACAGAACCCGTGGGGGCTGGCGGTTATAACTGACAAATAGCCAATTCAACCTTAGTATTCGTATTCCGCACCTCAAGCATTGAATTCGCCTCACACATCCGCAAGCTCAAACCATGATGGCCTATCTGTATTTTAGGTACAAGCCCGCAATGTGTATCCATGCGTAGCAGAATCAGCTGACATAACAATTGGGATGGTATTGACCGTTGATAAAAACCATTAAGTAAATCTATCGTTTCAAATTCAGCTGTTTTACGCAATAACGATAAATAAACCGCGACGGTATCTTGCAAGGTTCGTAAATGTTTTAACCAAGTCCTTAAATCCAATTGGCGATCAGCGCCAGCATATTCCAGCCAAAGCAATAATTGAGGTGAGTCGACCTCACAATCACGATAGTGTGCAGATTGAGTCTGTTGGATTGACAGTAAAAATGGATTCAGATGGATGGCTTCACCAAAGCGACCAGCAATGTGACTTAACACTTGAACCTGCACAAAGAGGCTGGCATAAGCCGAGTTGGAGAGTCCGGCCTGGGATTTATTCAATGCATGCTCTACGCGCATTAATTCTTTAACAAAACGACTTTTTAATTCTGGTTTTTCGATTAGTTTGATAATTTCAATGAAATTTTTTAATGCATAATGATGAATAATGGGGTGCGTTTCTTCACATGCCTCTTCAATGGATAGAAATAGACGTTCCAGCCGTAGCGCTATTTTAGGCAGGTAATGCGTGGCCAATTGAAAAATAATAGTGTCATGTTGCATAGTGTGCTGCATAAATAAATACGGTCCTTTGCTTCGTTGCTAAAGCCTACCATAATGCGTGCGTATTGCAACTCAATAAGTAAACCCAAAAAACAGTAACGGTATCATGTGTTGGCTTGCTGCCAAAATGTCATCTTTTACTAAAAACGCTGGCATCGATGAATGGGCTATTTGCGTTGCGGTTTTATTTTTCCCACCGATTTCAAAAATAAAATTTTTGGTTCGATAATCCGCTTGTTTGGAATAGTAAACGGTTTGCTTGGCATCGCGTAAGGCCTGAATAAAATATAATTCACGCAGTGTACCGACAGATAATGGCTCGCCAACAAACTGTTGTAATGCATATAGCAACGTTGTGTTATTTAGGAATATTTTTTGTGGTTTACGTAAATATTGATTTCCACCTTCAAACGGATAAATCATTTCAATTAACCCAACACTGTTCAAGATAGTTAAATAATGAAATACTGTTTGATGCGCGACGTTCATATTTTTTGCAATATTATTGGTGTTCACCTCTCCTGGAGGAATCGATGCAAGATAACTTAATATCTTTTTAAACAAATGAAGGTTATTTGTTTTTAAATCAAAATAACTGGGAATATCTTCAAAAATAATTTTATCAATGATACTCATCACACGTTCATAATACGTGTGTGGCTCTTCAAAAACAAAGGGGTAATACCCCACAGCTAAATATTTTTTAAAATGTCCTAAAACCGCATCCATCTGTCCCAAGGCATTAAATTGTTTCGGATTAGCCAGTAACGCTGAAAGATCAATGGGCATCACGTGAGATTTTTCAGTAAAATTCAAATATTCACGGAATGACATCCCATGCAAATAATATAATTTTGCGCGTCTTGATAAATCGTGACTTCCTTTTACCAATTCAAGCATGGAGCTTCCAGAATAAACAATTTTAATGTCGGGAAACGCATCGTATAAATTTTTTAACTCTTGATTCCAGTTTGCGTATTTATGAATTTCATCAATAAAAAAGAGTCGATGGCCTTCCAATTGATACAGATCATTAATAAATTCCAATAGCGTCGTCTGACGAAAATACATGGAGTCAGCTGAAAAATAGAACACCTTGAGATCATGCGCTAGGTTTTCTTTGATGTACTGAAGCATCAACGTGGTTTTACCAACCCCTCGTGGGCCAATGAGTCCGGTAAGACGGCTTAATTGAAACGTGCCATATAGGTAACGCTTGAATGATAAGTCGGTTTGGTCGATCAATCGCTCAAATGTTTCTTGTAGAAAGTGGTTCAATTTAAGTGTACTCCAAATAACATAGATAATAGTTAAAGTATACTTAAATTATGAATGGGGCGCAAATCATCAAACCAAGCCCCACTCCTCAACCAATAAATGTGGAACACGGTGAAATTCACTAGCATTATTAGTGACCAAAATAGAGCCTAAAGCTTGCGCATGGGCGGCTATCATCATGTCTAGCGGTCCAATTAAGAGGCCGTTTTTTTCAAGTGTTGACCTAATGCATCCGTATCTACGGCACATTCAAACTCTCACGAACAATACTCAACAAAACCTCATTTTTATTATTCTTCACACGTTTAATCACTGTATAAACTGTCAAACGGCTATCATCCAGTGTAGCCGTAGCCATGCTTAAAAAATAACTGCTTTCAAGCGTGATTTGTTCAAGCGGGATAGTGAGTGTTTTTAACAAAGGCGTTATCTTTGTCATGTTGTTAATCCCTTTTTGCCCGCGTGCTTCCAGTAATTCATTGACTTGCGATTCGTTCAAGCCATTGCCCAGCGCCATGAGTATTGATTTTGATGCCGTATTAATATTAATCGCCACTGCTTCTGGAAGCGCTGTAATGCTGGGTAGCATGGCTTGATATAGTGCCGGGGTTACACCGTAAACCAGCCGAAATTCTGAAACATTTTGCATGAGTTGGTAGCCTGGGTAGTAAGGTGGTTTTTGTTTCAGGTAAAAATCCATAAATTCATCATGCCCGCGCTCAGGCTGATACCGGCCAATCCAGTGGGTTGTAGTATCCACAATTAATTTACGTTGTGTTGCAGGAATTGTTCCGTCTGTATTTCCTATCAGGTTATAAAAAAGCATCTGGTATTTTTTATTTTGAAGGTTGTTTTTATCTTGAAGGTTGTTGATGTTGAATTTTGCTTGGCAGTCAAGCAAACTACCTTCCAGGACAATTCCTGGGTAGATGTGGTGTAGTTTCTGTGGAAATTCAAGTAATTTACCTGTTTTATCCAGTGCTTTAAAAGGTGCCTTTTTGCCGGATAATTGCGTCATTGCCCACCCGGTTACGGCTTGTGATGCTAAATAGCGTTTGTCGCTGTCAATGCTTGTGCGTGTTCGGTAGATATCCAGTTGTAATCGCGTGCTCATGGCGGTTGCAGCAATAGCAACCAGTGTCATGATGAACAGTGCTGTAATCAGGGCGCTTCCGTGTTGGTTCTTCTGCCGTCGGTTATCATGCATTGCGTGCCTCCGGAATAACGAACAGCAAATGCATGCTGCCCCAGTCTATTAACGTTAACGTGAATTGAATGGCGGAGGGCAGGGTTTCCTGATGTTGATCTTGTTTCACTGCATATTCCTGCCAATCAGGTAGGATTTGTTGATTGTGCGCCAGGTATGCAAAGCCACATTGCTTCAGGTTATCGAGTAACAATTTGTCTTGATATTGACGGTGGACTGGCGTGTCAAGCACCTCCCAGCTGCGACGTATTAACTGACCATTGCGGCACAGGTAGGCCACACGTTTTAATATACCGTCTCCTGTGTGTGTAAATTCAACATAAGCTGGTTGACCAGTAAACGGTGGGAACACATGCAGTTCCTTGCCCAGAACAGAACGCGCAACCATTTGCTGCGTATCATGTTGAATCAAGGCGATGGCCAATTGCAAGGTGTTCAATCGGTCAGCATGGACTGCCACGCGAGTGCGGGTGTTGAAGGCATGGTACATGGCGGATGAGGTGATCGTGGCTAAAATGGCAAATACTGACAGGGCGATGAGGATTTCAAGCAAGGTGAAGCCTCGTATGTCGTCCCGAGCACAGCCCCACGTCTTCCCGAGTACCGCGAGGGATCTCCCTGATGATGGGAGGTCCTTCGTCGCAAGCTCCTCAGGATGACGTGCGAGAATACGTCTCATGGCATCCACCTGAATGCAATTAATAAATCACCAAATGGGCCAGACTGGTTTTTACTGACGGTGATGTTAATTTGTTGCATAGACGGTACGGGTGTTGATTGCAGTTTAGCTCGCCAATACCAGCGTTGCCCCAGCATGGTCGTGACTTGGGTTATTTCTTGCGTGGCCGGCACGTTTAAAAGCCCCAGCTGGATCGCAGCGACGCCCTGCATCGCTACCCAATGGCTGATTGATTTTTCTTTGATGCGTGCTGTGCTGGATACAGTTTGTGCGGTGGATTTGATCAGTGCCGTCAAGGCAATGGCGATGATAGCCAATGCCAACAGTACCTCAATCAGCGTAAATCCCTTGCATTTATTCATGGTGATTTTTCAGTTTGAATGATTAGGGCGCCATTGCTTGATCCTGAAATCGTCGTCATGGTGGCTTGTTTTGTGGTGCCAAAATCCAGTGTGAAGGCCGTCATATCGCCGGATGAGTTGATAACAATTGGCGGGATGCCGTGCTTAAACGATGTGTTTCTCAAGTGGATGACCAATCCTTTTGGAAACTGCTGCCGATGAAAAATACTTTTTTTCTGTATTGGCGACCAGGTGTTTGACGCGGATAAACGCAACACATAATAGTTGTTATTATTAAACCCAATCCCGAGCGTACTGGTTTCGAGTATTGCCTGTTGTTGAACGAGCTTCACATAATGCGTGAATTGCTCGGCCGCAATCATAATGCGCCGCTTCTCACCAAAATCACCAAATGCCATCATAGCAAAACCCATGGTGATGCCGACAATTAACAACACCACGAGGATTTCAATCAGGCTGAAGCCCTTATGCCTCATTACCCCGCATTCCAGTTACCAATGTCAGCATCAATCCCTGTGCCTCCCTGTAGGCCATTCGCACCATAAGTAAACACGTCAACCTCATCATGCGCGCCTGGGTTCAGATAAAGGTAATCGCGACCCCAAGGATCTTTTGGGAGCGACTTGAGATACGGTTGCCAATTTTGCGGCGTGGGCGTGCTGGACGGTTTTTGTGCCAACGCCTGTAAACCTTGATCTGTGGATGGGTAAAATCCGTTATCCAGTTTATATAAATCCAGCGCGCTTTGAATCGCCAGCACATCTTGTTTGCCCTTTACAACGCGAGCCTCATCAGGCCTGTGGATGATTTTAGGTACCACAAGGGCTGCCAGAATCCCCAGGATGACAACCACGACCATGATCTCAATAAGCGAAAAGCCTTGTTGATTACGCATAAACATAAACTCCTAGGTGACCAGTTGTTCCATTGAAAAAATGGGTAGCAAGGTTGCCAGCACGATAAACAGCACCACCGCCCCCATGAAAAGTATGACCAGAGGTTCCAGCAAGGTCAATGCAGTATCCACCATTCGTTGTACTTCTTTATCCATATGCATGGCGGCGCGCTCCATCATGGCGGCCAATTGCCCGCTCTTTTCGCCACTGGCAATTAAATGAGTAGCCATTGGCCCGAGAAAACGCGTGTCCTTCAATGCCAGGCTTATGGCCGTTCCTTCCCGCACGCGAGTTGCAGCATTATCAAACGCACGGCGCATGACTAGGTTGCTAACAAGGCTCGCTGATACACGCATCGTTTCCAATACATTGACGCCAGCTACAAACAGAATGCCGAAGGTATGGATATAACGTGAGGCGTTTATAGTTTTAACCAAATAACAGGCAACCGGGAGTTTGAGTATGAGCTGGTGCCACTTTAGCTTGAAACGTGGATTAGCCAGACCTCGTCTGAAGCCCGTAACGAGCAGGGCCATGACGATTAACAGATACAGGCCGTATGATTTGACAAACGAGCTAATGTTAAGCAATACCATTGTCATGGCGGGCAACGTTTGGCCACTGCTGGTAAAAACCTCAATAATTTTAGGGACGACAAAGGCTAACAAAAAACAGATAATCGCTGTGGACACCACAATCATCAACGATGGATAAATCAAGGCCTGAGTCACTTTTTGGCGCGTTTCTTGTTGATTTTCAGTGTAATCGGCCAGTTTTTCTAAGACCGCATCCAAGCGACCGGTATGCTCACCTGCCGACACGGTGGCCCGATACAGCTCGGGAAATGCCTGCGGATAATCGCCCATTGCCTGAGCCAGGGCGTAACCCTCCATGACCTTAGATCGCACACCAATAATGAGTTGCCGCACATTGGATTTCTCAGATTGTTCAGAAACACCGCGTAATGACTCTTCAATGGGAATTCCCGCCGCAAGCAGGGTGGCTAATTGACGGGTTAATAGAGACAGGTCAACGGCTGATAGTTTATCGCGATTGCTTGAAAGCTGTCGTTTTTTCAGAGTATGCAATTGAACCGGGATCATTCCCTGTTCGCGAACTAATTGACGGGCATGACGTTCACTATCGGCTTCAACAATGCCTTTAAATGTCCGACCTGACTTATTTAGTGCGTGATATTGGTATGCACCCATGTTGTCCTGATTTTATTTTAACCTCAGATAGTTTAATATATCCCAAAACATAAGTCACCCACAGTAATCTGGAGTAATTAATGAGTAAAAATGCGCTACTTGAAGCGATTAAAGAACATGATGCTAAATTTATTGATTTGCGGTTTACAGACACGCGCGGGAAAGAGCAGCATATTACGATCCCAGTTTCTGCTGTGAACGATGATTTCGTTGAAAATGGTAAAATGATTGACGGATCCTCATTCAAGGGATGGCAAAAAATTCATCAATCAGATTTGGCTTTGCTGCCTGATTTAACCACGATTCTCCCGGATCCATTTTATCAGGACAGCACCTTGTTTATTCACTGCAATGTGGTTGATCCGCAAACCATGCAAGGTTATGACCGTGATCCACGGTCACTGGCACAGCGGGCAGAAGCCTATTTGCAATCAACCGGCATCGCGGATGACGTGTATTTTGGACCTGAGCCTGAATTTTTTATTTTTGATGATGTGCGTTGGGAAACCAGCATGAGTGGCTCATTTTACAAAATCAACGCTGAAGAAGCACAATGGAATTCCGGCCAGGCAATCGAAGGTGGCAATATTGGACATCGTCCAGCGGTTCAGAGCGGTTATTTCCCCCTTCCACCGACCGATTCATCACAGGATCTCCGTTCAGCCATTTGCCTGACGCTCGAATCATTAGGCATTGTTGTTGAAGCGCATCATCATGAAGTTGCTACAGCCAACCAGTGTGAAGTGGCAACACGGTTTAACTCACTGACTAAAAAGGCAGATGAACTGCAAATTATTAAATACGTTGTCCGCAACGTAGCGCATAATTATGGTAAAACCGCCACGTTCATGCCTAAGCCGCTGGTGGGTGATAACGGCAGTGGCATGCATTGTCATCAATCGTTAGCTAAAAATGGTGTCAACCTATTTGCAGGTGATCAATATGCTGGCTTGTCCGAAACAGCCCTGTATTATATCGGGGGTATTATTAAACATGCGCGTGCATTAAACGTGTTCACCAACCCCGGCATTAACAGTTACAAACGACTAGTCCCGGGATTTGAAGCCCCTGTTTTGTTGGCTTATTCAGCACGCAACCGCTCAGCCGCCATTCGTATCCCGCATGTAAATAACCCCAAGAGCCGCCGGATTGAAGTGCGTTTTCCTGACGCCACAGCCAACCCTTATCTGGCATTTTCTGCCATGATGATGGCCGGTTTAGATGGGATTCAGAAGAAAATTCACCCAGGTCAACCGATGGATAAAAATTTATATGACTTGCCACCGGAAGAATTAATAGATGTTGCAACGGTTGCTGATTCACTGGATCAGGCCATTGAGTCACTGGAAAAAGATCATGACTTCCTTCTGCAAGGCGATGTATTCAGCAAAAGCTTTCTTAACAGCTGCATCACCTTGCGCCGCGCAGATATCGCCCACGTTCGCGGCTTGGTGCATCCTGCTGAGTTTGAGATGTATTATAGTGATTGATTAAGTTTATTAAAACACATGATATTATTATTTAAATTGCAATTGCAATTGCAATTGCATGGGTATGAAGATACCCTGTATCGTATGAATTTATTACTATAATTTGGACTATAAGCCATGAAGGCGACATTTTTAATTAACATAGGCTGCACTATAATAAAACACGGACTTTTATCGCTGTTCTCTGTGATCCTTTTAACGGGTTGCACCACGCCTGGGGCAGTTCTATTGCCTAACGACCGTGCTATGTATAACAGTGCCGTGATTACCAGTGACGAACAGCAGTTATTACTTAACATGGTGCGTATGCGATTTGAAGACAGGCCCTATTTTGTGAGTGTTGATAGCATTACGTCCTCAAAATCGTTTTCTCTGTCCAGTGGTGGAAGCATAACGAGCTCGCCTACATCATCAACCACGAATAATCGTAGTTCAGCATTAGGTCTGCTCTCTACATCAGTGACTACGGCCTTTAACTCGTCCCTATCCTATGGACTGACTCCAAGTGCATCTATCTCTGATAGCCCTACTATTTCATATACGCCATTGCAGGGTGCTCTATTTACCCATCAGATGATGCGCCCGGTGTCAATTGATGACATTTATCTGTTATTAAAATCAGGGTGGAGCGCATCCATATTATTCCGTGTTTTAATTGAACAGTTAAATTCCACTGAACGGTTGGATAACGTTTCGCTTGTCACACAGAGTACACCACCTGATTTCAGGAAAATTAGTGAGATTTTCAATTTATTAACTTCATTACGAAATGAAGGGATGATTGACTATATCTTTGGTCAAATCACTGAAATCAAGGGTACTGACGAGGCTAGCGTGCCGGCAAGCCCCACATCAACCGCTCTAAACTTAGGCGGCTCTATCGCTCCATCCCAACCAAACATGATTACGATTCCAGCCATTAAAAGTATCGTGGGGGTTATCAACAAGGAATATATCCATGATCCAAAGATAAAAAAATTATATAAATTACTAGGTGTGACAGGTTCCCCTCGTATGCTTTATATGGTGGATCATCAGGATATTAGATTACTCAGCGGGCAGAATAATATTTTTGTCGTTAGACAACGTTCATTTATGGGAATACTGCTATTTCTACGGCATGCCGTAGAAATTACTCCGGATGCGGTCCAGCAGGGTTTAATTGACATGATTAAAAATCCAGACGGGACCTATTATGATTTGACAAAAATAACGCGAGGATTGCTGCGTATCCATGTCTCCAACAGCCGACCAGATGGTCTTGTTAATACAAAAGTTTTTTATCGTAATCATTGGTTTTATATCGCCGATAATGACATCGCTTCGAAAAAAACATTTGCTTTGCTTGCACAGATATATAACTTGCTGGCATCAGGGGATACTAATACGCAAAGACCGGTATTAACGATCCCTGTTGGGATCCCGTAATCAGATTATTTTTAATAAATGGTGCCACAGAAGAGAGAGTTTTGACGTGGGAAGAGTATTTTCCAATTGAATAATGAG
>JBCKWE010000017.1:0-31751 GCA_038923045.1 Legionellaceae bacterium
AGCATTCAACCCGAAATTTTGTTAATCGATGAAATTTTTGGTGCCGGTGATGCTGATTTTATGAAAAAAGCACGGGATCGCATGCTGTCATTAGTAAAGCTATCCAGTATCGTGGTTATTGCCAGTCATTCAAATGAGATTATACGAGCGTGCTGCAATAAAGCGTTATTATTAGAAGGTGGGCATATTAAATATTTTGGCCCGGTGGATGAGGCGTTATCGCAGCCTACCCCATTTCAATAAAGGCACAATATTAGAATAATCATTTGTCCACAGCCTTGCCTCTGAATCTGCCACAAACCGCCAGCCTTCTTGAGAAATCAGTCGAGCCGCCAATGCCTCATTCGTCGTCAGCAAAGCCCACTCCGCAGCCATGCTACCCACTAGCGGATCGCCTGCGTGCTGTTTCTGCAACACAATCATATCCAGCTTGCGACCAGCGGCTGTTAATACGGGCAATACACGTAAGTGACGATTACTAATATTCACAAGGATCGCGCCATCGCGAGTAATTTTTTGCCTGTATTGCGAAAAAGCTTCCAATGTCAGTAAATGCACAGGAATAGCATCGGATGTAAAGGCATCCATGACCAATAATTCCAATGAGGCATCAGGTACCTTTGTGACGGCCAACAACCCATCGTCCCGAATCAATGTGGTTTTTGGCGGGCAATCGCGCAAATAGGTGAACAAGCTAGGATCGCGCGCAATAGCAATCACTTGCTCATCAATTTCAACCATACTGAGCTTATCGTTAGCATGAAACTGGCAAGCCATTATACCGGTGCCTAAGCCTAAAACCATCGCTGCCAATGGCTGATGCGCGGCTTGCAAATATTGCACAACCGGCAGGACGGATGCGTAATACGCACGTGCACCGTCGGTTGGATTCACATCCTGCAGCACTTGAAAACCATGCATGGTGCTCTGACTCATGAGAACATGCACACCTGCTTGTGAAAAAACCTGTTTCACACCATAAAAATTTCGCTGCTGATAAAGAATAGGCCTCGGATTAAACCAGGGCATGAATATAAATATAAATAATACCGCCATGCTTAAAAAACGACTTTGCATAGAGGACGGTCGAATGACAATCAGTGCCAGTATCAAAAATTCGATTACATGATAGCTTTTGAACGCCGTAGGGAGGAGGTAATGATTCAAGGTCAACATGAGCAAGTAAAGACACGGGACTAACCACTCGCGTTTGCTTCGCCAATTACGCTTTACCGGAATACACACTATCGCCAACAAAATGATCAGTGGGTAATCATAAGCATGCACAAACAGCTTGGGCGCAATCAAACCATTAAACACGCCAGCCAGTACTCCACCCAGCGCAAGACAAAAATAAAACGTCGTCAAATGGCTCACATCGGGGCGCATGCGCACCAATTCGCCATGGCATAATAATGCCAAAACAAAAAAACTGGCCAGTAGCGTTATGATTAATAGCCATGCAGGAATATGATTTGTACCGATGATAAACCCGACAACAGGCAACGCTAAAAATAACAACGCAAAACGCACAACCCAGGCATGTGGAATAATTGAATTACGTGCAAATGTGATAACAAATGAGAGTAAATAGAGCGCCAAGGGTAACACCCAAAACAAGGGCGTTGCAGCGACATCGGTAGAAATATAAAACGTCACCCCCATCATCAAACTGCAAGGAATAAAGCTTAAAAAAATCCATTTAGCGCAAGCATGCCACGCGAATAGAGTCGATTTTTCCACTATAGACACAGGCTGTTGATAGCGAACGCCTACCAGCACCCAATATAATATCGCTAGATACAGGCCATAAATAACATTCCAAGCATGAAATTGCTGACCAACCCCCCAATACCGTTCGATTAACCAAGGATAGCTTAGCAAGGCCAGAAGACTGCCAATATTACTGGCTGCATATAAATAATAAGGATCAGCCGATTGTTTCTGATTGGTTTGACTAAATGCAAATTGTAACAAGGGCGCCGAAGATCCTACCACTAACAATGGCAATCCCAATTGCAGTAATAAATTTTTTAGAATAATAAATTCAGGAGCACCTTCTCCTAACACAGGTACTAATGCCAAAGGCAAAACCAATAAACTTAAACCACAAATACACAAATGCACTATACGCCAACGTCGCACCCGGCTTAAAAACCACACATACCCGTACGCTACCAACAATAGAGATTGGAAGAACAGCATGCAAACCGTCCAGACGGCCGGCGTGCCGCCATACACTGGCAACAACACCTTGCCCACCATCGGCTGGATAACAAATAATAAACTAGCACCTAAAAATAAACTGAATGGAAATATAAATCGGTACATAAAACCTTACACTTCCCGAGAGGCACTCAACATCCAGTGTGCTTTCTGATGAACCGCAATGCGATCTGCCAACAAGTTAACGGTACCCTCATCACCCGCTTCCTGCGCCAACAACATCGCTTTATTCAAATCTTTCACAAGCGTTGCATTATCCACAGCCAATTCACTCACCATTTGATTCGAACGCAAATCAGAATCACCATCTTTAATCGTCTTTAATTGCTCAAATTCTTTGAACGTAGCCGGTGCTTTATGCCCCATCATCAGCATCCGTTCAGCAACCGTATCAACGGCTTCGGCCAACTCACGGTATTCCAGTTCGAATAGATCATGTAATGGCTTAAAATGCGGGCCTTTTACATGCCAATGGTAATTTTGTGTTTTAAGATACAGCGCATAGGTATCCGCCATAATAATCGATAAGCTATTCATTAACTGACTCATGTCTCAAACTCCATTTGTTAGTAGCCACTTCAGTGTAACATGGAAACATTTTTTATCACGTAAAAAAAACCCGCCTTTCAGCGGGTTTTTTAATAACAGAGGGAGCAATTACATCATGCCGCCCATTCCACCCATGCCGCCCATACCACCAGCGTCACCAGCACCGCTATCTTTCTTAGGCATATCAGCGACCATACATTCAGTGGTCAACATCAAGCTTGCGATCGATGCCGCATTTTGCAAAGCTGTACGGGTTACCTTGGTTGGATCCAGAATTCCTAATTCAACCATGTCACCGTATTCACCTGTGGCGGCGTTGAAACCATAATTGCCTTCGTTTTCAGCAATTTTGTTCACAACAACGGAAGCCTCATAGCCAGCATTAGCAACAATTTGTCGTAATGGAGACTCGATGGCACGACGCAGAATGTCGATACCCATGTCTTGGTCATGGTTATCACCCTTCAAACCATCCAATGCTTTTTGAGCACGAACCAGTGCAACACCGCCACCAGCAACAACGCCTTCTTCAACAGCCGCACGGGTTGCATGCAAGGCATCTTCAACGCGCGCTTTTTTCTCTTTCATTTCAAATTCAGTAGCCGCACCAACCTTGATTACTGCAACGCCGCCTGCCAATTTGGCAACACGTTCTTGCAATTTTTCTTTGTCGTAATCAGAAGACGTTTCTTCTATTTGTGAGGTAATTTGAGCCATACGAGCCGTGATATCAACCGCTTTACCTGCACCATCAATAATTGTGGTGTTTTCTTTCGTGATAACAATGCGCTTTGCAGTACCGAGGTCTTCCAGCGTAGCCGCTTCAAGGCTTTTGCCAACTTCTTCAGAAATTACTTGAGATGCAGTCAGAATAGCAATGTCTTGCAACATGGCTTTACGACGATCACCAAAACCAGGCGCTTTAACAGCACATACTTTAACAATTCCGCGCATGTTGTTAACAACCAGCGTAGCCAATGCTTCGCCTTCAACGTCTTCAGCAATGATCAACAAGGGACGACCAGATTTTGCAACGCCTTCCAATACAGGCAACATATCGCGAATACTGGAGATCTTTTTGTCAACCAGCAGAATGTACGGATGCTCAAGTTCTGTTGTCATGTTTTGTTGGTTGTTGATGAAGTATGGAGAAATATAACCGCGGTCAAACTGCATGCCTTCAACAAAAGTCAATTCATTTTCCAGACCATTACCGTCTTCAACAGTAATGACGCCTTCCTTGCCCACTTTACTCATGGCTTCAGCAATGATAGAACCAACAGCTTCATCAGCATTAGCAGAAATAGTACCTACCTGAGCGATGGCTTTGCTGTCTTTACAGGGTTTGGACATGGCTTCCAAATGCTTGGTTACAGCCAAAACTGCTTTGTCGATACCACGTTTCAGATCCATAGGATTCATGCCAGCAGCAACCGCTTTATGGCCTTCAACCAAAATGGAACGCGCTAATACAGTTGCAGTCGTTGTACCATCACCAGCCGTATCAGACGTTTTAGATGCCACTTCTTTAAGCATTTGTGCGCCCATGTTTTTGAAACGATCTTCAAATTCAATTTCTTTCGCAACAGACACACCGTCTTTCGTGACCGTAGGGGCACCATAGGAACGTTCCAATATAACATTACGTCCACGAGGACCCATTGTTACTTGTACCGCATTTGCTAACGCATTCACACCAGCAAGCATTTGTTGACGCGCTTCGTCGCCAAATCGTAATTCTTTAGCCATTGTAATTATCTCCACTTAACATTATTAGTCAATTATTTTTCAATAACGCCCATGATGTCGTCTTCACGCATCACAACCAATTCTTGATTGTCAATTTTAACTTCTGTACCAGAATACTTGCCAAACAGAACGATGTCGCCTAACTTAACAGCCAGTGCACGTACATCACCATTTTCCAATATTTTACCAGGTCCAAAAGCCACAATTTCACCACGCATTGGTTTTTCAGCAGCGCTATCTGGAATCACAATCCCACCCGCAGACGTACGCTCTTCTTCCAAACGACGAACAACAACACGATCATGTAAAGGACGAATCTTCATACTAATTTTCTCCCGTTTTAATATCAAAAAAACACTATAACAAAATGTTATTCGCTTAAGCTACCGTTATAAAACGGTGCTAATGTCGGTTATATGGGGACATCCCCCTTGTTTTCAAGGGTAGCGTTAAAAAATATTTAGGTTTTTTTTGATACATATTCTACAATGGTGATCTACATGTTGTATCTAAAGGTCAGCAATGAAAAAAATGTGTTTGTTTTCAATCTTGTTCTTCACATCCGTGTTTGGTTTTGCAAATCCACCACCCGCAGACGCCGTCTTTCAACTCACAGCCAAGCCTACTAATCCCAATGCATTTTCGCTTGATTGGCACATTGAAAAAGGATTTTTCTTATACAAGGAAAAAATCAAATTATCTATTGGCGATCTGATAAACTTTAATTTAGGCCGTATTATTCTCCCGAAAGCGCTTCAAAAAACAGATGCACGTGGGATCACTTACGATATTTATCGCAATCAAATGTCTCTCACTGTTCCGGTTCTCGGTAAAGAGCCGGGGGAAGCCTTGGTTGATGTCCATTTCCAAGGTTGCTCTGATGAAGGGTTTTGTTATCCGCCTCAGCGGCGTAAAATTAAATTAACCTTTGATACCAACCTAGCATTGACTCAAGTCAACATTGAAGAAGAAAAGCCTGCGCTTAAGGAAATAAAAACAGGCTCCGAACTTGAACAATTATTCTACGACAGCAGTTGGGGCTTTGTTATATTAAGTTTCTTTGGCTTCGGCTTGCTACTCGCCTTCACGCCGTGTGTATTGCCGATGATCCCGGTACTATCTGGAATCATTGTTGGCCACGGTCATCATTTATCGACTCGCAAGGCGTTTTTTCTTTCATTGAGTTATGTGTTAAGCATGTCAATTACCTATAGCTTAATCGGTGCGGTGATTGCCTTCATGGGTAACAACCTGCAAGTAATGATGCAATCAAGAGGGGCGATTGGTCTGTTTAGCCTCATATTTATCGCACTAGCCCTGTCGATGTTTAACGTTTACGAACTACGCCTGCCGCAATCCTTGCAAAACAAAATGGCGAGCATCACTCGCAGCCAATCTGGCGGACATTATCTGAGTGCTGCCCTCATGGGTTGCCTGTCCATTTTAATCCTCTCACCGTGTGTCACAGCTCCTTTGATTGGCGTTCTTGGGTATATTGCGCATGAGGGAAGTATTAGCCTCGGCATGTTTTCTTTGTTTTTTTTAAGCCTTGGTATGGGAACGCCCTTGCTGTTGATTGGTACCTCCGCCGGTAAACTATTGCCAAAAGCCGGACAATGGATGAATGAAGTCAAAGCTTTTTTTGGCGTAATACTGCTCGCTGTCGCCATTTATTTAATGAGCCGTCTACTGCCTAGTCCTGTCACCATGGGATTATGGGCTTCTCTGTTGATTTTCTCTGGCATTTATCTGGGTGCGTTGAGAAAAACCGATTCTAATCTTGGAAAATTCAATCAAGGTGCCGGGCTTATTTTATTAGCTTATGGTTTTTTAATTTTAATCGGTGCAAGCCAGGGCCATGATAATCCACTGCTACCCCTAAAATATGAAATCAGAACAACTGAGTCAAGCACAACATCGCAAAAAATAACCGCTACAACATTGAATGAAGCCTTGAGCATATTGGCAAGTGCTAAGGCCGAAGGCAAACCGCTAGTCGTTGATTTTTATGCGGACTGGTGTACGTCGTGCAAGGTTATTCTAGCCACCACATTACAGAATCCTGAGGTAAAAAACGCTCTGAGTACCGTTATGATGCTAACCGCTGACCTTAGCGCCAATAATGACGACAGCCGTGCGTTACTCTCCTACTTTAGTGTCGTAGCACCACCTACGTTTTTGTTTTTTGATGCTGAAGGTGAGGAATTAGAGAAACTTCGGGTGGTCGGAGAAGTTTCGGCGGTCGCGTTGCTTGAAAAATTAAACCTAGTGCGCCGTCAAGCGTAGTTAAATGAGGTGCTCTAAAAATTCCACTGTTATTCAGCCCTGATTCATGCTATTTTCGTATCAGAAATAAATCATATCATAGGGATGAATGACCATGAGCAAATCACGGATTGCCGATAACACCAGCAATGATAAGAACAACAAATCAAATGATACCCAGGACGGTACTCATCCTGTTAATTTAACCACTAAACTCGAACGCCGCCGACGCATTGAAGATTTGAATGATGCGAGAAGACAGCGTGAGGAGTTATCCGCGTTTTAAATAAATATCAAACCGCACCGTTTTACCTGCAATACAAGCATCAGGCTGTAACAACGCAGGCAGACGCTGCGGCCATTTTACAACAACACGCTGACGTGTGCGCGTCAAGCCCAGTTGAATTAATTCAAGCACATCGTCATCCGCTCCTATCAACTGCTGTAGAGCCTGCATGTCTTTTTTAACCAATGCTGATTTTTGACGTTCCGGATGCATGGGATCGATGTAAATCACATCTGGATAATCCGTGATTGGCAATGTTTGCAAATAGTGTTTGGAATCGGTATGCATCAGAGAAAGCTTTAGCGGTGATTCTAGCGGGAGACGACTCAGCCCATCATACAATAATGCAGCCATCATCGATTGACGTTCAAGCATCAACACATCCGCTCCAAAACTGGCGAGTACGGCCGCGTCTCTGCCCCATCCTGCTGTCGCATCGATAATACGCATGCCTATAGCCGGTTTACACGCCTGCACCAGGGCCTGTTTTTTGCCTGCATTACGCCGTTTTTTCGCAATAAGGCTGTTAAAGTCGACAAACAATGGCAAGAAGTTATCTGACAAGAGCACGAGTTTTTCAAACGTTGCCTTTAAACGAAAAGATCCCATCATAGCACCCGCTTCATTCATGGCTTAACAAGGCATCAACATAAGCCGCCAGTGATTCATACACAGGCACATGCGGGTAATCAATCAACGTCGCGCTGTTCGTCATTGATGACAGCACCATAATGGGTGTGGCACCAGCGGCTTCGGCTGCCATGATATCTGTCACACGGTCACCAACAAACGGTACGTGCTTCAATGAACAATGAAAATGCTTGGCGATGTTGAACAATAAACCAGGCTTGGGCTTGCGACAAAGGCATCCTGAGTCAGGCATGTGTGAACAGTACACAACCCAATCAATACACCCACCTACAGCCCGCACGCTCACGCGCATTTTGTCATGGATCGCCGCCAGCTGTGCTTCATCGTAAAGCCCACGAGAAACACCGGATTGGTTGGTTGCCACAGCGACTCGATAATCAGCCGCGTTCAGGCGTGCAATGGCCTGCGCACTGTCCGGAAACAGGATAAATTCATCCGGTGATTTGATGTAGCCCTGTGAGTCCTGATTTATTATTCCATCACGATCCAGAATGATGAGTTTCGTCATGATACCGTCTGCAACAGAGAAATATCAGCAACACCTTGCAGTAAACGCTGCAATCGTGCTAACAAACGCAATCGATTTTCCCGTAAACTAATTTCATCAACCATCACCATAACCTGCTCGAAAAAGACATCCACGGGTTCTCGTAAACTGGCGAGCTGACTTAATATAAAACTATAATCACTTGCGCTATAACGCGGTGTGACTAGCTCTTCAACCATTTGTATTTTTTCAAATAACGCTTTTTCAGCCGGTTCGCTCAACAGCGTTAAATCAATCGACTGATCATCATTCGGTATTGATGCCTGTTGCAACAGATTATTCACGCGTTTACACGCGGCAGACAGCGCTGGCGCTTCTGGCAAATGAATGAAGTCCTGCAATGCCTTGACGCGTTTATCCAGATCAAACAACCAATCATCCTGACGTGCACGCACAGCATTCACAAACTCAAGCGGGACACCAAGGCTTTGATAAAATGACTGCAATCGTTCAAGGATAAAGGGACGCAGTTCAACTAGCGCCTTATCTACCTCCTGTAAACTTGCGCCATAAATATGGCGAGTCTGACTAATCAACGTGGATAAATTCAACGGCGTTGGCATCGCAATTAACAAGCGTACGACCGCAAGCGCATGACGCCTTAGTTTGAAGGGATCTTTCGCACCCGTTGGCTTTTGACCAATCGCAAACGCACCCACCAGCGTATCCAATCGGTCAGCCAGCGACATGGCGATCCCTAAAGCTGATTGCGGCAGCGCATCATGAGCAAAACGAGGCATATACTGTTCATTTAATGCTTGTGCCACAGCTAGCGGCTCGCCGTCGTGAAGCGCATAATAATAACCCATCATGCCTTGTAACTCAGGAAACTCGCCCACCATGCCGGTCATCAAATCGCATTTACTTAATTCGGCGGCACGCTTCGCCTGCGTGGAATCAAGGCGGAGAGCGTCTGCAAAATGGGCCAGAAACGTCTGCATACGCATGGCTTTGTCAGCCAGACTCCCCAACTGTTGTTGAAATAAAACCTTTGCTGTGGCGGCTTGATGGTAAGCTAGCGCCTGTTTTTTATCCTGATGAAAAAAGAATGCCGCATCGCTCAAGCGGGCGCGCATGACGCTTTCATTGCCTGAAATAACCTGCTGAGGATTTCGACTGGCAATATTGGCTATCGTAATAAACTGCGCCAATAAATTACCACGACTATCACGCAAGGCAAAACATTTTTGGTGCGATTGCATTGAGGCAATCAATGCTTCAGGCGGCACAATCAAAAATTCATGCTCAAAATTGGCCAGCAATGCATTTGGCCATTCAACAATCGATGTCACCTCATTCAAAAGGGAGTCAGGCATCACGGCGTATTTATCTTGTTCTGCGACTAATTTCTGCACCTGCTGAATAATGGTTTGGCGACGAACATCAAAATCAGCCAGCACGAACGCTTTCCGCATTTGCGACTCATACTGACGAGGTGTTGCAATCGCCAGTGCTTGAGGATGATGATATCGGTGACCGAAGCTGTTACGACCTGTGTTTACACCCAGTATTTTAGCAGGCACCACGTCATCGCCAAATAATAACACCGCCCAATGAACTGGACGCGCAAACTCAAACACGCCGGAACCCCAACGCATGGGTTTTGGAATCGGCAAGCCAGCAATGGCATCGGTTATCATGCTTGGAAGTAAATCGGACGTATTCGCACCCGTTTGAATGGATTCATAGCACCAAAACTCACCTTTATCTGTTTTGGTAGTGGTCAAGTCAGCCACGGTTACACCACAAGACCTGGAAAAACCAAGCAGCGCCTGTGTAGGCTGCCCTGACGCATCAATGGCCGCCATAAGGCTGGGTCCCCGACGCATGATAGTCTGGCTTGCTTGTTTGGCTTGTACATCATAAATTAACACCGCCAATCGTCTAGGCGTGGCAAAACAATGTGCCTCACCATGTGATAAATTTGCCTCATCCAATCCAGTAACAATATTGGCAGCTAGCGCATCAGCTAATGGTTTGACACTGCCTGACGGCAATTCTTCTGAACCTAACTCAAATAACAAATCATTCGACATGAGACACCTGCAATGGAAAGCCCAACGCTTCGCGCGCTTGAAACCAGGCAAGGGCTACAGCGCGTGATAATTGCCTGACACGTAAAATATAGCGTTGGCGTGCGCTAACTGAAATCGCATGTCTGGCATCGAGCAAATTAAAAACATGGGAGGCTTTCATCACCATTTCATAGGCGGGTATTGATAATTGCAAGGCAATGAGCTTTTGTGATTCCGATTCGTAATAATCAAATTGCTGAAATAAAACATCCACGTTGGCTTGCTCAAAATTATAAGTCGACATTTCAACTTCATTCTGACGAAACACATCGCCATAAGTAACCACGCCATGCGCCGTTTTAGTCATGGGAATATCGAAAATACTGTTCACCTTTAGTATCGACATAGCAAGGCGTTCAAGACCATAGGTAAGCTCACCGGTTACAGGTTTGCAGGACAGGCCGCCCACTTGCTGGAAATAAGTAAATTGGGATACTTCCATGCCATTTTGCCAAACTTCCCAACCCAAACCCCACGCACCTAACGTAGGTGATTCCCAGTTGTCCTCAACAAAGCGAATATCATCAAGCAATGAATCAATTCCCAGTGCGGCTAAGGAATCCAAGTAAATTTTCTGTATATTTAAGGGGGATGGTTTTAGCACAACCTGAAATTGATAATACTGTTGTAAACGATTTGGGTTTTCACCATATCGACCGTCAGTAGGACGTCGACACGGTTGAACATAAGCCGCTGACCAAGGTTCCGGACCAATAGCGCGTAAAAATGTTGCGGGATGAAATGTCCCTGCCCCTACTTCCAAGTCCTGCGGTTGCAACAGCACGCAACCTTGTGCGGCCCAAAATTGTTGCAATGTTAAAATAATATCCTGGAATGTTTTGGGTAATGACATCGGTTTGACCTTGTTATTGTCCCTTCTCGCGGGAGAAGGGACCACATTGTTACTTACCAGCCGCAGTCGCTTTATCAACCAAGGCTTGCAATGCTTCAAAACTTGCACCACCTGGAATAAATGAAGGCTCAGTACTCGCTAACAGAACACCTGCAGGCGTCGCCATAACAATAATAGCAGGCGTTCCCATCAAATGCAGGGATTCTGCAAGTTTACGGGTAGCAGCCAATTCATCAGAAACAGCCTTGCTTTCCATGTCCACTTTCAATTTAGGCATGTTCAAACCAGCAGCGGCAGCCGCATCCATGACTACTTTTTCATCCAGTGGCGTGTCCATTAGCAACAATGCATCGTGAAGCGCCATGTATTTGCCTTGCATTCCAGCCGCTAAAGCCGCTTTGGATGCCACTTCAGAATTTTTTCCAAAAATAGGGAACTCTTTATAAACAATTCGTACGTTAGCATTTTTTGCAACGATCTCAGCAAAAACCGATTTCATTTTTTTACAATGGCCGCATTGGTAATCAAAAAATTCAACCAAGGTAACAGCCCCTTTAGGGTTACCCGCTACAGCCAGCTTTCCAGCAAGCAGTTGGTCCGCCTCTTTTGCAATGGCTGATTGAGCCGCTTTTTCCATCGTGGCTTGTTGTATAGCCTGCAATGCTTGTGATGCTTCCATTAATACCTGAGGGTTGGCCACTAGGTAGTCATGGACAATTTGTTCAATCTGTTTTTTTTGTTCTGGCGACACGGTGTTATCCGCCATGACTGCTGGGGATGCCATAAGGCTTACTAAGGCACTAGCTGTTAATAATTTGCTCAACTTCATGTGTTTCTCCCATTAATTAATTAAATTTATTTTAACCTCGCGCAACCCTAGCACTAGACGCTTATGCAGTCAAATTAGCTTAATCAAGTACCAGCAATTCACGGGGTAACTCACTCAAAAATCGCGATGGACTGTGGTATTCTTTTTTTCCATATTGAAGGCGAATTTCAGCGTATGAAATCAGTAGTTTTTCCTTGGCACGCGTCATACCAACATAACAGAGCCGACGCTCTTCTTCCAGTCGACCAGGCTCTTCCAACGATTGCTTTCCTGGAAATAACCCCTCTTCAAGTCCGACCATAAACACGATGGGAAACTCCAAGCCCTTGGCGGCGTGCAACGTCATCATGTGCGCATAACATTCGTTTTCATCGGCTTGCATGTCACCCGCTTCCAAAGAAGCATGCGCTAAAAATGCCGCTAACAACGGCAATTCTTCTTCATCGTCTGTTTGTTCATAACGAAATTGTCTGCCCGCACTGACTAATTCTTGTAAATTTTCCAGTTTGGAGGCTGATTTATCGACTTTTGATTGTTCAAAATACGCATACAAACCACTGGAATTGATGATTTCAGTGATTTGCTCATCCAGCTCCATGTTAGCTGTTTGTGCCTGCAAGCGCTCAATCAAGGTAATAAAAGCAGTCAATGCGGCTGACGCTCGCTGAGGTAGATGGTCAGATTTTAGCAATTGCGCGGCCGCCTGCCACAGCGAAACTTGACTGGCTTTAGCCATAACACGCAAGTCATCTATGGTTTTCTTACCAATCCCGCGTGTTGGAAAATTAACCACGCGCTCAAAGGCCGTGTCATCATCAGGATTTGACAACAGCCGTAAATAAGCCAGCGCATCTTTGATTTCTGCGCGTTCAAAAAAGCGTAAACCACCATGAATACGATAAGCAATGCCGGCTCGCAGCAAGGCTTCTTCCAGAACACGGGATTGGGCATTCGATCGATACAAAATGGCGATGTCCTCGACATGCCGTCCACGGTTTATTTCAGTCAATATACGGCAACTGACAAAACGTGCCTCTTCCAGTTCGTTGAATGCACTGAAAATCACTATTTTTTCACCAGCAGAACCCTCAGTCCACAGGTTCTTCCCCATCCGCGAGCCATTGTGTGCGATCAAGGCATTCGCTGCATCAAGAATGGTGGACGTGGATCGGTAGTTTTGCTCTAAGCGTATTATTTGTGTATCCGTAAAATCGCGCGAAAATCGCTGAATATTTTCCACTTTTGCACCGCGCCAGCCATAAATGGATTGATCATCATCGCCAACGGCCATCACCACAGCCTTACCACCGGCCAGCAACCGAATCCAGGCATACTGAATGGTATTGGTATCCTGGAACTCATCAACCAAAATCGCCACGAACCGTTGTTGGTAATGCGCGAGTAATTGCGCGTTATCACGTAGTAATTCGTGGGTACGCAGCAAAATTTCGGCAAAATCTATCACGCCTGCCGTTTGACAGGCGTTTTCGTACGCTTGGTAAATTTGCACCAACGTGCGATTGGGGCCATATTGTTGAACATTGATGTGTTGAGGACGCAAGCCTTCGTCTTTGCGTGCATTAATGAATGATTGCGCCTGTTTAACCGGCCACTTCTCAACATCCAAGTTAAGTGTGGCGATTGCGCGTTTAATCACTCGCCCTTGATCATCACTGTCAAGAATATGAAATTGCCGCAGTAGCCTTGCTTCTTGATAATGCCGTCTTAATAACCGGTGACACAAGCCATGAAACGTCCCAACCCACAAGCCATACACTGAACAATTAAGCAAACTGCCCAGTCTGGTTCGCATTTCCCCTGCCGCCTTGTTGGTGAAGGTCACGGCCAAAATGGCCTGAGGAGAAATATGTTGAGATTCAACTAACCAAGCAATTCGACTAACCAACACGCGCGTTTTACCGCTGCCAGCACCAGCCAGTACCAACGTATTGCCAAGCGGCGCTGTCACCGCAGCGCATTGCCGTTCATTCAGGCCATTCAAATAGGCGGCAGTAGCCATCGATAATTCCAAATACAAACTAAAATTCAAGATAAGTATTGTACAAACATTTTGTTTGGGTAACAATCATGATTTCAGTGGATGTCAGGCAAATGATTAAATCAAATCGATGTAAAAAATTTGCAGCTTTTTCCAGCGCGCTCATTCTATCCGCCTGTGCAGCCATTGGCTCAAATCCTGACGATCCGTATGAACCGCTTAATCGTAAAATTTATAAGTTCAACGAAGTCATTGACACTGTTATCCTGAAACCACCCGCAAAAGTTTACGCCGCCGTAATTCCTGCTCAGGTACGTGCCGGCATCAATAATGTGTACGACAACATTAATATGATACCTACGGTTGCCAATGATTTATTGCAAGCGCAAGGAAACTTTGCCATCAAAGACACGTGGCGTTTTGTCATTAATTCAACCCTTGGTATCGCCGGCATATTTGATCCAGCCAGTACCTTTAAATTACCACCGCATAGCAACGACGCGGGGCTGACGTTTGCCAAATGGGGCGATAAAAAATCACCTTATCTGGTGATTCCATTATTAGGCCCAAGTACATTTCGGGATAGCATGGGGTTATTGTTCAATTACGCGCTGCTCACGCCCTACCCTTATATTAAGAGCGATGCATGGCTATATGGCGCATTAGGATTACGCTATGTTGATTTACGTTCACAAATGTTGGATACCGACCGATTAATGGCAACAGCTATTGATAAATATTCATTCATGCGAGATGCCTACCTGCAACATCGACAATTCTTAATGACAGGCGATCTACAGCAGGAAAATAGTTCATTGTACGTTGACGAGGAAGCGGCCGACGCGAATGACAAGCTATTGCCTGAAACGCCCGCCAACGGCACGCCATCCAAATTCCCACTGACAACAGCACAGCATGCTACACATCGCACTGCATCAGCCTGAAATTCCCCCGAATACGGGGAATATTATCCGCCTCTGCGCTAATAGCGGCGCACAGTTGCATTTGATTCACCCCTTAGGCTTTTCGCTGGATGACAAACGCATGCGACGTGCAGGCTTGGATTACCATGAATTCGCCAGTATTATTCATTACCCTGATGATGAAACCTTCATCGAAAAAAATCTGCACCGCCGTATATTCTCCTGCTCAACGAAAGCACAACAAAATTACAGCGACGTAGCATTTCAAGACGAAGACATGTTGTTATTCGGCGCTGAAACACGCGGTCTACCCACTGACATGCGCGAACGTTACCACGCCATTCGCATCCCAATGCAAGCCTCTAGCCGTAGCATGAACCTGTCTAATTCGGTGGCGATTATTCTGTTTGAGGCTTGGCGGCAGCTTGGGTTTAGGAATTGTCAGGATTAATAAATCACCGTTCTAGGGCTGTCCTATTATACTCAATAATCTTGCCGCTTGGATAACAGCAGTCTATAATCAGTTTTCATTTTTTATCAAGGCACGCTTAACTATGTTTTACTCATTATCCATCGTGTTGGTGGCCGTACTAATCCTCTCATGGGCCTTAACTTGGTCAGTACGAAGGATAGCATTGGCCAAAGACATCATGGATCATCCAAATCATCGTAGTTCACACATCATGCCAACCCCGCGTGGCGGTGGGTTGGCCTTTGTTGCAGCGTTCCTGATTACCGTGCCTTTTGTGACACACCTAGGCTTTGTTACCCTCGCAGGCAGCCTTGCCTTGATGGGAGCGGGCTTATTTCTCGCTGTATTGGGGTTTCTTGATGATTATGGGCATATACCAGCAATCTGGCGATTGTTAGGGCATTTTTCGGCTTGTGTTATGGTTCTTTTTTGGATGGGTGGCATGCCACCGATTACCTTTTTTGCGTGGACATTGCCTGCAAATTTTCTTGCTGATGGTTTGGCAGTTATTTATCTGGTCTGGTTGCTGAATTTATATAACTTTATGGATGGCATTGACGGGATTGCCGGTGTTGAGGCCGTGAGTACCTGCTTGGGTGCTGCCTGTTTATACGGGTTAAGCGGGAATGTGGGTTTAATGGTTTTGCCATTACTTCTGGCAGCCTCTGTCGCGGGGTTTTTGATTTGGAATTTTCCACCTGCGCGCATTTTCATGGGGGATGCTGGCAGTAGTTTTTTAGGCTTTATGCTTGGCGTTTTATCGATTCAGGCGGCGAGTATAAACGGCGCCTACTTTTGGAGTTGGCTTATCCTTTTAGGTGTTTTTATTGTTGATGCCACAGTGACCTTGGTACGCCGGACTATGGCAGGAAACAAAATTCATGAGGCGCACCGTAATCACGCTTACCAACAGGCATCCTCCAATTGCGGCAGCCATTTACCAATCACGCTGGCGGTGCTGGTGATTAATGTGCTGTGGTTATTTCCACTGGCCATTTTGGTGGGCTTGGAATACGTGAATGGTTTGACAGGATTATTGATCGCCTATGTTCCGGTGGTTATAATCGCAGTTCATTTCAATGCAGGCAAAAACCACCTTAAGGTTTAGTTAAGAAACATCCTGTACAATGGCGACTAACACCGCTATTATGATTTATATTTATTCAAACTGTGGTCGCAAGGCTCGCCATGGAACGTTTCTGTGGAGTAATGCTGCCACTATGTTAGGGAGATTTAATAATGTTAATTTTAACTCGACGCATTGGTGAAACATTAATTATTGGTGATGATGTAAATATTACCGTACTGGGTGTTAAAGGCAATCAGGTTCGTTTAGGTATTAATGCACCAAAAGATGTTTCAGTCCATCGTGAAGAAATCTACTTGCGTATACAACAAGAAAAACAAGGCATTGACTCTGTCGATGAAGACGAAAGCGAAAGCGAATCAGGCAACGTTTAACTATGTTTTCCTTCTCCCGCTTGCGGGAGAAGGTGCACGTTAGGACAGATGGGGGCTCATTAAGCTCAATGACGTTTCCCCTGACGATAAATAATGCACAAGGCCCGTCTCATCAATCAAGATCAGTTGCCCCGCCTCGTTAACCCCATTGGCCTTCCCACATAAATTCCCTGACGGCTGTGATACAGTAATCAATTGCCCGTGTAAATAATCTATTTCCTGCCATTGTGAGATAAAAGATGCAAATCCATGCGTCATGAATTGATTCAAATGTTGATCCAGCTTAATAATCAGTTGAGCAATCAAAGTATTGCGATCAAAATGATGGCCTGTTATTTCATATAAAGAGCACCATGGTTTATCAATCAATGCCTGTTCGTTGACCATTGAATTTACATTTAAGCCAATGCCTATCACCACGTCAGAACTGACCATTACCTCAATCAAGTTTCCACATAATTTTTTATCGTGCCAGAGAACATCATTTGGCCATTTTATGCGAACATCGTCACCGACGCCGGCTTGCTCAAGCATCGCTAACACCGCCATACTCACCACCAAACTCAAGCCAGACAACTGTGAAAGATCACAATCGAAATGCACGCGGGTTGAGCAATAAATATTTTCTCCAAATGGCGAATGCCAGTAACGACCAAACCGGCCACGTCCTTGGGTTTGCATTTCGGCACAACATACCTCAATAGCACCACTGGCGGGCAAGTCCTTCAAAAAGCAATTGGTTGAATCAAGGGAATCCACCACATGAACGTGAACAGGCTTATTGAATGAGGCCGCTTGCAAATTCTGCAGGATGATGGCTTTGTTCAGCATTACACGCTCCACATCCCCATAAAATCAACCACTGACATGCCTTCCAGCTTTTTCACATCACACATTGCCGACACTATCGCATCCACGTTTGCAGGTGTAAATCGTGTGCTGAGGTTGGATTTAAATTTTTCCAGTAATACCGGCAAGCCTTCCGCTCGACGACTACGGTGGCCAATAGGATATTCAACCGTTACAAGCTCGCTTTCACTGCCATCACGAAAAAACAGTTTAATGCTGTTCGCAATGGAGCGTTTTTCAGGCGCGAAGTAGTCTGATGAAAATTGTTCATTTTCAATAACATGCATTTTTTCACGTAAGGAATCAATGCGTGAATCAGCCGCGGTTGCCTCTTCATAATGTTCGGCCTTCACGTCACCGAATAACAACCCAATTGCCACCATATACTGCAAGCAATGATCGCGGTCAGCTGGATTATGCAGCACACCGTGTTTGCTAATAATACGAATGGCTGACGCATTTGTAACTAACTCAATGCGTATAATATCATTTAATCGGGCAATGACTTGTGGATGAAGAATTACGGCACATTCAACCGCTGTTTGTGCGTGAAACTCGGCAGGGAACGATAGCTTGAATAAAACGTTTTCCATCACGTAACTGCCATAAGGCCGTTGGAATTTGAATTCATCCCCACCAAACAGTACATTATAAAAACCCCATTTTGGCGCGCTCAATGCACTGGGGTAGCCCATTTCTCCCGTGGCTGTAATCAGTGCAAGGCGTACCGCACGCGATGTAGCATCTCCCGCAGCCCAAGATTTACGTGAACCTGCATTGGGTGCATGGCGATAGGTACGAAGACTTTGCCCATCAACAAACACCTGTGACAACGTGCGCTGAATGCCCTCTTTATCAGCCCCCAGGAGCATGGCAACACACGCAGCACTGGCCACTTTAACCAGCACAACGTGATCCAGTCCACGGCTGTTAAAACTATTTTCCAAAGCCAGGCAGCCTTGAATTTCATGTGCTTTGATCATCAACGTTAAGACGTCATGCATGTTCAGTGATGGCCTGCCAAGTTGCACGTTTTGGCGACTGAGGTAGTCAGCCATGGCAAGTATAGCGCCTAAATTATCGGAGGGATGCCCCCATTCGGCGGCCAACCAGGTGTCATTGTAATCAAGCCAGCGAATCATCGTGCCAATATTAAACGCGGCTTGTACAGGATCTAGTTCATAGTTTGTGCCAGGCACGCGCGAGCCGCCAGGCAATATAGCACCTGGAACCACGGGGCCTAACAGCTTGGTGCATTCACTGAAATTCAGCGCCAACATGGCACAGCCTAAGGTATCCATCAAGCAAAGGCGTGCCGTTTCATAGGCAACGGTACTGTTGATGGGGGTGTTCAGCATGTAATCAGCAATGTCACTGAGTACCGCATCGTAATCTGGTTTTACATTATCTTCAGCGTAAACTTCATGCATATTATAGTCTCGCATCAATGGCTACATACGATCTTGCTTCAGGACCTGTGTAGTCTGACATCGGCCTGATTAAACGATTATCGGCACGTTGCTCAAACACATGTGCAGACCACCCCGTAATCCGTGACATCACAAAAATTGGGGTAAAAAGTTGTGTTGGAATACCACAATAATGATAGGCTGATGCGCTATAAAAATCAAGATTTGGAAACATGTGCTTTTCCCGGCGCATCACGGCTTCAATTCGTTCTGATACTTGGTAAGTCAATCCATCATTTTGTGCGTCAGCCAGTTTTTTTGACCAGACTTTGATAATATCTGATCGTGGATCAGATTCGGTATAAACGCGATGACCAAACCCCATGATTATAGCTTTATTTGCTAACATCACCATGAGTTGCTCTTCTGCGTCTTGAGGCGATTTAAAGTGTTCGATTAACGCCATTGCCGCTTCATTTGCACCGCCGTGTAACGAACCACGTAAGGTGCCAATGGCGGTAGTAATGGTGGAATAAAAATCAGATAAGGTTGAAGCCGTCACGCGAGCGGCGAATGTTGATGCGTTAAACTCATGTTCAGCATACAAAATCAACGAAACATTCATCATGTCTTTATACAATTTAGTTAGGCGATGACCATGCAACAGCGCTAGAAAATGCCCGCCAACCGTTCTTTCATCGCTTTCTCCACTAATTTCGCGGCCTTGATAATGAAAGGCATACCAATAGCACATGATTCCAGGAAAAAGAGCCAATAAACGATCGGCAATGTCATATTGTTGTGTGAAACTAATTTCAGGCTCCAGCGTTCCCAGCATGGAACACGCGGTACGCAACACATCCATGGGGTGAGCACTTTTAGGGAGCAGCTTTAATAGCGTTTTTAATTTTTCAGGCAACGCACGTAAATCAATCAGTCGTTGAACATACGTTGCTAATTCGGTTTTTGTTGGTAACTGACCATAATGTAATAAGTAGGCAACCTCTTCAAAGCCCGCGTGACTTGCCAAATCATCGATTGAATAGCCACGATAATTTAATCCTTTTCCTGCCAATCCTACGGTGGCAATACCCGACTCGCCCGCTACCACACCAGCCAGTCCTGCCGATTTATTGATCATCATGATCCTCCCTAAATTGATCTAGTTTTTTTTCATACTCACGATACTTTAATTGTGAATACAAGTCATTACGGCTTTGCATTAAAGCCTGTACATCTTTTTGCGTTCCATCCGCGATAATCGCGGTGTAAACCTGCAAGGCTGCACTGGACATGGCACGAAATGCACTGAGAGGGTATAAAATTAATTTTACGCCAACGCTTTTTAATTGCTCACGTGTAAACAAAGGTGTTTGGCCAAATTCGGTGATATTGGCTAACACAGGTACAGTCAGATGTTGAGTGAATTCATGGTATTCACGCAATGTAGTCAACGCTTCTGGAAAAATCATGTCCGCACCTGACTCTACATAAAACGCGGCTCGCTCGCATGCGGCTGATAGGCCATCAGCAGCCAGCGCGTCAGTCCTTGCCATGATGACAAAATCGGCATCTGTTCGAGCATCAACGGCCGCTTTAATTCGATCGCCCATTTCCTGCATGCTGACTATCCCTTTGTTAGGTCGATGTCCACACCGTTTAGCGGCTATTTGATCTTCAATATGAATTGCCGCAACACCAGATCGTTCCATCAATTGGACGGTTCTGGCAATATTAAATGCATGTCCCCAACCAGTATCCACATCCACCAGCATGGGAAGTGGACACGCTTGTGTGACGCGCCGCACGTCTTCCAAGACTTCTGCAAGTCCTGTCATACCGAGATCAGGCAGTCCATAGGACGCGTTGGCAACACCGGCACCAGAGAGATAGATGGCCTGCGCGCCAGCCGCTTCGGCAAGCATCGCTGAATAAGCATTGATGGTGCCTACTATTTGCAAGGGCGCCTGTTCATTGACTAATGATCGAAAGCGCTTTCCCATTGAATTTGACATAAAAACGCACTCCTTTACACATGATATTCCGATTTCAAAACCAATTCAGCAGCGCGTTGCGTGAATAATATATCAAACGGTTGATGTGCGGCAGATACAAACCCTGATTCAAACATAGATGGCGCAAAATAAACACCATTTTTTAAGAAGTATTTTTTACCTAGGCCGAGGCTAATGCAACCCCGCTAAATAATACGCCACTGCCTCGATGTCGTCTCTATCCATCCGCCCGCCAATATCCCGCATAATCGAATTAAGATCATTACGGCGTGACTTGTCCTTAAACGCTAGCAGCTGCAGGATGGTATAACCTGGCTGTTGCCCTGATAGCACCGGAAAGCCTGCCTGTGCATTGCCTGTGCCTTGCGGGCCATGGCACGCGATGCAGGCAGTGATGTGCAAGTTGTAATCACCTCGACGGTAGAGTTCATCACCGCGAACCTGATATTTTTTGGAAGTTTTGCCTTTAGCCAGGGGAAGACTGGCATAGTACGTGGCTATCTCAGTCATATCGTCATCACTTAATTGCGAAACCATCGGTGTCATCATAGCGGCACTACGCGTGCTCGCGTTTTTGTAATCATGCATTTGTTTTGCCAAATAGCCGGCATGCTGACCCGCTAGGCTGGGCCAATCAGGATTCAAACTGACACCAAGCGTGCCATGACAGCTCGCACACAGGGCTATTTTTTCCGGATGTATTAGGGTTTCGGCCACTGTTGTCAGTGAAATCAGAGCGCAAGTGAGTCCGAATAAAAAACGTTTCATTTTTATGAAATAAAGGTTGTGCACAATCGATAATTTTAACCTCATGAGGAGTGAACCAGCTTACAGAGTAAACAAAACCCGAGTTATTTCTCCCAGTAACTTCGCTAGAAGCTTCTTTTTTTTCAACATATTCTTTCGTATCTTCTGAAGGTAAAACATGTCCTCCAGATAAATTCAAATTAAAATAAGAAGAGGCACAAACATTATCCTTATCTTGCTTGAAAAAAATTTTGTATCCTGACCACCCATTTTTATCTTTAACCCAAGATCCGAGTGGGGTTGCGCCGATAATTTCTTTCTTCATAATGTATGAAGGGAAATTTTTTTTACAGCAAGTTTTAATTCTTCTGGTTTGTGAAGTTCTGTTGCATTAACTCCATTCCATTTGAGTTACTGGTAACAACATCCCTACACCCTTTGCAATGGACAAATAAAGCATGTTCTTAAGAGAGTTTTAATCCACTGACATAACGAATGATCCCATGCATCCATAACGAAGTCAACCAGCAGGGCTGTCCCACAGATATTCTGGGTGAACAGAATATCTGATGACAATGTGATCTATCAAATCAAAACGAACACGATGGGCTATAGGTTGCGCAATGCAAAGCTGACTATGGGGCATGTGGCTCATCGATAAGGATGTTATGCCAGCATGGCTCAAATTTCTAAAATAATAACTCCTGCCTATTATTTTGGAAATTTGAGTTCTGGAGATACTGGAGATGTTACCGTCCTCTGCCCTTTCTTGCCTACAGCGTGAGGCTGCGGGCGAAATAAGCTGCATTGAGAAAGACTACCACCAGCCCGTAGCGCAATGCTGACATCAGTGTGCCCATTTTTTTTAGCAATAGAAGCGGGCGTTTCACCGAACTGCGTTGGTGTATCCATATTGGCTCCGGCAGCTTTTAGCAACGTAATAACCGCAGCGTGCCCCACTTTTGCAGCAATAAAGGCGGGCGTTGCGCCGCCATCGATTGGCGTATTAATATTGGCTCCAGCCGCTATTAGTGCCGCAACAACATCGGTATGTCCATTTTGTGCAGCAATATAAAGGGGGCTTGCGCCTTGTTTATTTGGCGAATTCAGATTGGCTTTAGTGGCTATTAGCGCAGCAATAACATGAGCATGCCCTCTTTGTGCAGCAATATAAGTGGGCGTTACGCCGTCGTCATTTTTTGTATCCAGATTGGCACATCCAGCTTTTAGCGCAGTAATAACGCGAGCATGCCCATTTTGTGCAGCAATACAAGCGGGCGTTGCGCCGCAATTTGGCGTATCTAGATTGGCTCCACCCGCTGCTAGCGTCATAATGACATGAGCGTGCCCATTTTGTGCAGCAACATAAGCTGGCGTTGCTCCGCAATATGGCGTATTCAGATTGGCTTCACCCGCTATTAGCGCAGTAATAACATGCGCGTACCCTTCTTGGGCTGCAATAAAAGTGGGCGTGATACCGCCGGTTGGCGTATCCAGACAGGCTCCACAATCTTTTAGCGCAGTAATAGCACCAGCGCGCCCCATTGCAGCAGCATTAAAAGCGGGCGTTGCGCCACCTTTTTTATCGGGTTTATTTACATTTACCCCCATCTTATGAAGCAGCTTAATACCCTTGACATCATCTGAATATACAAAACTATTCACAAGAGAAATTACTGTAGAATCAATCGCCGCAAACATCGTTTGCTTTTGCACCTTTTTCACCACGAGCCTAAATTGCATAAGAGTCCGTATATCGCTTTGTACTTCACTATTTGTGATGTGGCTTAAAATGGCTTCATATGGCATTTTAATCAATAAATCCGTATTATTTATCAAGCAACACAGAAGCTCCTCGCGCTTGGCCGGGTCTTCTAATAAATCAGCCAAACAAAATTTAGTTCCGTCTGCTTGGTCGTATTGGGTGAGCCAAACGGCATTTCCATCATCAGCGAGTTTCATCACTACCTCCAAGCGGTTTCTTTTAAAATCACCCACCAATCCCTTAACTGCTTTCGCAACTTGGACTTTTTTGGCGACCGCGCTTGATTGAGTAGGCGAGCGCAAAGGACTACTAGTGTCCACTGATTTTGCGAGCGGCGGCGATACATTCAGCGCCGTGAGCGGTTTCCTGAACGTGTTTGTTCTTAGCACAGGGGTTATCGCAGAAGCCTGCGGCAGGGGCGCCTCGGGCTCGGGTTTGAGGGTAGCGGGTAGCCGCCGCTGATTTAGTTCCACCCAAGCATTAAAGGTCGCTTCGGTTCCCCCTAGTTTGCTGATATAAAGTGTTAAAGCCAGCGGCTTATTGTCCATCTCCAGCACTTCAATCACTAGCTGATTCCAATCCTGAGCGAATGTCTCGTGCTGGAGGCAGGCCTCCGAGGGTTCAACGCTGTCTGCCAATCCACGTAAAGGATGAAGCAGTATTTCATTTGTTTTATTGTTATCCTCACTAACAACCAATACGCATTGTGCTCGAGTGTACGCCGTAAATATTTGACTCAGACTAGGTGCAAATCGCTCATCACCACACCCATCTTTAGGTTGATGTTGAGGCTGCTTTTTGTCAACTCGCTCCTTCAGCCGCTTGCCTGCCTCTCTAAATAATTCAGGATCATAAAGTTTATAGGCTACGACCACAGGAAACTCCAGCCCTTTAATGGTCTCAGGCGTGAACACTAATGGCGTTTTAAAAGCGCTTTTTGCCGCCTCAAAATGCTTAGGCGCCGTCACAATCGCACAGTGCGCTTCACCTACCTGCGCATTAAGCCAAGCATTATCCGCAACTAGCTTAGGATCAATAAGAAATAAATGCCCCAGTCCACCTTCACTATGAGCTCGATCAATTCGAGTTGGTGCGTTTTTATCCCCAACCCCTCCTTGTAACCGATGCTTTAATAAAAGAACTTGATTCGCCGCCGTAACAAGCACCTCGGGACAACGATACGTCAAATTCAGCTGGATATGGCTAGCCTCTTTTATATCAAAATACTTCAACACAAAAGGACGCGGCGTACGCCGGTCCTGTATGCTTTGATGGCCATCCATGCAAAATACGGCTGACTGATTAGCCAAACGGCCCAATTGAATTAACTGCAGAGGAGAAAAATCTTGTGCCTCATCCACCACCACCATACTGTACTTATTTTTAGGGGTAAATGAATGAAATGCTGGTTGGATGCGATCCTCGTCTTTTAAATACTTTAGATAAGCTTGATATCCGGCATACGTCATTTCTCTTTTTTCTTTAGACACGAGAGATTCGCGCTGTCCTAAGCTCAAATAATCCTCATAACTACTACAGCCCGATAAAATACGAAACTCTTGGTATGCACTTTCCTCATCAAGAAACGTGAAATCTTGCTGCTTGGCCTTAGCCTCTCTCTTCTTTCCCGTGGTAACAGATTGATACCACGAGGTAAATTCGGGTCGACCAATAATCCTCAATGGCGGGCTAGTTGTAGCCTTCCTCAACTCTTGACACAGCAGTTCCTCGTAGGTCAAAAAAAGAACTACTTCAGTACGCTTAGCCGACAAAGGAAGATCCATCCAAGACCTACGCATCGAATCAACCAGAGGCCTTGATTGGCTCACGTACAGGATAGGCGGTAGCGCGTCATCATCACTCCTGTCACTCTCTACGCAATGTGCTTCGCACCAGGACGACAACAAGGATAACGCTACACAGCTCTTCCCCGAACCCGCTCCACCACTGATTAACGCCGGAAGATCCACATGCATTACAGCTTGCTGCTCTAAGCTCAGTTCGATTAGCTTCTGTTTGTGGTAATCCACGACCTGCCAATCTATCTCCTGCGTCTCGTCATCTCCAACCGGTAGTACAGGACGGTCACTTGCCACTTCAAACGTTAACGGCATTTCGAAATGCTGGTGTGCATCTTCCTGCTTAATCAGGTAGCACTTAAGCACCGAAGATTTTAAAAATCGGCTCCTTTTGTATTTATGCGTTGGTAAATACTCTAAAACTACAAGACGTGAAGCCCCTCCGATAGGGTGTATTGCAAATAATAAACGCGCTTTTTTGCCCAGTCGAAAACTGTAAACATCATGACCTTTAAGTTTTTCCAACTGATCGTCGTCATAGTCCCCGCTCAATAAGCACTTAATTGCTGCCTTTTGCTCTTCTATAAGAGAGACGTCACCTAATGCTCCCCTCAAAAAATATAATTTTGGCATTTATTTCTCACTCTTCTCGACTTAGATTATTAAAGTGTATGATTATTGTAGTGTTTGTCAACAAATATGTCTACTTGTGTCGTAGAAAAGTGAAAATATCACATATGTCCAATTATAGCCAAGAACACTCTGTAATAAAAATAGTTACTCATGGCAAAATAGAAACGTCCTATACAGCAATTCTGGGCGAACGTTATAGCCCGCTATTTTAAAGGCCGAAATGCCTGTTGAATAAAATTAGTTTCGCAGAATATTGATGTAGGGTGGACAAAGGAGCGGGCAGCGACGTGCCCACCATGCCCTGTTCTGGTGGGCACAGGCCTGTGGCCCTTTGCCCACCCTACGTTCTGTTCACCCAGAATATCTGTTAGAAAAGACTAAAATTTGTATTTTTAAAGACCATGTTCTATACTTAAATTAATCATTAGGTTTTATACCATCAATAAAAGGTGCACGATGAACATTGAATCTTTAAATGTCACGCATCCAGCCGCTGAAAATAACGCGTCGTGGACCTTGTTGAGTGAAGACGCCGCAGGTAATAATACCAAGCCATCCGTCATGGAATTAACTTCCAACACACATTTAGAGCTAGCTTACGCATGGATTTGTTCACAACGAGAAAATAGTAGCCATAATAATGGCGTTTGGGACTTACGGTTCAATTGGGATACCCTCAAGCCTGAATTACAACGTAAATTATTAGCCGGCGAATACCACCTCAGCCCCCTACGCAGTTATAACATCAATGGTGTATTCATCAGCAGCTGGGATGCGACAGATGCCCTGATTTTAAAAGCGTTAACCCTTACATTACAACCCTTGTTTTCTATAGACGAATATCCTCATTGTACCCATTTAAAAGGTGGTGACGGTATTCATGCCGCCCTACAACGCGTAGCAAATAACAAAAGCGCTTATCAACACATCTTAAAAAGCGATGCCTATCATTATTATGAGTCCATAGACCATCAGGTTTTACTTACGGCGTTAGAAAAAGTGTGTGATTGTAAAATCCTCCTAAGCTTGCTTGCACAATATTGTCAACGGCTGGAAGTGAGGGACGGCAATTATTATCATTTCAAACAAGGCATACCCATGGGTTGCCCACTATCACCGCTGAAGGCAGCGCTTTATATGAAACCACTCGATGACGAGATGAGCAAACATGGTGCCTATGTACGCTTCATGAATATATGTGCCATTATGGTGAAACCTAAGCACCAATTGCGTCGCATCATTAAGTTAACTCACAAAATTTTAAATCAGATTAAACTCAAAATGCACCCAGACAAGACATTTATTGGCTGCATTAAAAAAGGCTTTGATTTTTTAGGCGTGCGCTTCGGTGACACCCCTAGAATTTCAAAAACAAGCCTTGAAAATCATCAAACTAAAATAGGCCTGCGTTATGCGCAAGGAGCAAGTGCTGCTTGCATTGGAGACTATGTAGCGCGATGGTCATCATGGTGTGCTGGCGTATTGAAATGTTGTATAAAAGAAGTTCATAACTCCATGGAACTAGAGCGTGGCCGGCACTTCGGCTCCATGGTACTTAAGGAGAATGAAAATGAAAACTTTATCAACCAACTTAAATGTCCGCACTTTAGTATTTAGTGCGTTATTCGGTGTCATGTCTACCACACTAACACCCTCAGCCATAGCTGCCCCATTGGTGTTAAGCATGTGGTGCGTCGCTCCAAACACCGGGAACACCACGGTTCCTATCCCATGTACTTCTGCTGAAGTAGATACATCCGGGCCGGGCGCGGATACTGACAAGGGCTCCAAGTTAACTCCTCCTTCCAATTAACCCTACGTATCCCAACTTCTCTAGTAGGGGCCATAAATAATTGGATATAGGCATTAAATAGGAAGGCGAAACATTAAAGGGCAGGGGCGGTTGATTACCACGTTGGGATCAAACGACGCTGCCCTCCGGGGGTGGAAATCAATCAACTCTAACACATTAACCACATCTCATTGCGCCCAGGACAACCAGCTTCAAGGCAATCAACTCCATTGGAGGTTTACGCTCAGGATCATCATTGATTAAACCATTGCCGCAATAACTTACGCGTGCGCCGACCTTGCCATTTAATCGACAATAAATTCATCGTCAGCACAAGAAAAACCAGACCATAAGCCGGCCAAACATAGCCGGCATATCCATTCATCGCGAACCAATGCAGAAATACACTCATGCAACCTCCCCTACAACAAGTGCCCTGACCCAAGTCTGGCGGCGCTCACGCAACAACACTTCATTGCGCGTTCTTAATAAAATAACCAATGCACCGTACAAGGAAAAACCAAGCAGTGTTAGTAATAATGGATACAACATACTGGCATCAATTTTTGGCTTGGAAAATACCGATAACGTCGAACCCTGATGCAAGGTATTCCACCAATAAACTGAATAATGAATAATTGGCAAATCGACCAAACCGACGAGCGTCAGAATCGCCACTATTTTATCGCCCTGTTCCTTGTTCTGATACGCATTGCCCAAGGCAAGAATGGCCGCATATAAAAACAAGAGAATCAATTCTGAAGTCAATCGAGCATCCCAAACCCACCAAGTTCCCCACATCGGTTTGCCCCAGATACTGCCCGTAGCAAGCGCCAAAAAAGCCATGCAGGCACCTGTTTGTGCCACGATAGTCAACATCAAGCCAGCTAGTTTAATCCGCCAAACCAGCAACAAGAGCGCAAGAAACCCCATGGTGGCATACAGCGTCATCGATAAAAACGCGCAGGGAACATGAACATAAATAATACGAAATGCATCGCCTTGCTGATAATCAGGCGGCGCAAAAACCAGCCCCCACACCAGCCCGACGAACAACACAAGGCCTGCCATCACAGCCAACCAGGGAATGGTACGGCTAGAGAGCCGGTAAAATGCCTTAGGGGAGGCCAATTGATATAATAATTTCCACATAAAGCGTAATAACGTCGAAAAAAGATGAATATCTTATCATTTAATTGAAGATCTGTCTGTAGATGCTACACTAAAAAAATTACATAGGAATTCAAGATTTATGGTAACTCCCCACGTCGTCCCGAGTACCGCGATGGATCTCCCTTCATTCAGGAGACCCATCACTATGTTCGGGACGACATGGGGAGTTACGATTTATGTTCTTTACTTTGAAATCGCATCAGGATATGTAATATGATTGAAGATGACATTCATACGCATGGATTTTCTATTCTGGATAACTTTCTGGCTGACAACCATTACCAAAATTTGTGCGAAACGATAAAAACTTCACACACAGACGGCTCATTCAAATCGGCTAAAATTGGTCGAAACGCAGATGCCAATCATGCGCCCCGTATTCGTAACGACCAGATTTGTTGGCTGGATGAACACATGCCAAACACGGCAATCAAGGCTTGGTTTACTCAAATGGATGCCATTCGAATCACCTTGAACCAATCCCTGTTTTTAGGATTAAATAACATTGAAGCCCATTTCGCCATCTACTCCCCTGGAAGTTATTATAAAAAGCACGTAGACCAATTTTCAACAACACAGGATAGACGCATTTCGTGCGTGTACTACCTTAATGAAGACTGGCAATCGGTACATGGCGGCGAACTGAAACTCTACACGCTGGACGAAAAAACCCACATCAATATCGAGCCACACGGAAATAAACTGGTTTGCTTCAATAGCAACTTACCTCATGAAGTCTGTACCGCCTATCATATGCGGTACAGTATTGCCGGTTGGTTGAAGGTTCGGTCAATACGCTAAAACATAAAACAAGATCAATCGTGAATTCAATTGACGCCGTTCTTTCATGGGTTGATGGTTATGATCCTGCTTATCAACAAACGCTGACATCGTTCTGCGCGCAACGTGGCTTATGTGCAACCCCTAAATCCAAGTTTCGTTTGAAGTAAAGGCAACCGTGTGTGCATGTTAATGTCACTTTTCGGTACAGCCTGGGAAGGCGATGGCCGTGACGTGATTACACAAATTAAATTACACTTCCATTGGTTCTTACGACAGAACCCAACGAGTTGTTAGCCTAACAAACCCTTTAGTCTATCAAATAAATCAAACAACCTTGAAAATGATATAAAACAAACTTCACAATTATTTATTAATACTTTTTTATTGTAATCCTTTGTAATAAAAAACCCATGTCGCGGCTGATACGCATCGATGAATGAACGGAATGCACGCGTTACAACAGGCGAGTTCATGGTTCGAAATTTGGCTTCAATTGGAACGATGCAGTTCTCATTTTTATACAAGACAAAATCAACCTCAGCCCCACTTTGTGTTCGCCAAAAATGAATACTAAAATCATAAAAATTCTGCACTTTGAATTTCAACAGCTCTTGAAAAATAGCGCTCTCAATCAATAGCCCCACATCTTGTCGTGTATCCAAATCCATGGATAAATTATGTAGAGCCTGGTTTCTAAATCCATTGTCTATAAAATAAAAAATAGGATTACTTGTGATTTCTTTCCGTTTATTGCCAACAAAGGGCGTTACGCGTGATAGTGTGTACGTATTTTCCAGAATGGACAGGTAGTTTTGGATAGTGGAAACAGACGTCAGGCAGTCGGCCGCCAGTTGATTGTAGTTAATTAGCTGGCCTGAACTATGTGCTATTAATGTAACGAGCTTCTGCATTGCGTCGGGTTTACTGACTTTTAAAATTTCAATGATATCTTTAGTAATATAGTTTTGATAAATTTGTCGTAATAAAATGGATTTTTCCGAAGACTTTATGACGGCAGGATAACAACCATAGACCAACTGTGATTCGCTATGGATAGCTATTTCAGGATAACTTAATGGCAACACCAAAACTTCCAGGTGACGACCTGTCAAATATTCCTGTACTTTACTTTTCATCTCCAATTGCGAAGAGCCCGTTGCTATCATTTTAATATTTAATTTTAAATCAGCACAAGCCTTCAATAGCAAGCCTGGGTTTTCCAGTCGCTGAACCTCATCAATCAAAATAATCGGATTTGTTAATTGAAATTGATCTAATGCGTCTTGAATGAATAAAGGGCTTGTTAACCATTGTCGAATATCCAGCAAATCGCAATTTAGGTACAATAGGGTTTCGAAACGCCGCTGATTAATTAATTGTTGTGAAAGGTATTTTGCAAGCGTAGTTTTTCCTGCCTGTCTCGGGCCGGCCAACACCAGCCAAATGGAATCCCACTCAGGTAATAGCAGTTTTTCTGTTTGCAGCCTTGGGATATAATCGGTCTGAATTAACGGTGTCCCCGGAGACGTTAACCAAGGATTGGCTTGATGAATAAGTTTAATGAGTTGGTCTTTCATTGCTTTAACCCGGTTAATATAAGTAGTTCATTATTTTAACCGGGTTAAACAGTAAGTCAAGTTGGGCGTGCAAAGGAAGTGTAATATTTAGGGTTTATTTTGACCAATCAGATTAAATGGACGCAACAATGGTTCTCCAATTTTTACAACCAATGGGGTCAGTGAACCAATGAGGTCAGAGTGGGTTGTGGGTTGGGATACATCGTTTCACAGGAACCACCAAACCCGGCCCAAATTGCATTGCCTGGGGTTGCGCCCTGAATAACCCTGCCAGTATTTTTATCAAAAACAACAAAGTTGTTATTGACCCATTGCACAACCTGA
>JBCKWE010000018.1:0-30847 GCA_038923045.1 Legionellaceae bacterium
ACCCAGAATAGCTGAAAAAGAATACGAACGCTTGACAACTTGGCCAGCTCCTGTTTCAATCGAGCTAATCCTCATAGCCTAAAGTCATAAGATGAATAAAAAGCTTACCTTACTTGTGCTAGCAATCGCGCTGATTACAGGGTGCGCTTCAGGCATAATTTATAAAAAACCGCCCTCCAACACACCGAGTGATGACGCTACAATAAAACTGGCTGAGGCTGCAAATTCTGTCAGTGATTCAATGATTGACATGGCCCGCATTGAAAAAGTTATTACACCACCGGACAAGGACAACACATTAACCATTCCCAACGCCTATAATTTGCAGGCCCGTGCATCGGTCGATTGGTCAGGTCCCATTGCAGAAGTAACCAGCCGAATTGCCAAAGCCGCGCATTTTCGTTTGCGCATAATAGGCCCAACGCCTGCCGTCCCAATCCTGATTAGCCTTGATCTAAAAGATCAAAGCCTGGCCGAGATTCTGCGAAACATTGATTATCAAGCTGGAAAAAAGGCCTATATACATGTTTATCCTAACAGTGAGGTTGTTGAATTACGCTATGCCAACCTATATTCGTAATACCTCAATCGCACTGATAGCACTGCTCCTTGCTGCGTGCGCTTCCGCTATAAATAAACAGGTGGGGGATACCGGCTCACTGGCTGGTTTGCAAGCCATGAAAAACACCAAGTCAAAGGCTGCGCGCAACATGCCAACGACCGGAAAAATCCGCGAAATGGCCATAAAGGAAACAGCCTTGAGTTTGGGCGCTCAATCAGGCCTTGCTTGGCGTGCAAAATTCATTGATGATCAATTGGGCAGGCAAGCACGCAACCTAGACGCTATTTATGATTTTAATGCACTCATTCTTGAACACAATGTCTTGCCACCCGTCTTGCTGGAAGGCCGCAACACCTTAAACCTTGCAGACACGCAAACCATTCGCGTGTCTGACCGTACATACAAAGTATCGAAACAGGCCCATTTTATTACCACCGCACCGAATTGGCGCCAATACCTGTGGATGGATTACCAAAAACCGGAATATCCTCATGTATCCCTGCTACCCACAACGAATGAAGAGCGTAGGGTATGGGCTGCTGCCGTCGCAAAAGGCTGGGAAAATGGCGTTGAACAAGCCAATACCATTCTTGAAGAAGACATTGCCCGTATCAAGGAAGATTTTATCGGCATGATTTTATATCGCAAATTACTGGCCATGAACATGGTGTCCCCACCTTATGTCTCAAATACTGAATTGGGTGTCACAGGTGATGGCGACGAAATACACATCGATGATCGCGTCCTGCGCATCACGGCCCTGCCTGCATTGAATATCAACAGCGAGGAATGGCGTGCGGCGGTTGATAAAGATGAAGATGTCTTGAGAAAATTCAGCACGCTGGAGAAACAAGTAGAATCAACTCACATCAGCATTACCAGCAAAACTTGGCAGCCAGTGATTAGACCCAATTAGGATAAATCGAACAGATTTAGGACAAAATCATGAACACAAACCTAATGCCGGATGAACCCACACGCTTTACGCCTGTTTTCATGGATAAAATGCTTGAACACGCTCAAAAAATGGAAGCATCTGACATCACCATTCAAACGGGATCACCGATTTACATGGAAGTGCATGGCATGTTACTGCGCGCCACAAACCGGTCACTGTCCAACACCGAACTGGGTGATTTGATTAATTCAATCTATGGCCCTAACGGAACCACCCAACTGCTCTCAGGCAAAGACATCGACACGCATTATGAATTCCGACCAAATCGCGGCGTACGGTTTCGCTATCGTATCAACGCCACGGCATGCCTTGTTGATGGACATGACGGCATCCAAATTACCCTGAGAAACATTCCAGTCACACCGCCTAGGCTTGAAACCATGGGGCTGCCTGATGCCGTTCTTGCAGCCATTGCACCGCAGGAAGGCGTGGTGTTTGTGACTGGTTCAACGGGGTCAGGCAAATCAACACTGCTGGCATCCATCATTCGGGAGCTCATTGAAAAAGAGGATTCAAACCGCAAGGTCTTGACCTATGAATCCCCCATCGAATTTGTTTATGATGAAATTGAAACCACCTCGTCCGTGGTCAGCCAATCAGAAATTCCCCGCCATCTACCCTCGTTTGCACACGGTGTGCGCAACGCATTGCGCCGCAAACCGAGACTAATCATGGTAGGCGAGTGCCGGGATCCCGAAACAATCAGCGCCACCCTAGAAGCCGCACTCACCGGTCATCCCGTATATACAACCCTGCATACATCCGGTGTTGCTGAGACCATGCGTCGCCTTGTCACCTCCTTTTCAGGTGAAGAACGCATGGGACGCACGATTGATATTCTGGAAACGATTCGCCTCTGTATATGGCAAAAACTGGTTCCCACGGTTGATGGAAAGCGCGTTGCGTTACGCGAATATTTGGTTTTCGATGAAGCCATACGCGATATTTTGCTGGAATGCGACCCCAACAACGTCACCAATGCAACCCGAAAATTGGTTCGTCAGCATGGGCAATTAATGACCGTGGACGCAAGGGCCAAGTTCGAGCAGGGTATTATTAGTGAACGGGTGTATAAATTAATTATTGCGGGTACCAAGGCGTAACCGTAATAGAGATCACGCTCCTAGACAAAAAAGTATTTATTTTCTGATAAATAATGTTTCCTGCCTATGCAGGAAATCTTGATTAAACGCAGCGTGCGTTACGCATGCTATACACCTCCACCTCCACCTCCACCTCCACCTCCACCTCCACCTCCACCTCCAGCAGGCGGCTGCTTAGTACTACCGGTGGCACCAACCCCAGCACCACCACCACTCATCGCCGCTTTCTTAAGGGCCTGATACCCGGCACCCAATGCACCTTGGACTGCACCTGCACCTTTCTTCGCACTTTCAATGCCTGCGGCACTTGTCCCTTTACCCGCATCACCTACTTCCCTTTTAGCTGATTCAGACCACCCGGCCGCCGCTTCACCGGCCGCTTCAGTCGTGACACCGATCCAGCGCAGCACCTTATCGGGCAATTGATAAATCAGATTAAAGGATTTTTCCACCACAGCCAGATACATGCTCACATAAAGAAGGATCGAAAAGAAAAAGGCATACATGCCAGCCCAGCCCTTATAGATACCGGGATCCTGTAGGAATTTGATGACATTCTTATAACCCGAATTGATGATCCAGACACTCACGTACGTCAGCGCAATGGCTGAGATAAGACCAATGATCATCAACGCGGGTCGTAAGAACACATTCATCAGCATCATAAGCGCCTGCTCTCCTTTGCTACCCATCACCCCCTCGCCTTCCGGATGCGTGATGTTTAAGGCAACAATGGGTGCGGCCACCATGGCCTCGATGACGACCATCAGCCAAGCGATGGTACCAAAGGTAAAAATCATGTACGGCAGGAACGGCACATAATAGGCCGTGGTGAACCCTATCGCAACCATAATACCCAACCACGCCAACACCAGCGGCAGGGCCATACCAATGACAATCGTCGCTAGTCCCACCGTTGATAGCTCAATAACCATGATCTGGATCCATATATTCACTGATTCATTAATGTATCTAATACCCATGTTTGCCAACGACACGATAGGGCTGAACGTGGATGAGGTTAACAGCTTGGTCGTGTCTATAAACACAGTTGCCATCATACTCAACGGATAGTAGACACATATTTCAATGGCCTGTATCAAAAAACCACTTATTGCATCTAGCAATGCTTGCAAAACAGGCCTTCCTATAGAATTGTAGAACGTGCCTACGAGCCAGCATCCAAAATCATGCAATATGCCGCCACCAGAAGGGCAATCGAGGTCGGGTAATGTCAACGTATTATCTTGCATTTGGGGAAACATCGGCATAGTGAAGGTTGGGGGAGTAAGGCCTGGTTGACCGCTCAACTGAATGAGCTGTGCATTTGTAATAAACCCATACACCGTCGAGGCCGCGTCACCGGCAACATTGGGCGTGGTTGTCAGAATGGGCACGGTCAGGGCAACTTTGATGGTGCCATCACGATTGTTAATCAAATTCACCACAGGCTTTATTTTATCGGCGTTGTTCGCACCCATTAACGTACACAGTAATTTATACGCACTGTTAGCATTACAGCTCCCACTGCTCTGTGAAAATGGAACTAAGAGCTGGTCTGGCGTAGCCACACTTGATTCCAGCCCCGTATTCGTATCGGTGGTAGTAGGGGTGGTAGCATCACCATTAAGCTTGAGCAGATCAAAGAAATAGCTGCCGGCAGACAACCAACCAGAGGCTTCCGCATCGCTAATAAATTTCCGTGCATCGGTTAGATTATTGCCAGCTGCCGCCTGGTTCTGCAAGTTAATCGCGGGCGCCATGATACCATTATAATCAGCAATGCCATTCTGGAATTCCGAGCCGGATAAAAGGGGTGCTTTTTGCTTCGCAGGATCCGACCCCCAGAGAGGGCATGTCGGGGTAATCATCTGCGATCCGCACACCTGAGTACCAGACACCATAGGCACTCCAAACGGCACCATGGCAAGGCCTGGGTAATCTGGTGTAGCCGTCTTGGGAGGCGGGGTGATGAGCGGATTGTTGCTGATCATGGTTTGAGCCAGCATTGAAAAATCAAGGTACATTTGCTGTATCGCCGTCGCGCGCGACATGTTGATCAATTTTGTATCATCTGCTGCTTGCGCATCCTGCGCTGCATCGTCTGTAGCTTTTGTCTCGGAATCACTGATCCCCCGTTTATAAACCACAGGCTGGGATGATTTCCAGGTTATTTTCCCGCAAATGCCCCTCAGAGGGAAGTATAATCCATCAACGATGTTTGGCATGGGAATCGTGTATGACTGTCCAGCAGTGGGAACAGCGCCTTGATTTGCCGTCTGATAAGCAACGGCATCAAATGTCGCCAGAAGATCCGGTACTGGCGTATTGCAGAATTTTTGCAGGTCGCTCGGGGTAGCCGACGTTCGGGTAATGGCTGAACAAGGGCCCTCGTCACCTAGCGCAAGGTAGCGTGTGCGTTGTGCTTCCAGCTGTGTTTGCATCCCCAGCATGCACACCTCACCCGCCAGCATGGCCGCAGCACCTACAGCAATCTTGCTGTTATCGGCCGACGTAGAGGTCGATGGTAGCATATTAGCATGAATAATTACCCCGCCGCGATTCAGGTAATCCAAGGCCGCCGCCCAGACCTTGTCAGCAGCGCCCACGCCTTGCACGATGACCCACATGACAAAAACCTGCATTAGACAATACCCGGATGCCTTGGGAATCAAGAGTGCCAACCCCATGGTTGAGCGCACTGGGATCCAGATTGACGACCACTTTTTACCCAGCATTTCCCCTTCATGCGCTGTATTCATCGTGCCCACGATCAGGGTATACATGATAACAATACCGCCTAACGCCAGCACGGCGGCATTAAACACGGTAAAAATTGCCCCCATGATTTGGCTGCCGGTGCCGTGCAGTACGCCATCTACAATGCCAAACAAATTGGAAAGAAAAGCAACCGAAAAATCAGTTGACGGCGGCGTAAAGCTCAACGACGACAGATCAGCCATGGCCAATAGCGGGAAAAAAAACAGGCCGAATGCCGCGCTATATTTATTCATGCTATGTTTATTCATCGTTTTGCGCTCCCAGAATGCCCTGTCTAAACCATTCATACAACGAACAGCCCAATTTCTGACGCTTAATCTGAAAGTACCAAAAATGATACCGAAACGCCAATACCAACGCCAGCAACATGACCACGGCGCTCAAGAGAACCGCCAAGTAATGGGCATAAAAAACGTTATACAGTACATATAAAAAAAGCACGAAGGCAAGGCTTGCCATAATAAGACTAAGCCTCAGCAAGCCCTGTTGTCGCACAAGAAGCATATCTTGCGTCAATTTTAATCTGGCAATGGCGGCTAGGAATGATTCGGTTTTTTTTATTTTCCGGGGATTGAGCCACGTTCCACAAGCATTGACAATGTAGCGCCCCCCTGCTCGCAAACGCTCTTGATCAACCCATGATCGCACGTTAAACAGACGGATAACCAGACGCTTGGTTCTTGACTCAGATTTGTTTTTCATTATTTTTCTTATTTGAATGGACTTATATATCCTATAATATATGATAATAAATAACTAGGGTGCAAGCACCAATCTGCTAAACATAAAAAAGAGTTAAAAAATGCCAAATCTCAGCCATGAAGCCTCAGCCAAATATTGGAGCGAATACGCGGATCCCATGATTTATCGTGTTATCACGTTCATGGAAAGCGTGGAAGCCTGGACCCTCGATGGCGATCCAGAGCTTGAGGATGCCATCACGCAATTGGGGCAAGAGCTGGACGACATCCAAACGCTTGACATTAACCGCCTGAACCACGAAGATAAATTTATTCGTCTGGTGGGAAACATAAAATCAGGACGTGGGCTACGACTGCTGCAAGCCATTGACATGGCCCACCCAGGAAGTGCCTCAAAAATACTGATTCATGCCGAAGGGAAAAGCCTGGGCAGCCAAGATCCTGCTGGTTTTTTTCTGAAGCGCAACATCATATTTGAACGGCTGCGCTTGTTAACCCGCGCTTTTTCTGATTATCGATTTAAACTGGTATCACAGGCACTTGAGGGGGAAGAATGAGTAAACTAATTCAACAGCGGAGAGTACTTCGCAGTCTGGCATTATCCATGTTGTGCTTCACGGTATCACTGCCCATCGCACGCCTTGGATACCCTGCTGACGACATGACAACGACCAGCTCATCAGGATTCGGTGATGCTGGCGATACGCTGACGGATATCAAAGCCTATTTATATAATTTAGGCACCTATTTAGGATATAGTCTAGATAGCAAGGTGACCACACCCACTAGCAATTTATTGGATTCGACATCCACGGATGGACCGTCCATAGCACGTAACACGTTCGCCTCTTTTTTTGGGGCAATGCCTGTCAACGCATCCCTGCTTGACGCAGCCCTTATGAATTTTGTACCTTCAGCCTACACGGCCTATATCGCCCTTAATACGTATGCAAATGCCACGTTCGTAGGTTATAACGCTCAAAATGCCTCACAAGGCAATACGGGGACATTATCGGTGTCACCGCTCCTCGATCAGCAGCCCTACCAGCAGGATCCTATCAACCAATACATTTTAAATATTCTGGGCACACCGGACTATACTTACTGCATGGGTTACGAAGGTACATCCTGGAATGAAACCTGTAAATTGCTCTATCAAAATAAAGTGATGAACAATATTATTGGTACGCTGCCCCTAACACCCTATCTTGACGCAACCGCTCCTCTAGCCATATTAAGTGAACTCAACAGCGATAGCTTGACGGGACCGCTGCTATATGCAACTACCACCCAAAGTTCCACCTCAAGCTCCACTGCACCGGCTAATGCCACCGGACTAACAGCCACGACTCAAGCCCAGCAAGCAGCCAACTTTATTCGCTATGCATCCGGTGCCGTTGTTCCTCTATCTTTGATGAGTCATGCGGACTACATGGCTCAGCTCGGGGACGCGACACCACCTACAGACACAAACTCAACAAGCTATGATCGTACAAAACAGGAAAAGGCCCAGGCCGTATTAACTAAATATTTGAATCAAGTCCGCGTTTACGCAGCGCAACAGTCTGTGGCTATCAGCAATCTATATTATATCTTGTCAAAAAGAATGCCACAAACAAACGGCGTAGATGGCAATGCTACAAGTCAGGCGATGTCCGAAATGACAATGGCCACCCGCCGGATCTATAATCCTGCCGCTGTTGCCACAGATAGCCCGCAATGGCTGGCTCAAATAAACACGGCATCACCCGCAAGCGTGCAAAAGGAAATGGCAATTTTGTTATCCGAAATCAATTATCAATTGTATTTAAACCGGCAACAAGATGAACGCTTGTTATTAACCAATTCGCTACTGCTCATTCAGACCCTGACCACGTATGCGCCAAGTCCAAGCAATTAGGCCGTAGCCGTTCAGTAGCACACCCTAAAACATCATCCAACCTCATCATAACAGCATCAACCGTTACCAGCTCCATGGTTTCATCCCCATGGGCCTGAGCTCCCCACGGAATGGTTGCCTGTGTTTTCTTCAATACAGCCGTCACGGCTTCAGGATAACAATCAACACTCACATGTCGGTACGTATAAGGGCCGGAAACCTCGGCACTGGTCACCGCATGCAGTGCCACCACGGGCGTGCCCACTGCGGCCCCCATGTGAGAAGGGCCCGTGTCGGGGCAAAGCAACGCATCCGCTAGGCTGATGAGTGCCAATAATTGTTTGAGTTTGGATTTACCGATCAAATCAACAAGGGGCATGTGCTGCAGAATGGCATCGCCTAACGCCCGGTCATAAGCACCCGGCCCACCAACCAAAATCACAGAAGCCTGCCAGCGCGATTGCACGTACTTTATCACCTCAACATACCGATCAACAGACCAACTGCGTTCCGGTTTGCTAGCGGCCGGATTAACCAGGAGGATAGGTCCCATCTCGGCTGGAAGGTGCGCACGCGCCCAAGCATAATCAGACGCTTCAATCGGTAGATCCCAACGGATTTGTTTTTCATCAATTCCCAGCGCCGTTGCAAACCGCAAAAAGCCATCCAGCGTGTGGTCTCGCCCTGGTGCGATTGATTCGTGAATAAACCAGCCATGGCCATCTTTGGCGCGCAGGGCATCATAACCGATTTTGCGCGTGGCACGAATGCACGCATAGAGCAGATTGGCACGCAAACTGGCCTGGGTCGCGAGCAGCACATCAAAGTGACGCGTGCGCATGTGCAGGTTAAAACGCCAATAATCGATCAGTTTGTTAGGCTTGTCGATCACAACAAACTCAACGCCCTCCATCCCTTCCACCAGACAGTAAGCGGGACGCGAAATCACCCAGGTTAATTTTGCATCAGGCAGGCTCGCCTGCAGGGTTCTTATCAGCGGTACCAGCATTAGCACATCACCCAGCGCGGATAATCGGACAATGCAGATGGATTTAATCATCTTGCAATACAAACCGTGTACCACAATAAGGACACACTTCAGTGCCTGTTTTATCAATGGGTAAATACACTTTCGGGTGCGCGTTCCACAGCGCCATCGCATCCGTTGGGCAGCTTAACGGTAGGTCGTGGCGGTGCACGATATAGGATGTTTCAGTACAAGCGGGTTGTTTTTTTATGTCAGACATAATGTTCTCTTTATTAGGGTTAATATCGCCTCAACATCCGGCATCAGTGCTTCAAAAATATGCCCGTCTGGCCAGTTGCGCAGCCAGGTTAATTGGCGTTTGGCCAGTTGACGTGTCGCAGCCTGTCCTTTCGCGCGTAGCGTATCGTAATCATACTCGCCTTGTAAATACTCAAACACTTGTCGATAGCCTACGCAACGCCGTGCCGGATGTTCTGGCGTCAGGTTCCATTGTTGTACTAAATTCTCCACTTCATCAAGCCATCCCATAGCTAACATCTGTTCAAAACGCTGATCAATACGCGCATGCAACCAGGCCCTGTTGGATGGACACAACAGGATGTTAACAAACGAGAAAACAGGTTTTGTGGTGGCCTCATGCAAACAGGTCGATAATGATAGTCCGGTGAGTGCATGCACTTCGAGCGCGCGCTGAATACGTTGTGTGTCATGCGGATGAATTCTGGCGGCGGCAATGGGATCAATATCTGTTAGCCTTGCGTGCATAAATGCCCAGCCATGCCATTGCGCCTGCTCCAACAGCTGTTCGCGTACCTGACTATCGGCTGCTGGCAAGACAGACAACCCCTGTTGCAGCGCATGAAAATACATCATGGTTCCCCCCACTAACAAGGGAATGTTGCCTCGACGGATAATCGATTCACAAAGGCGGGTGGCATCCTCACAAAAAAGCGCTGCAGAATAGCTCGCATCTGGATCGAGAATATCAATCAGGTGATGCGGCGCACGCTCCAAAGTCTTGCCATCTGGTTTCGCGGTACCAATGTTCATCCCACGATAAATCATAGCTGAATCGACACTAATGATTTCACAGGGTAAATGCGACACCAATGCACAGGCCAGATCCGTTTTGCCTGATGCTGTGGGGCCCATCAGGCAGATGACTGAATTAAGCATGCAAGAGACCTCGACAGGTTGTGATGTCCAGCCGCCTACCGAATTTGTCGGGCGTAGTTTGCAAATACGTTATTAGGTCTGTTTTTTCCTCAACGTCTAGCTGGCGAGCATCAAAAAACTGACACGTTATCAGACGTGTCAATAATTCAGACAGCGTTGATGTCGGCTCCTTTATCCCCTGTAAAAATTTCTGAATATCCACCGAAGGCAACAATTGAGGAATCGTGCGCACCATCAGACGCGTATCACTGGCAAAATCACATTGCAGGCCTAATTCGGCCAGCAACGGCCGTACCCGTTCAATGCGTAAATAATTTGCTTTCTCAATGGCACAGCTCACAGGAACCAGTAACGGACGTGGGGCTAACGGGCATGTCAGAACATGGTCTAATCGGTGATGGTGCAACGCTTCAACATTAAATAACCAGGGTTCGTTGTGCAGATGGATAATGGCGAAATGGGCATTTAACGAAAGCCATGGCGTCGTGGATACATAGTCAACAAGCGGTTCACGAACCTCCCAGTGAGGCGCTTTTTTCAGACTGCTCGCCACTTCTAGCACCTTTTCACCTCCCAACGCTACCAAAATCTGCGACGTGATAAAATCGTGCACGAGTCTTGGCTGCTGAAACCGGACTTCGTGCTTGGTTGGGTGGACGTTCACATCCACCTGATCCGCTGCAATGGTTAAATACAACACACAGGATGGATGACGCCCTGGATGTAACCGCCCTTCATACGCTTGTTTCATAGCATGGTTTAAGAGCTTGTCTTTTACCATGCGTCGATTGAGATAAATCCACTGTTTGTCATTTTGGCTGCGTTGGTATTCCTGCCCGCTAAGCCAGCCATGCAAACGCATTCCGGCACGTTCTATATCCAAGTAAATAGCTTGGTCAATAAACAGGCTGCCGAATAATTTTTTAATCCGTAGCCATTTGGTTTGCTCACACAAGGCGGCTGGCAATACAAGGGTGGGTTTACCATTGTGATTCAAGGTGAGTGCCACAGCAGGCGCGCTTAATGCAAACCGTTTAACAACCGCTTCAATCGCTAAGAATTCACTACGCTCAGATTTAAGAAATTTTTTACGCACAGGCGTATTAAAAAAAAGGTCGCGCACATCGATGGTTGTACCCTGACTTCGCGCACACGGCGCAAGATTAAGCGTCTCACCGTTGAAGCACATCACCATCGCATGCGCTTGAGCTGCCGGTCTTGAACTTAATGACAAACGAGAAACAGACGCAATGCTCGCCAATGCCTCGCCTCTAAAGCCTAGGCTACTGATTGCATACAAGTCATTCAGTTTGCTGATTTTACTGGTCGCATGAGCCGCCACTGCAAGCGGTAAATCATCAGCAAAGATCCCGCAACCATTGTCACGCACTATGACTTGATTCAAACCGCCGAAGCCAATATCGATGCTGATGGCATCCGCACCGGCATCCAGCGCATTCTCCAGCAGCTCTTTCACTACCGACGCCGGGCGCTCAATCACCTCGCCTGCCGCAATTTGATTCGCCACGGCGGCTGATAGCAGATGTATTCTGTTCATGACGCCGCCATGGCTTCCAGACGCGTTCCGTGGGGCGGGTATTGCATGAAATACCCTTTTAGCCCTTGAAAGATCGCTTGCGTCAGGCGCGTTTGATAGGCTGGATTGGTTAAATTTTGTTCTTCACGGCGATTGGAAATGAAGCCTGTTTCAATCAAAATGGATGGAATATCCGGCGATTTCAATACAACGAAGCGTGCTTGCTCAACCTTGTTATTATGCAATCGGGTAATGGTATCCAAGCCGCGGAGTACATGACTTCCCATTTGCAAACTGGCACCAATCGTTGCAGTCTGGGTCATATCAAACAGCGTCGTTCTGAGATACCCGAATTGATCATCCAGACCTGACATATTCACCCCACGCCATTCCGAATGATTTTCTTTTTCAGCCAGCCAGCGCGCGGCCTCACTGGTAGCCCCTCGTAGCGACAGGGCAAACACAGAGGCGCCATTGGAATTTGGGTTGTTAAAGGCATCCGCGTGAATGGCAATGAAGATATCCGCATGATCACGTCTGGCAATCGTCATGCGCTCACGCAAGCCGATATAATAATCCCCGTTACGCGTTAACACAGCATGCATTCCAAGTTGCCTGTCGATGAGTTGTTTTAATTTTATAGCGATAGCCAACACAACCTGTTTTTCAGCACTACGACCCCTGCCAATAGCACCTGGATCTTTTCCGCCATGCCCTGGATCGATCACAACAATCACATCACGCAGGGAGCGACTGGATCTACTATTTAACGTGCGGTCTGGTACGCGTTGAACAGGCCCCCACCCGTGATTTTGCACCAAATCAATACGTAAACCTCGCAAATTCCGGCCTGCTGGTTGCCAGGAGGAGGATCTGAACGTAACGTCAGAACGCGTATCAAAGACCAGACGCAGTGTGTGTGAGTCAGGATGCCCGCTGCGTATACCTGTGATCAAACCATGGCTCAATGGCAGGTTATGTACATTAATTCTCGTGGACGTTTGCGCGAGATCAAGCACCACGCGAGCAGGGTTGGCTAACAAAAACGTTTTGTATTTGTACGGCCCTGAAAACGCACAGATAATGGCGGTTTTTCCCGCGTTTCCCTGTACCTGTAGCGACGTAAGATTTGCCGCCATCGTGGTGCCTCCAAGCACCATAAAAAGACACATCAGCGTGAGACGCATAATCATGATTCACCGAGAAGACAAGACAACATTGAAGCCCCTTTAGCACTCAATGCCTGTGCATGCATTTCGCGCCCCGCACCCTTCAAACGTAAAGAAAACGCAACATCCGCCAATCGCTGACAACTGACAACCCGCTCTGGCCACTCAATACAACAGACGGCGTCGTCTGAAAAATAATCACGAAAACCAATATAGTCCAATTCAGATTCATCATGTACACGATACAGGTCAAAGTGGTGCAATTGCAAGTGGCGGGTCTGATAACTTTCAACCAGCGAAAACGTTGGGCTTTTAATGGCCGACGTCACGCCGAGGCTACGCAGCATCCCACGAATTAACGTGGTTTTGCCAGCGCCGATATCCCCACTGAACAGAAGCACCAATGGCGCCACCAAACAGGTAGCGAGGCGCGCTGCGATGTGCTCACTGTCGCACTCAGTGGGTAAATCGATCCTCACTCTTTTTTATCAGGCTTAACCAGCGTTAATGAAGGCCGTTTACGTATTGGTGCTTTTGATGTTGGCGGTTTGGTTGGTATATTGTCATATTCTTCACCAAACTCCATACCCCTGCCATTTTCTTTCGCATAAATTGCCAACACGGCGGCAGGATCCACAAATATTTGCATGATCTGGCCTGAAAATCGAGCGCTAAACACGATTCTGTCGTTTTCTATATGCAATCCACGACAAGCCGTGGGCGAAATATTCAGCACAATGCGCCCACCATTGACGTGCTCTTGCGGCACTTCCACACCAGGGAAATCTGCATTAACCAAAAGATAGGGTGTTAAATCATTTTCCACTATCCATTCGTGAAGTGCTCTGATAAAATACGGCTTGTTTGAAGTCATCACCATGATTATGCCGCCCTTAGCTGCCTCTCAGCATCGGTTAAACTGACCTGAAATGCTTCGCGTTTAAACACACGCTGCATATAAGCATGTACCGCGCATGCCTCAACTGGAATTTCAACACCAAGGCATGGAAAACGCCACATTAAAGGTGCCAACACGCAATCCAGCAGCGAAAAATCATCGCTGAGAAAATACAATTTATCAGCAAAAACCGGTTCAAGGGCAATGATGCTTTCAAGTAGCAGTGCGCGCGCTGCCGGCGCGTCGGTATTCGTTTGAATGCGCTGCATTAAACAATACCAATCTTGTTCAATACGGTGCATCATTTTACGTGTTTCAGCACGCGCTACCGGGTATACAGGCAGCAACGGTGGATGCGGGAAGCGCTCATCCAGATACTCCATAATTATCCTGGCTTTATATAAAACCAGATCACGATCAATCAGTGTGGGTAAGGTGCCATACGGATTGACGGCCAACAGCTCATCTGGCAGCGCCGTGCGTTTAACAGGCATGATCTCGACATTAACCCCTTTTTCCGCCAATACAATTCGAGCCTGATGACTGTATATATCATCATTATCCGAAAACAAAGACATGATTGTGCGTTTTGCAACAATAGCCATTTACTACTCCTCGTCATTCTATGAAGGTCAGTATTTTACCACATTTTAACACGTCGTGCCGAAAAAAGATGATTTCATTGAATATCACGCCAGTACATGACCTTTAATCGATAAATCAATATCCCCAAAAAACCTGAAAATAACAGCACCCATAAACCTGTTCGGTAGCGAATAATCCTTGTGGGCTCGGCAATGTATACCAGAAATGACACGACATCGTGCACATCAGCCTCCAAGTTAACATGCCCTCTCAATGGATACAAAATATCCGGCATGGCGGTGTTCGCTATCACGGTATTATTTGCACCAAACGGCCGACTTTGATCAGCATAAAAACCGTTTAGATAGGTATATAGCCACGTCGAACCCCGCTCACGAGCCGTTAGGGACAAATCAGGTGGCATGCGTCCAAACCACTGACGCGCATCGGCTTCAGGGAGCGCAATGTTCGTCAACGATTGATAACCCGTCACGCTTTTGGTGCGCATATACCGCAGCGCATGGCATCCTGAACAGTAATTCATAAAAAATACGGCTCCGCGTTGCACTATTTGTTCATTTGGTATGTTTGCGGCGTGCAAACTCTTCATCAGGATGAAAAGTAAAATACAAACCCTGCGCATCATCCGGACACCCGCTCAGGAACTAATCGACACGACTCGCGACCCGTGTACAGCGGCATCAATAAAAAATAAGCAAAATAGACAATGATGCAGGCACGCGCCAGATAAAGCCTTGTTGGTGTGAGATCAACGGTTCCCAGACATCCAAGCAGTAAAAAACTAATCACCATCCCCCACAAGGCAATTTTTGAATAAATCCCTTTGTAACGTATCGCACGCACTGGACTTTTATCAAGCCATGGCAGGAAGAATAAAATAAATAATGCGCTCATCATCACCAGAACACCGAATGATTTATCTGGTATCGCACGCAAAATGGCATAGAACGGCGCCATGTACCAAACCGGCGTCATCTTGTCTGGCGTGACCAACGGATCAGCTTGCGCAAAATTAGTAGGCTCAAGAAAATACCCCCCCATGTCCGGGAAAAAGAAGACCACAGCAAAAAAAATAAATAAAAACACCATCACACCGACAAAATCCTTCAGCACGTAGTATGGATAAAAGGGTATCCCATCCAATGGTTTTCCGCAGGGGTCCTGGTGTTTTTTAATATCAATCCCTTGAGGATTATTTGAACCCACTGTGTGCAATGCTACGAGGTGTAAAAAAACAAGCCCCATCACCAGCAAAGGCACCCCAATCACATGCAAGGCAAAAAACCGGTGCAAGGTCGCATCGCCTACGCTGTAATCACCACGCAACCAAGTCACTAGTGTCTCGCCAATGTAGGGAATGACACTGCATAGTGAGGTAATCACCTCCGCTCCCCAATAGGACATTTGTCCCCAGGGCAGGAGGTATCCGAAAAAAGCCTCTGCCACAAGTAACATAAACAACGCCATGCCAAGCAACCAAACCAACTCACGCGGCCTTTGATAGGATCCATACAGCAATCCACGAAAAATATGCACATACAGCACAATAAAAAAAGCCGAGGCGCCGGTTGAATGTAAATAACGCAACAACCAACCGTAATTGACATCACGCATGATGTATTCAATGGAATTAAACGCGTCCGCAACCGTTGGCGTATAGAACATGGTTAGCCAGAGCCCACTGACCAATTGATTAAACAAAACCAATAAGGCAAGGGAGCCGAAGTAATAATAAAAATTCAGGTTCTTAGGCACGTAGTAGTCGCTACACCACTTTTTCCAGGTGCTAGCCAAGGGAAATCGCGCATCAATCCAGGTGATAAGCGTCTTCATACAGTCGCATCCTCACCGATCACAATCGTATGTTTATTAATAAACCGATAAGGCGGCACTTGCATATTGACCGGCGCAGGCATGGATTTAAATACCCGGCCTGACAAGTCAAAGCGTGAACCATGACAGGGACAATAAAAACCACCAGGCCAGTCAGGACCAAGATCTTTTTCATACGGTTTGTATTTAGGTGAACATCCCAAGTGGGTGCATAGTCCAATCAGGACTAAGTATTCAGGGTTAATGGCACGAAATTGATTTTGTGCATAAACAGGTTGCTGCTCAACATGTGAATCCGGATCACGTAAATGTGCGTCAGGTGCGCTCAAGCGCGCCAGCATGTCGGGCGTTCGGCGAATGATCCAAACCGGTTTTCCGCGCCACGCGACCGTTTGTTGTTGACCCGGTTCCATTCTACTCAAATCAACGTGCACCGGACCACCGGCGTCGCGTGCTTTTACACTGGGCATCAGGGATGCCACAAAAGGCGTCACGGCACACAAGGCACCGATTCCGCCGATTGCACACACGCTGATCGCCAGAAACCGCCGACGCTGTTCATCAATCAACGGCTCATTAGACATGAATAGTCATCACTCAGCAACCTGATAGTACGTCTCGCCTTCCCTAATCATTCCTAACTCAAACCGAGCCTGCTCTTCCAATGCCTGATCACCAGATTTAAGCTCTGCAATGTCGGCTTCTATGGCGCAATTGCGAGCTGCGAATTTTTTATTATTGTCCTCTTGAACAGCCACTTTTTTTTCAAGCATCAACCATTGTGCAATGCTGCCATCACCTATCCATAACTTGCCCTGGAAGCCAAGTAGCGCCACGGCCAGGAAAACAACAATCATTCGCATAAGATAGGCCCCCAACAGGATGTTATTGAGTATTATATACTGCCCGCAAAGGGCAGGCCACTCACTTCAGCAATACGCAATAATTGATTGTATTTGGCGACTCGATCCGTACGGCACAGGGAGCCGGCTTTGATTTGACCGCAACCCGTTACCACGGCTAAATCCGCGATAAAGGTATCTTCTGTCTCGCCTGATCGATGCGACATCACACAGCGGTAACCATGTCTATGCGCCAAACGGATGGTTTCACGCGTTTCACTTAATGTACCGATTTGATTAGGCTTTATCAGGATTGCATTGGCCAGCTTTTGATTGATGCCTTGTTGTAAAATGGCAGCATTGGTCACAAACAAATCATCACCAACCAATTGAACCCGTGAACCCAAACGTGTGGTCAGGCGCTGCCAACCCTCCCAATCGCGCTCATCCAGACCGTCTTCAATACTCGTGATGGGATAATGGCTTAACAAATCAGCATAATAATCAATGAGTTCATCACTGCTAAATTTTTTATTTTCGGACGTGAGATGATACGCCCCATCAACCCATAATTCAGAAGCCGCCACATCCAGCGCAAATACGATGTCTTTACCCAATGCAAGTCCGGCTATTTCAACGGCCTCGACCAATAGATCCAGTGCTTCACGATTGGATTTTAAATCTGGGGCAAAGCCACCTTCATCACCAATAGATGTACTCATGCCCCGTTTTTTTAGCACGGATTTCAGAACATGAAACGTCTCAGCACCCCATTGCACCGCTGTCGCAAAATCAGGCGCGCCAACAGGCATGATCATGAATTCCTGAATGTCGACATTATTATCCGCATGCGCACCGCCATTGAGCACGTTCATCATCGGCACGGGCATAACCATCGTTTCACCAAGTGACAACGCTTCAAACAAAGGCACCTGTAGCGCTTCGGCATACGCTCTGGCTGATGCCAACGATACAGCCAAAATGGCATTAGCACCTAGGCGTGATTTATTCTCAGTGCCATCTAATTCACACAAATGCGCATCCAGCAACACTTGATCGGCGACAGAAAAACCACGCAATGCCTGATTTATTTCATGATTAACATGCGCCACCGCCAGACGCACGCCACGTCCTGCAAAACGTGCTGGATCCTCATCACGTAACTCAAACGCTTCCCGACTACCAGTAGATGCACCGGACGGTACGCTCGCACGCCCCATCACGCCATTCTCCAACAAAACATCCGCCTCAACCGTGGGATTCCCGCGAGAGTCATAAATTTCCCGCCCTTTTATACAGGCAATGTGCATACTTCTTTCCTAATAATAATAAAATAAGGCGTATTGTTTTGTGCAGCGCGGGATATGTCAAGGAAAAGCATCCAAGTGGGTGAACAATACAAACTTCAAGTAAGCTGTTAAGATAACTTAACTGGCAATACCTGCATATAAATTGGAGAACACCATGCCATCATTTGATATTATTTCTGAAGTAAATACAGTGGAATTACGCAACGCCGTGGACAACGCTACTCGCGAGATGACCACACGTTTTGATTTCCGTGGCGTTGAGTCCAGCATTGAACTGAGCGATTTAACCGTAACATTAAAATCTGAATCCGATTTTCAAGTACGCCAGCTGGAAGACCTGTTTCGCAACCATGCCACAAAACGCGGTCTCGACGCATCAGGCGTTGACATGGAAGACAAGCCCATACACAGCGGCCGCATGTTTTCCCTGACGATGACCTTCAAGCAAGGCATTGATCAGCCCACGTCAAAAATCATCGTGAAACAGCTAAAAGACAGTAAAATTAAAGTACAAGCCTCCATTCAAGGTGAGAAAGTCCGCATAAGTGGTAAAAACCGTGATGACTTACAGGACAGCATGGCGTTTTTGAAAAAAGCCGAGATTGAACTGCCGTTGCAGTTTGATAATTTCAGGGATTGACGTTATCCAATTGTCAAACTATTAAAGCGTTAACAAACAGGGCTGTGCTCAGTGTATCGATTTAATGGTACAATAAGCACCACCTACCTTGGCCTCTGCTTCTAAAAATGAAAAAAATTGATGTCATTATTATTGGCGCGGGTGCTGCGGGGTTAATGTGCGGGATTGAAGCTGGCGCGCGCGGACGTAGGGTTTTAATTCTGGAAAAAAGCAATAAAGCCGGGAAAAAAATTCTGATGTCAGGTGGTGGGCGCTGTAATTTTACTAACCTGCATACAACTCACGGACAATTTCTCTCACATAACCCCCATTTCTGTAAATCCGCTCTCAGTCGCTATACCCAATGGGATTTTATTGCGATGGTTAAGCGGCATAAAATCGCGTATTTTGAAAAAACGCTAGGCCAACTGTTCTGCGAAGATAAATCCAGCCTGATTGTTGATATGTTATTGACCGAATGCAAAAAGAATGGGGTTTCAGTTCAGCTAAGCCAGATGATTCATGCTGTAAAAAAAATCGATAATAAATTCATCGTTCATTGTAACGATGAGGTCTATCAATGCGATTCGCTGATCGTAGCCAGTGGTGGTTTGTCGATCCCTACTTTAGGATCAAGCCCGTTTGGCTTTCAACTGGCCTCGCAGTTTGAATTGAAAATCTACCCCACGCGCGCAGGTCTGGTGCCCTTTACCTTGCATACCCATGATAAAGCGCGCCTTGAAAGCTTGAGCGGAATCTCAGTGGATAGTTTAGTAAGTTGCAATGGCCAATCATTTGAAGAAAACATCCTATTTACGCATCGCGGCTTAAGCGGGCCAGCTATTCTACAGATTTCATCCTATTGGCTACCGGGCGATACGGTGAATATTACGCTATTGCCCCAGCTTGATTTGTATGCGGAACTGCTACAGTGGCGAAATGAATATCCAAACAGCTGCCTGAAAACAGTGCTGGCAAATCATGTGGCCAAGCGTTTATTGCCTGTTTTTTATGACAGCATGGTTTTAGACAAACCACTTAAACAATTTACCGAAAAGCAACTACTGGAGGCTGCCAATGTTCTCCAGCGCTGGTCATCCAAGCCCAATGCAACCGAGGGTTATCGCACAGCCGAGGTCACGTTAGGTGGGGTAGATTGCAATGAGATCTCTTCACAGACATTTGAAGCCAAAAAGGTACCCGGATTATTCTTTGTTGGTGAAGTGCTGGATGTATCAGGTTGGCTGGGAGGGTATAATTTTCAATGGGCCTGGGCTTCCGGTTGGGCTGCAGGGCAAGTGGTTTGATGCAGGCATCATATTATTTTCAACAATCGCTGTCATTCCTTTTAAATATGGTCTATAGTTATACATACAAGCAATGATAAATCCTGACTGGACTAAAATGCAATAAAAATAGGGAGATTAGTTTGATGTGCCGTGTGTCTGTCTGTCACTGACAGGGAGCCTGAAACACCTCATAAATCACCACCTTGAAGTTAATTTAGAGCTCAAGTTTCGGGGCATTGCTTGATTTAATGCACATTAACCGATTCAAGCTTGGTGAAATTAGCCACAATAACACGGCCACCCCCAATGTCACCACACCAATACTGGCAAACACCTCGGTATATACCATCAAGGACTCGATGCCAGGTTGCACGTTGTCTGGCAAGGCTGTGTATGAGGCGACCCACGCGCCAGTAAAGCCCGCTACAGCCGAGGTTAAAAACCAAATTCCCATCACAAAGCCTGCCATTTTTGCCGGCACCAATTCCGCCACCATGGCCACACCCAACGCTGAAACCAAGATCTCCCCCAAACTCTGAAAAAGATACGCCACCACCAGCCACCAAGCCGACACCATGCCGCTAGCATCATGCACATACCGACAAAAATACAGCGACAAAAAGCCTACGCTGCAACACGTCATCCCCAAAGCAAACTTGTAAGGGACAGGGAAGGAGACTCCACGGCGATTCAGATAGGTGTAAAATGCTGCCATCACCGGACTCATAAGAATAATCCAGATTGCATTTAATGCTTGAAAGCTTTGGGGATCCAACGGGATAGACAGCAAGCTAGCATGCACATTGTTGACGGCAAACAGAGTTAATGACATCGGCATTTGTTGATACAGCGTAAAAAAAGCCACCGCCTCCACCATTAAAATAAATGCCACCACCATGCGCCTTCGAGTAGCCTGGTTTTCACGGAACACGTAAAAGAAATAGAGGACCAAAACCCCCAGTGTTACTAACCAGAGCATGTTTTTTGCCAACATAACATGCTGTAATAAATAAGCCGAAACGAGCGTTATACCCAAAATGCAACAAACCACCAGCCCCCATTGCCACAACCTGATAACATAGTTATCAGCGGGCGTATCGATCCCGGCCAAGTTTTGTCGCTGAAATGCATAATTAACGAGCCCAAGCAGGATACCCACAAAACTCGCAAAATAGGCATACGAATAACCATAATGACTGGACAACGCAGGACCTGTAAACAAGGCAACAATGGCGCCTAGATTAATGGCCATGTAATAGAGTGTAAAGCCGCTATGCAGGCGCGGGTCAGCCTGAGCATACGATTTGGCTAACAAATTGGATGGATTAGCTTTAAACAGCCCACTCCCAACGCAAATAAGGCCTAGGGCAAAAAATACACCCGGCTTTTCAACCAGCACCAAAGCCAAATAACCCATCGCCAGCACGATCAATCCTAAAACCATCGTTCGTTTCGTACCCAGCACCACATCACCCAAATAGCCGCCCAAGGCCACCATGCCATAAACCAATGCGAAAAACGCACCAAACGTATAATATGCCGTTTGCTCGGAGTATCCTAAAAACCGAATAAAATACAAAACAAGAATGCCCTGAAAGGTATAAAAACCAAATCGTTCCCAAATTTCAAGCATAAAAATAGTGTAAAAAGAGCGTGGCTGTTCACGAAACAAGGCGGCGATCATGATTATTCTTCTTTCCATGGCGGTTGGATACTAATTTATAGCATTACCTTTTTCAAATCAAGGGGCGATCCTTAATGCATAATACTCCCTCTTGTTGATCATGCCCTTTTTCGAACGTAATACTGTGGCACACTACATTTTTACGTGGGTATTTGTGGTCAAAGTCAACATTTTAATAATAGCCGAAAAATCAAGTTCCCCCATGCCAGCATCATTAAATTGTTGATAAAGCCGTGCGGCTTCTTCCCCCATAGGCGTTTTGATGGCGGTAATCTCTGCGGATTGCTGGCTTAAACATAAATCTTTTAGCATCATGGCCGCTGTAAACCCTGCTTTATAATCGTTATTGGCGGGAACATTGTCGAGTATTCCTGGCACGGGAACGTATTGGTTCATGACCCAGCATTGGCCCGATGAATTGCTCACCACGTCAAATAATTTTTGTGCCGTTAAGCCTAAATGCTCCGCCAGTATAAATGCTTCCGATACGGCAATCATGGACACGCCTAATATCATGTTATTGCAAATTTTTGCGGCCTGTCCGGTGCCCGCAGCGCCTGTGTGCAGGATTTTTATACCCATGAGAGCCAAAACAGGTTTCGCCTTATCAAATGCAATTTCTGTGCCGCCGACCATGAATGTCAGGGTCGCAGCGGTAGCGCCCTTTACGCCGCCAGACACAGGCGCGTCCAGTGCCATCAGGTGGTGCGCCGTTGCTGCTTCATGTATTTTGCGTGAAGTGGCTACGGCTATCGTTGAGCAATCGATAAAAAGTGTGTTTTTGTCAGTAGTCGCAAATAATCCCATGCTGCCTAAACAAACGTTCTCCACCTGCTGGCCGGTTTGTAACATGGTAATGAGTATATCTTGACCGCTGGCAGCAGATTGCAATGTGCGCGCGCAGGTTCCGCCAGCCTTGATGAAGGCCTCTAGGGCTATTTCCTGTAGATCAAAACCCATGACTTGATGCCCTGCGCGAACGAGGTTGATTGCCATCGGTAAACCCATGTGGCCCAATCCAACAAATCCAATGTTTGCCATGATGCTCCTCTATGCCTTGTGCGTTGGCATGCTAAATGTGTTTTCATTAACGTCTGTTGCGAACCAGTTGCTGGTGATGGTTTTGAGTTTGGTATAAAAATGAATGCTTTCGCTGCCATGCATGTTGGTGTTTCCAAAGCATGAGTTTTTCCATCCACCAAATGGGTGACTGGCGATGGGCACGGGGATAGGGATGTTCACCCCCACCATGCCAACCTGCACGCGCTGGCTATATTCACGTGCGCTGTAGCCATCGCGGGTAAAAATGGCCGTACCATTACCATATTGGTGCCGGTTAACCAGTGCCAGCGCCTGTTCAAAATCGGCAACCCGCATGATTACCAGCACGGGACCAAAAATTTCCTGCTGGTAAATGGACATGGATTCGGTGACGTTATCAAATAAGGAAGGCCCTAAAAAATAGCCTTGTGGATACTCTGGATGTTTGAAATCCCTGCCGTCAATCAATAAATTTGCGCCTTCATCAACGCCTTTATCGATCGCATCCAGCACACGTTGGCGGTGTGCGCTGCTGACCAGAGGACCCATATCACATCCAGGCACATGACCTGCATCAATTCTGATCTGCTGTATCAGCGGGGTGAGTCTCGCAAGTAGGTTCTCAGCCGTATGGGAGCCAACAGTCACTACGACTGAAAGTGCCATGCAACGCTCACCAGCGGAACCAAATGCGGCACCCACAATCGCCTTGGCGGCTTGATCCATATCGGCATCGGGCATGACCACGCCATGATTTTTGGCCCCCCCGAACGTATGTGCGCGCTTGCCAAGTGCCGTAGCCGTGGTGTATATGGATTTGGCAACGGACGTTGATGCCACGGCGGTAAAGGCTGCGATATCTGGGTGGTGTAACAAATACTCTACGGTGGTTTTATCCCCGTGAATGCAATTCACCACGCCATCTGGTAGGCCGGCATCACTGAGTAATTCCATCAATCGCATGGGTGCGGAAGGGTCTTGTTCTGAGGGTTTGAGTATAAACGTGTTGCCATAAGCAATGGCTGGGATCATCATCCAAATCGGTACCATCACTGGAAAATTAAAGGGGGAGACGCCCGCACAGACGCCCAGCGGTTGGCGTAGGGTATAACAGTCAATGTGTTTTGTAACATTCGTCGAGATGTGTCCTTCCAGTTGTGTGACCAGACCGCAGTAAAACTCAACGACCTCTATACCACGTGCTACAGAGCCTTTAGCATCGTCAATGGTTTTTCCCTGTTCACGCGTGACGATGCGTGCTAAATCCAGTTGATTTTTTTCGAGTAATTCGCGGAACTTTAATAAAATAGGCGCACGTTTCATTGGGGGTGTTTGTGACCATCCAAGACCGGCTTTCATGGCTGCAGCAACGGCGCTATCACAGGTTGCGGTACTGGCAAAATTAACCTGACCAATTGCGTCCCCATACGCTGGGTTATAGATGGTGTGGTGTTCTGGCGTGGGCTCAATAATGGATTTGCCGGCGATGTAATGGGGTACGGTATAAAGCATTTTGAGTTCCTTTACAGTAAATCTTCCAATCCATAATACAGGGTATCAAGCTTTAAAACACGCTGACAGGCGAGAATCAAGCCAGGCATAAACGAGCTTCGATCGATAGTGTCGTGGGTAATCGTGAGCGTTTCACCGGTGTTCCCAAAGATGACTTGTTGACGCGCAAGGATTCCGGGTATTCGCAGGGAATGGATATTGACGTCATGGTGCGTGGCGCCACGCGCGCCAGGCAATAATTCTTTAAGGGGTAGTTTAGTTCTTGCTGTACTGCGGGCTGCAGCGATTAGTTCCGCCGTTTTGATTGCGGTTCCTGATGGGGCATCCAGTTTTTGCGGGTGATGGGCTTCCACAATTTCAACGTCAGGCAACAATCGTGCGGCTTCAGCGGCAAAGCGCATCATCAGCATAGCGCTGATGGAAAAATTAGGGACGATGATGCCGCCAAGTTTTTTTTCTTCACACAACTGGCGAAGTCGCAGGATTTGTTCCTCGAGCAATCCGCTGGTGCCTATGACGGGGCGCGCGCCCTGATTGATAATGGTTAAGCAGTTTTCATAAACACAGTCAGCGCGAGTAAGATCAATGACAATCTGGGCACGTGTTTCGGTGATAACAGCGCTTAAATCGTCGCCACGTACGAGGCTTGCGACCAATTGAAATTCAGCGTGCGCTTGAATGGCCTTGCAGGCCAGAGCGCCCATTTTTCCTAAGCTCCCATTTACAATCACCCTATACAGCATCACGAATCCTGATCCTCATCGATCATCCTCTTTTTAAGGGCTTTCTCCCGGACGCTGCGTCTTGCCCATATGACGGCAGGGATCCAGCCAATGAGGGTTACTTGCATCACCAATGCGATGAGTGCGCCAACAGGATCATCATTGATTAATAAAACAAACCATGGAAAAAATAGTGTTAGGAAGAACAGAAAAATCCGTTTCATTTTGGTAGCGTCCTCTGCAATCATAAGTATATATAGTATATACCTGTGCGCAATCACTTGCAAAACGAGCGTGAACGGTGTACATTGCATGTTCAATTTTTGAATGAATTTTTTTCTGGCATGAGTCCAACGTTAAGGGTTACCGTATGAGAAAACAGGAGCTGCACCCGCGCACTGCAATAATTAATCAAAAGCAAAAAAATCTGTCTAAAAAAGCACGGGTTGAGGCGCTAGGTTGGCTTGCTGCCACCTTTCCCCGCGCATTTGATAATACTGTTACTATTCAGCCGCTCAGTTTAGGGATTATGGCGGATATACTGGCTTATGCTGATAAAGCGTCCGAAGCCGGAATCTCCAATAGCAAACTACGTGAAGCCGTGGTGTTGTTTGCTCGCCGGATTGATTACCTGACTTGCCTGAAAGCGCGTGAGATGCGCATCGATTTGGATGGCAATCCTACGTCGAAAGTGACAGAAGAAGAGGCAGCGCTAGCGGTGGCTAAAATTAAAAAAAGAGTGGAAAAAAGCGCTAAAAACGCACGTAAAAATTCCACCAGTCCATCTTTCACCAAGCCCTTCAGTCAACGACAGGTGAGTCTACCGGCGAAAGAGTTTACCCCATACTACCCTGAGCGCGCGCCAGCCTATAGCGTACAAAACAGTATTACACCTGCAGCACGCACAGCGTCTGTGACTGTTACGCATAAACAAACGCGTCAATACGATCCGGATGCGGTGGCGCGACTGAAAGAGAAATTAGGCTTGTCACGTAAAAATAGGGAGACGGTGGAGTAGATTGGGTATAGATATCCTGCTTGGGACGTACCATCCCGAGTGCAGCGAGGGATCTCCTTAACTACGGGAGATCCCTCGCTGCACTCGGGACGACGTGGAGATTCGCTCGTGCTTCCAGAACAGCAACCGCAGGCAGTGATTTTCCTTCCAGATATTCCAGAAATGCGCCACCACCAGTAGAAATATAAGATAATTTATCGGTCAGATCATATTGATCAATCGCGGCCAATGTATCCCCTCCCCCGGCAATGCTGAACGCGTCGCTCTTGCTGATGGCAATGGCCAGTGCGCGGGTGCCATACGAAAATTGCGGGAACTCAAATACACCGACGGGTCCATTCCAGATGATGGTTTTTGCAGTATCTAAAATACCCGTGTAGCGCATGACAGTTTCAGGACCAATGTCCATGATCATATCGTCCTTGGCTACGTTGGCTAGCGTTTTATTGTAGGCGGGACAACAGTCACTAAATGTTTTTCCAACGACCACGTCTGATGGCAGTGGAATTTTACACCCTGTCTTGGCCGCTAATGCTAAGATGTCGCGCGCTTCATCAAGCCGATTGTTTTCATACAGAGACAGCCCTATCTCATGCCCCTGAGCCTTCAGAAATGTATTGGCAATTCCGCCACCAGGAATCAAGACATCCACTATGCCGACCATTTGTTTAAGCAACGACAATTTGGAGGAAACTTTTGCACCACCAACAATGGCAATAATGGGCTTTTCAGCGGCTCTTAACACATGTAACAAAGCGGTTAATTCACGTACCAATAAAGGTCCGGCTACCGCAATTGGCGCATAATTTGCCACCCCACAGGTTGAGGCATGGGCACGGTGTGCCGTACCAAAGGCATCCATTACAAAAACATCACACAAGGAGGCAAGTTGTTTGGACAGGGCGTTGTCATTTGCCGTTTCGCCTAGATTAAAGCGCACGTTTTCGCAAAGAACCAACTCACCAGGAGCGACAGTTACCCCACCTAGATACTCACTGGCAAAACGTACAGGATATGCAAGATGGGCTTTCAGATAGTCAGCAACCGGGCTCAATGACAATCGGCCTTCAATTTTGCCTTCTTCCGGACGTCCAAGATGGGACATAACAATGACCGCAGCACCCGCCTGCAGTGCGGCACGCAGCGTTGGCAAAGCGGCCTGCAAACGCTGATCGCTGGTGATAATGCCATCTATAATAGGCACATTTAAATCTTCGCGAATCAAAACGCGTTTGCCGTGCAGGTCAATATCACTCATTTTGATAAGGTTCATTCTTGTTCCTTAAAGGTTCATCATGTAGTTCGCCGTATCGAGCATCCGATTGGAAAACCCCCATTCATTATCATACCAGGCAACGACTTTAACTAAATTCCCAATTACTTTTGTTTGAGCGGTATCAAAAGTTGCCGAGGCCGGGTAATGGTTAAAATCACAGGAAACCAGCGGCTCATCATTGATATGCAGAATATCGCTCCTAGCCTTACGCATAATACCATTTATTTCATCAACCGTCGTTGGGCGCATGGCAATGAATGTGAAATCAATAACGGATACATTTAGCGTAGGAACGCGCATGGCGAAACCATCCAGTTTACCGGCCAACTCAGGTAATACCAGGCCTAGCGCACTTGCGGCACCCGTCTTGGTGGGAATGATAGACTGGGTGGCTGAGCGCGCGCGCTGCAGATCCGTGTGACTGCCGTCAAGTAACATTTGATCTTTGGTGTAGGCATGGATGGTATTCAGTAAACCGGATTCAATGCCAATCGCATCGTTCAGCGGTTTTACAACCGGCGCTAAGCAATTTGTTGTACATGACGCGTTGGAGACAATGATATCAGACGCTTTTAAAACGTGGTGGTTAACACCGTAAACAATGGTGGCATCGGCATGTGTTCCAGGGGCTGATATCAATACTTTTTTAGCACCAGCAGCAATATGTTGCATGGCAGCGTTTCGTTGCGTGAACTGTCCTGTGCACTCAAAGACTAAATCCACATCCAGCCTTTGCCAAGGCAGGATAGTGGGGTCTCGTTCAGAGGTGACAGCGATAGAATGCCCATCAACGATTAAGTTTTGGCCGTCAACCACAACCGTGCCGGGGAAGCGCCCGTGAGTGGAGTCATAGCGAGTTAAATGGGCGGTGGTATCAATGCCGGATAAATCATTGATAGCGACCACGTTAAATTCATTTTGGCGCTGATTTTCAAAAATAGAACGTAAAATACAACGGCCGATGCGGCCATAGCCATTAATTGCAACACGTATTGTCATACTACTAGCTCTCCAGATTTTTCATGAAATAATGCGCAAAGCGCGGCAAGTGTTCTTTCAACCGTGATACCCAATGCTTGATAAGCGTCTTTTGCCGGTGCTGAAACACCAAAACGGTCTATGCCAATCACGGCGCCATCTAGGCCTACAAAACGATACCAATAGGTGCTTGACGCCGCTTCAATGGCAACACGTTTGCGTACAGCCTGGGGTAGTACCTCTTCCTGATAGGCGCTATCCTGAGCCAGAAAACGCTCAGCACATGGCATTGAAACAACACGCACAGACAAGCCCATGGTTTGAGCCTGGTTTGCACTTTCAATGGCCAATTGTACCTCAGAGCCCGTTGCAATCAGAATAGCATCGGGTGTTTTCTTGCAGTCTTGTAAAATATATCCGCCACGTTTAATGCGCTCATATCCATCGATAGCATGGGTTAGCGGGGGTAAATTCTGACGCGTTAGCAATAGGCAGGATGGACCGGTATGCCGTTCAAGGGCGTGCTTCCAGGCCACGGCCGTCTCCATGAGATCGGCCGGTCGCCAAACGTGCATGTTGGGCGTCATGCGTAACATCGCGGCATGTTCAATGGGTTGATGGGTTGGACCGTCTTCGCCTAAGGCTATCGAATCATGCGTATAGACAAAAATCACGCGTTGTTTCATCAAGGCACACAAGCGCACAGCATTGCGAGCATAATCAGCAAAGACCAGAAATGTACCGCCGTAGGGAATAAACCCGCCGTGCAATGCAAGCCCATTCATGATGGCTGACATGCCGAATTCGCGTACGCCATAATGAATGTAGTTGCCGTTAAAATTGTCATGAGATAAGGCGCGACTACCTGACCAGTCGGTGTTGTTGGAGCCGGTTAGATCGGCGGAACCTCCCAGCATTTCTGGCAATAATGACGCGTAGTGCTCAAGGCATTGTTGAGATGCCTTGCGCGTTGAGATTGCTTTATTGTTTAGTTGGCATTGGGTTATGAATGCGAGGCTGGTTGCGTGCCATTGGTCTGGTAAATCGCCATTTATACGCCGTAAAAATTCATGATAATCGGCAGGCCGTTGTTGCTGGTAGGTATGGCAAGATTGCAACCATTGCTGCTCATCCTGAGTCCCTTGTTCCACATGATTCCATTCTGCATAGAGAAAATCGGGGATGATGAAGGCAGGATAGGGCCAATTCAAAGCCGTGCGTAACGACTGAATATTCTCAGCCCCAAGGGGGGCGCCGTGTGCCTTTTCAGTTCCAGCTACCGCGGACCCATAGCCAATGATGGTTTTGCAGATAATAAGGGAGGGCTTATTCGTTTCATTCCTGGCATCAATTATGGCGCGTTCAATGGCAGCATCATTATGGCCATCAATTTGATCCACCACATGCCAATTATAGGCTCTGAATCGTGCCGCCGTGTCGTCGGTAAACCATCCATCTACTTCCCCATCGATAGAGATGCCATTATCATCATAAAAGACAATGAGTTTGCCGAGTCCTAACGTTCCTGCCAGCGAGCTGACTTCGTGAGAAATGCCTTCCATCAGGCAACCATCACCTATGAACGTGTAAGTGTAATGATCGATTAATGTTGTGTCATTATCATTGAATTCGGTGGCCAATGTTTTCTCTGCAATGGCCATGCCTACGGCATTGGCAAGGCCCTGGCCTAATGGACCGGTTGTTGTTTCAACGCCGGGGGTGTCGGTGCACTCAGGATGGCCTGGTGTTCTGGAATGCAATTGACGAAAATTTTTGAGGTCCTGTATGTTTAAATCGTAACCTGTTAAGTGTAGCAGTGAATACAGTAGCATCGAACCATGTCCATTGGACAAAATAAATCGATCCCGATTAAACCATTTTGGATTTTTTGGGTTATGTTTTAAAAATTTTTGCCATAAAACAGTCGCAATATCTGCCATGCCCAGCGGCATGCCCGGGTGTCCTGATTGCGCTGCTTCGACCGCATCAATACTTAAAAAACGAAGGCAGTGAGCTAATTCTCTGCACAAACTCATGAAATTTCCTAGGTTTTAAACAAGAGGGCTATTGTCGCTCAGAAGCGTGTTTTGGGCAAGGTTGGCCGCAATTCCCGCCATAATAAAAAAACCATTGTAATATATTGCAAAAAGCGCGAATATATCACATTCGGTGTCCTGTTGCAGCATTGATTGTTCCTGTTAGGCGAAAACATGAGCTATTTCAGTAGTCCAACCTAATTTAATGAAAAAACTGCGGAATCGAGTATGCATCCTCATCAGACTTGTTAAGGATGTGGATGCAAAATGGGGTAAAAATTAGATGATAGCGAGCGGTTTGATAAGCAAAATGGCAAAGAGTGTGATAC
>JBCKWE010000019.1:0-30279 GCA_038923045.1 Legionellaceae bacterium
AGTAAAAAGAGATGTTCAAAGTCGTAAGTTGATCGCTTTATAGCTCTGAACATTCCAGTAGGTCCCGCAAAAGTCCCGCAAGGGGTTTTTCGAGGATTTGAAAAAGTGATGTAAGTTATTGATTAAAATGGTGGCCAGAGACGGAATCGAACCGCCGACACGAGGATTTTCAATCCTCTGCTCTACCGACTGAGCTATCTGGCCAACGGGAGGTATTAGACCCTTTTCGTGGATTTGAGTCAAGCAAATCTTTGATTTTTTTTATGGTGTTGTTGGCGTATATCCACTGGGTGCTTTTGAGCCATCGCCAAAAAAGTAGTTTTCCATTTCGGTGCGCAAATACTCGCGTGCTTTGGGATCCATGAGGCTTAGGCGGTATTCGTTGATTAGCATGGTTTGATGGCCTAACCACATCTTCCAGCCTTGTTTGGAGACCTGATTGAAAATTCGCTCGCCTAATGCACCGGGAAATGGGGGAGCCATCATGCCCTCCGCTTCCTGGTTTAATTTTACACAAAACACTTGCTTAGTCATGGTGCACCTTAACTTGTTACTGAATGTGATGATTATGCTATAAAACAGGGTCTCTTTACCATACTTTTTCTATTCCCATATTTTCAAGACTTGAAAACAGGTCTGGTGCAGGTGCTCGTTCAGGTTTCAGTACTAGTTCAGGTTCCAATTTAGGGATAGCCGAAGGGGCTGTATTGTTTAAGGCTTCGGTCAGGCTAATGAATTGATACCCGTTTTTTTTGTACATTTGAATGACGTCGCTTAAAAAGTGACTGTTAAGCAGGTTGGCGTGTAACAGTAAAATTTGTTTGGTATGCCCGCTTTTAGATCTTTTTTCAGCTAATAGCGTTTGTTTCCAAATATAATCGAGGTATTCGTGTTTAATTTGACCAAGGTATTGATTTCTGATACGCCAGGATATGTGCAATAAGCGTTCGTTAAAACGATAATCTTTGCTATCGATCGTCACGGGTGCAATGGTGTATTGATTGGTAGTTAAATAATCCTGCACCTCCTGTTTGGCCACGCCTTTCCCTTCGGCGAGGTAGGGATAACGAAAATATTTAGGCTGTGTCATGATGGACGCAAGCTTTTGGTCGGCATGTGCAATCTCATTGATGTATTTTTCCACGCCAACTTGATTTAGATTGGCGTGAGTGTAGGTATGATTTCCAAGTGCAAATCCCTCTTTACGAAATTCTTCCAGCAACATCCATTGGCCCTTGCCGATGGCACCCGCAATCACAAAGCCGGTGGCGGGGACATGATTGTCAATCAGGCTTTGCATAATTTTCATAAAGCGGTCATGTGAGCGTTGTAGATTTGCTGAATCATTACTGTCGGTGCCCACGAAAGGCATGTCATCAATCGTAAGGGCAATTTCACGAACTGCCGCGATACAGGGTAAGGTTAACAGACTGGCTATCAGAACTAGAATTGGTGCGCATTTAGTTGTCATTAGATAATTCCTCATCAAATGTTAAACATCGGCACATATACAAAAGCCTAGCAGACCTTTTGAGATTTTGCGTATACAAAGTAAAAATATTTTTAAAAAGCTTTTGATATTGTGCTGAAATGGTCTAGTATGTACTCAGGTGCCTAGTAATTTAGGAAAAATTTAACCTTACCTTATGGAGACCGTTATGGATGACAAAAAAGATTGTAAAATTGCTGCCTGCTGCAAAGCAAACTGGTGTGGGTTTCTTGGCATTATTCTAGTGCTTTTGGCTGTTGTATTAACGCTGATCACATGTGAGGGATTAGGTATTTTTGGCATGTTTTTGGTAGGCATGGTGTTTTGTTGTCATAAACAGATGTCGTCAAAACTGTGTAGAAGTGGATGCGCGTGCGGATGTAAATGTTGTGATTCATCCGATGATGTGGTCTGCGACGTTACTGCCAAAGTTGAAAAGAAGGTTGCAGCTAAGAAATAAAGATATCCTTACCCCGTCGTTCTGAATGCAGTGAGGGACAACGGGGTACTACGGTCAAGGCAATCACTATGCGACTCATATTAAGTTGTTTGCTGTTTTTGAATTCCCTAGCTACTTTTTCAGCCGACACGCTGACGGTAAACGTCGACGCACATCGTAGGCAATTTGTGATAACGCTCCCGGCTAATCCAACCACCGGTTATCAGTGGACGGTCAAACAGTATGATAAGACTCTTTTGCAGCTGACAAACAGTCAATACCATGCACCTGATACCAACTTGATTGGCGCAGGCGGACAAATGACATTTACGTTTTCCCGGGCTAAGCATGTAACGTACCCGAAATCAACCACCCTGTTGTTTTGTTATGCGCGAGGTTGGGAGTCCGGCAGTGGTATGTTGAAAAAAGTCACGGTTTATTTCAAATCTACTCGTAACTCCCCACGTCGTCCCGAACGTAGTGAGGGATCTCCTGAATGAAGGGAGATCCCTCACTACGTTCGGGACGACGTGGGGAGTTACAAAAGTTCTATTGTATGATAAGATGGCTACCTTTTGTACGCAAGTAGGTTTTGGTTAGAGCCGAATCCTCATGTGTTCAGAGTTAACCAATGAGGATTTACAATGACTTTTTCAAGCTTAGGCTTATCTGAGCCAATTTTGCGTGCGGTACGCGAACAAGGCTACGACACACCCACCCCTATTCAGTCGCAAGCCATTCCTGTTGTTATGAAAGGAGCTGATTTATTGGCTTCTGCTCAAACCGGTACAGGAAAAACCGCGGGATTTATGTTACCAATTTTGCATCGTATGGCCGATAAACCGCGTGCCAAGGCTAACCATGCCAGTGTATTGATATTAGCACCTACCCGTGAGTTGGCAGCCCAAATTCATGAAAGTGCCGTGCAATATGGCAAACACCTTAATTTGCGTTCAGCTGTGGTGTTCGGTGGCGTTAAAATTAATCCGCAAATGCAAAAACTGCGTAGTGGTGTTGAAATTTTAATTGCAACACCGGGTCGATTAATGGATTTATATCAGCAACGTGCTGTGCGTTTGGATGAAGTGGAAATCCTAGTTTTGGATGAAGCCGATCGCATGCTGGACATGGGATTTGTGCATGCGATTAAAAAAATCATGACCTACTTGCCTAAAACGCGCCAGACGTTATTGTTCTCCGCGACGTTTTCCAGCGAAATTTGCCAAATGGCGAAAGAGTTTTTGAAAAGCCCAGTTGAAATCAGTGTAACACCACGAAATGCAACAGCCACGACGGTTTCTCAAAAAATACATCCGGTTGATAAAGCGCGTAAAGCCGATTTGTTAAGCCATTTGATACGGAGTGAAAATTGGTCACAAGCGTTGGTCTTCTCACGGACCAAGCATGGTGCAAATAAATTGGTTAAGCTGCTGGCTATTGATGGGATAGACGCCGTTGCTATTCATGGTAATAAAAGTCAGTCACAACGTACCAAAGCGTTAGCGGATTTTAAAGCAGGTAAAGTGCACGTGATGGTTGCCACGGATATTGCCGCACGCGGGATTGATATTGATCAGTTACCCGTGGTGGTGAATTTTGATTTACCGGATGTGGCAGAGGATTATGTGCATCGTATAGGTCGTACCGGTCGTGCTGGTTCTGTTGGTGGTGCGATTTCGCTGGTTAGTGCGGATGAGATTAATCAATTAAATGAGATTGAAAAGTTAATCAAACGGCGTTTGGATCGCATTGAAATTGATGGTTTTGAAACGAAGCATAGTTTGCCAGCCTCAGGCTCACCATCAACCCCAACAGCACGTCGCGTCAGCAACAGACCAACGCGTGTATTTGATCCATCAGCAAGAAAGCAAAGCCACGTTCGTGGTGCGGGTGGAAACAGCTCAGCGCAAGGTCGATCACAGCAGAAATCTCAGGGTAGATCGGCCCGATAAGGCTAGCTCTATCCCTATGCAAAAAAACCTTTATGCACTGATAGTCTTTTCCTTGCTTCCAGCGACCACAGCCTTCTGTTGGAACGCTGTGGGGCATCGTCTAATCGCACAAATTGCATACGATAACCTTACGCACCAAGCAAAAACCACGTTCAATCGTTATAACCGAATCGCAGATCAAAATTACACATCAAAAAAATTCATAAATTCTGCTGTCTGGCTGGACAGTATTCGCGCGAAAACCCACGCCTACGATGCAATGCATTACATTAATATTCCTTTTTCTACGGATGGTACACGTGTGTCCGCAATCCAACCAGTAAATGCGGTATGGGCGGTTGAGAAATCAACGAAGGTTCTGTCAAATCCAAAAGGCACGGCATTAGCAAAAGGAACCGCTCTCCGCATCCTTATACACGTAGTAGGTGATATTCATCAACCATTGCACGCAGCAATGCGTGTTAGCCGTGCGTATCCCGAGGGCGATCGAGGCGGCAATCTGGTTGTGTTGCATAAAAACAAAATTGCAAAAAATTTACATTCCTATTGGGACAAAGGTGCTGGCTTGTTTGTGGGCAAACGTCGTTATGGTCAAGCTTGGATTAAACAAAAAGCTACAGCGATTGAACAACTGTGGCCCTGTAGCATGGCACGCGCTGATTTGAATGCCATGCACTGGGCGCAAGAGTCCAATGCGTTGGTGGTGCAAAACGTTTATGCCGTGTCTAATGGAAATACGCTGGATGAGCGTTATCAGCTTACTGCACAAAAAATTATTGAGCAGCGCATTGCATTGGCAGGGTGTCGTCTGGCGGGGTTGATGAATGAAATTGCTTGATTTTAATGGTGTTTTAAAAATTAAACGGTATAATCGCTTTCAAAAAACTTAGGAGCAATTATATGTTGAGAACAAGCTTATTCCGTGCAACGGGTCTTATCAGACCTTCATTACATCATAGCAGTACAGCTATAATGGCTGCATTAAGTTCACGCACCACACCCGCTTTCCCAATAAAAACCAACTATGTATCGCCCTATGATGTGAATGCACCGCTTGATTATATTGTTATTCATAACCGTTCTAAAAATGCTGCAAATTATGCTATTCGTCAATTAAAAAATGCTTGGCCCAACCTAAAAATCATCCATGTGGTACAAGAAGAGCGTGATCCTATCCCAGGATCAGATGCGGTGATTCGCATTAGAGATTGGTCAAGCATGGATCATTTTAAACAGCAATTTAATGGGGTTGCTGCTAAGGATCCCGCGTTGCGTAAGAGCATGACGGCCGGCAAAGTTGGTTTTTATTCTGTTTGGTCAGCTCAGGCAGAAAGCTCAACTTGGGCCACGCTTGCTCAAAAGGTAGGCTTTAAATGGATCGGCGCAAGCCCGGATAAAATGCAAGGATTGGATAAAATAGACTATAAAAAGTTGTGTCAGTTAAAAGGGCTTCCAACGGCTGATTTCATTGAAATCAAAGCTCCTGAAACAGGTACTGATAAAGAAGAACGCTTTAAATTAATGGCGGAAAATTTGGTATCGCTTTATAGCAACACGCCTGCATTGGCCGGAAAACCAGTTTTTGTTAAACACAATGAAGGGGGTGGTGGTCGAGGAACAAAAAAAGTCTCCGAGATGACATTTGATACTGCGCTGGAAGCAATCATAAAAATAGTGAATGAAACAGGTGGAAACCTGAATGGTGTGTATGCAGAGCTCGCTCTGGATTTCGCCGGCTCACAATTGTTTCAAATTGAAATTGAATGTGATGCATCAACAGTGGCCTATGGTGGTCGGCTCGTGTGGTTTAACAAGGAAAATCAAAAGGTACTGGAAGTCGGATTTACTGATGATGCTATTTTAGAAATGATTCCAAAAGCCGTTTATGATGATTGCCGAGCCGCCTCTAAAATTATTTTTGAAGCGTCTGGTTACGATAGCCGAGGAACCAATGAAATTTTGATCGTGAAAGACCGTGATAATCAGTGGAGTTTTAAATTATTGGAACTGAATAAACGGATTCAGGTTGAAAATGAAGCCCTTTCAGAGTTGGTTGCCGATTACAAGGGTCGTTCCAGAAATGTACCAGCAGAACAAGTCATGCGCTCCATGGGCTATGCTCCTCCCATGAAATTAGATTTTCGTGTCAAAGGACCTGCCATCGTGGCCCATCTGCGCCTTCTATCTTGTGATATCACACCGACAGGTTCGATTTATCATAATGGTGTAATCATTGATGGTGCGTTATATCCACAAGGCGCTAATGTGCAGTTTGCCAGAGGACCCATGGATATAACGGCAGATCCCATGATTGGACGCGCATTAATTACAGCCGAATCTTGGATCGACTTCTGTGATAAGTTTCTGGCGTTCTCGCAAGCGTTTCAATTTTATGGTCCGAAAACTGACGCTTCGACTTATTTTGATTTTTTTAGAAAACTAGCGTCTGACCCAGTATTTAGAGCCGGGAAGTTAGGGTGCAATAACACATTTAACGTATTAGCCAATCTGCCCGTTGCAAAAGGGCGGGTTCAAAACATAGTGGATGCGTTATCTAACACCGTAACGCCACTGGTAACGCATGGCTATAGACCGGGTCAACACGTTAAAGATCAGTCAGGCCCTACCAGTAATCAAATTAAAGAATTCAAAACCTTTATGCATGGCCTGCTCTTTGAGGTCGCGCCTGAAACCCCGTTTTCACGTTTTTTGCAGCATCAAAATTATTTTACTTACATTCATGAGATGAAAGATCATCTGGCTAATCATGGTGGCGGCACGGTGACAGTTATTCGCGATGTATTGCAATCATCCGGTGATCAGGAGTCGGCCTTATTACAAGTCGTTTCTGCGAAAATGGCAGAAATTTATTTTGCAGGCTCAGGCATTGGTGTTGGATTCGAAACGGGGGGTGCGCAGTATCAGGCTGCCTTAATGAGAAACTACGATTGGATGGCTGTATTGTTGTCGGGGTGTTTGTCAAATCTCGCCTCCCACTCGTTAACGCGATCCAAATGGGTGAATGGTTTAACGCCAAAATCGGTCGAGGAACAAGGGTTTGTATTCAGAACCATTGCGCAAGAAGTGTGTTGCTTATATGGCGTGTCCCATGAATTATCCCCTTTTGTTCCCTGGATGCCTTATAATTTTCATGCAGGAAACCACCCCGAGCAGGACGTTACCACCCGCCTGATGCTTGAAGCGAATTTGGCCGTTATCCCCAGTTGGGCATGGGATCCCCGTTATTCAGAAGAGCAGTTTATAAGCTGGGTTGCGCGCCAAATTAATCTGTTTGAGGCAGAAGGGAAGCCGTTGAGTCAGATTCGTATTAAAAATCCGGGTCAAGGTCCTAAATGGCTTGCGGATACCATTGTTAAGATGGTTCAAACGATTCGTCATATGTTTCGGGCTCGCAGTTTGGACGAACCCATTATCTATATTCACAATCACGAGTTTAATGGAATGGCCGCGCATATTTGTGCAGAAGCCATTCGAAAATGCCAGCAATTAGGCTATTCCTGGTTGATTGTGGATTCAGCGCCTCCAGGTACTTCACATAATTCAAATCGTATTATTGCCAAAGTTTTGACTATGTCATCAGTGGAGCGGGATAAGCTCGATCAATATAATCATGGTGCGCAATTGATGCTAGATTTACCGAGTCGTTTTAATAATAATAGCATTACTAAACGCGTTCAGGATCCTGATTCAGAGATGGCGGGGGGCACCAATTCATCCGACTTGGCTGATGCTATCAAAATGGGTATTTCTCCATACGATATGCCTAAAGCCATCGAGCTATCAAGGGTATTGATTGGACTCGGTACGCCCGTGACACCTTACTCCGAATACATTAAACAAATCGGATTTTCCATTTGGATCAACAAGGCAATTCAATCGAAAACAGTTGCAGCGGCTGAGGCGTATATCAATAAGGGTGGTCAACTGGCGATTGCAACGCCGATTTTACACGCGTTAGCTGAGTGGAAAACACTGCTTCCTCGTCCGGCGATCGTTAAGCAACTCCTGATTAACCACGGGATTTTCCCCGATCCTAACGCGTGCGATGTTCCATTAAAAACGCCACTGGATATCGACGCTGAACGGGCTAAGCTACAGGCAATTCTCCCTCGAACACAAGTTACTGATAGAGAGCTCAGTACGGTCCTTTGTTTTGATAAAATTGGTTTGGAGTCACTTAAACATCGCGATCATTCAGCGTTAGTTGATGGCCCACGTGACATGACGGTCATGATGGAAAGCCCTGAGTTTGTGCATAGCTCGGCCAAGCTTGTTGGCGATTCGTTCTATTTGCATGGTGAAAAAATTACAATCAGTAAAATCCAGGCTAATATGGATCGTGGAACGGTAGATGTTGATTACAGTTTTCAAGGGCATACTGTTCGCACACAAGGGATAGATCCAAAAGCCTTGGCCAATGCTGTTGTTAAACAAGTTCGGTATGTAAAAAATAAAGAGAAGGAAATTGGGGCTCCAATGGCAGGTAGTTTGATGGGATTTTTTGTAAAACCAGGAGATATTGTAAAAAAAGGACAACTGCTTGCTCGTATGGAGGCGATGAAAATGGAATTCCCTATCAAAGCGGACGTTGATGGGTTGGTGGTGGATACGGTTAAAGCCCTCGATGAAAAATCCAGAATGATTGAAGGTGGGGAAGTGCTTATTACGTTTAAATAGTTGATTGTCCCTTCTCCCGCAAGTGGGAGAAGGGACAATCAACTATTTAAATTGGACGGCCCTCAAGCCTTCCCCAAGGACAACATCACCGCACCCAAAAAGCGCGTTGCCTCACCACCGGTCACGGCACGGTGATCAAAACTCAATGACAAAGGCAACATGCGATGCACAGCAACCTGTCCACTAACGCTAACCACACCTGAATACAAGCGCCCCACGGCCAGAATGGCGACCATTGGCGGCACGATAATTGGGCTGGCGAAGCGGCCGGCGAATTTACCAAAGTTTGACAGCGTGAAGGTAGCTCCCTTGAGATTCTCAGCCTGAACGGTGCGTTCACTGACGGCTTGTTTATAACTGTCAATGATTTGTCGCAGGCCTTGGTCTGTTTGTTGGGCTACATCACGAATGACTGGCACGAACAGGCCCTCGTCATTATCCATGGCTAGCCCTAAGTGTAATGACTCAAAACATCGGCGTGCGCTGTGTTGTGAGTCAAACCAGGCGTTCAGGGCGGGTTCTATTTTGCAGGCGTCTTGAATGGCCCGAACGAGGCGTAAGGTGATGTCGGCTTTCTCGCCCCAGCACGCGATATCGGCTTCATCAAAAAGGCTCACAGGAACAACTTCGCGATGTGATTGTACCATGCTGTTTAGCATGGCTCGACGCATGCCGCGAAGGGGCTCAAAACCGGCGGGTGGTTGTGATTTTTTATCAGCAGCCAGTTGCACGTCTTCACGTGTAATGAGGCCGTGATCGCCCGTGCCAGTTAGAGTGTTAAGATCAATCGTCAGCTTTTTTGCCAACAAGCGCACAGCAGGGGTGGCTTTGGCGCGCAGGTTTTTGCTACCAGAACCAATGATGAAATTATCCTCACAGACATCATTACATTCTTCAAGATTTCCAACTACCGTGCCTTTGTCCACGCGAGCCGTGACACTTGCCGCGAATGATACCAACGGATCGCCAGTTTTAATGACATCCCCAGGCCTGCCATAGAGTTTGGTGATGGTGCCGCTTTGTGGGCAGGGCACATCGACAACCGCTTTGGCTGTTTCCATTGAGACCATGGGTTGATCCGCCGTCACGGTGTCGCCCACGCTTACAAACCATTCGTGAATTTCAGCGTCGGGTAATCCTTCGCCAAGATCAGGTAGATTAAAAACGGGTATATTTAAATCAGTCATCATTACTCCATTAAGCTCATAACACTGGCTTTGATACGCGAAACACTGGGCAGATAGTGTTTTTCCAGTTGAAAATAGGGCATCACCACATCATAACCCGTGACGCGCTGCACAGGTGCGAGCAAGTCGGCCATGCTATTTTCCATGATTTGTGCTGATATTTCAGCACCCACACCACATGTTTTTGCACCTTCATGTACGATGACACAACGGCCTGTTTTTTCAACTGAGCGTAAAATCGTTTCCATGTCGAGGGGTTTGATGGTGGCGATGTCAATCACCTCAGCTGATAGCCCCTCATCATTCAATTGTTTCGCGGCCTGCATGGTTTCGTGCAGGCTGGCACCCCAGCTTATCAGGGTTACATCGTCACCTTCCTGTAGGGTAAAGCATTTTCCTAGTGGTAGGCACATGCCATCATCCGCAACGGGTTGTTTGACCAGTCGATAAATGCGACTTGGTTCAAGGAAAATAACCGGATCTGGATTCCGCATCGCGGCCAGTAGCAATCCATAGGCGCGTTTAGGCGACGAGGGGATGACGACCTGTAAACCGGGGATGTGGGCAAACAAGGCTTCAGTGCTTTCACAATGGTGTTCCGGTGCACGAATACCGCCTCCAAAGGGTGCACGAAATACAAGTGGACAGTGCAATCGGCCGCGTGTACGGTTACGCATGCGGGCAGCGTGAGATATAATTTGATTAAGTGCCGGATACATAAACCCCATAAACTGGAATTCTGCAACCGGCTTCAAGCCCTGCGTTGACATGCCTACGGCAAGACCTGCAATCATCGATTCAGCCAAGGGTGTATCAAATACACGCCGTTCACCAAAGCGTTCTTGCAAGCCCGCTGTTGCGCGAAATACGCCACCATTCAAACCTACGTCCTCGCCGAACACCACGATGTTTTCATCATGTGCCAACTCGTAGGCTAGCGCCTGGGTAATGGCTTCTACTAAGGTAATATCAGGCATGGTCGAACGCCTCCATGGCAGCAGCACGTTGTTCAATCAAATAATCAGGGAGTGTTTCAAAATGATAATCAAATACACTGGTAATCGGTTGCGCGGGGCGATTCAAATACTCATCAACTGCCGACTCAATTTCTTGGACGCATGATGCGATTAATGCTTTTTCTTGACTCGCGTCCCATAGTGATTGCGCTTCCAGAAAACGTTTGAAACGTTGGATGGGTTCGTTGTTCATCGCCGCAGCAACCGCCTCTTTTGGTTGGTAGCGTGTCGCATCATCAGCGGTGGTGTGATCTGACAGACGGAACGTGATGGCTTCAACGAGCGTAGGGCCCTCGCTACGGCGTGCTTTTTCAATGGCATCGCCTATGATTTGGCGAGTGGCCAGGATGTCATTGCCATCCACCTGAACGCCTTGAAAGCCTGCGGCAATGGCTTTTTGTGCGATGGTCTGTGCGGCTGTTTGTTTTTCAATCGGCACTGAAATCGCCCATTGATTGTTATTGACGACAAAGACAATAGGTAATTTCCACACGCCGGCAGCATTCATCGCCTCATAAAAATCACCTTCGGATGTGCCGCCTTCACCAAGGCATACAACGGCTACCCGGTCTTGTTTGCGATACTGAAAGGCAAAGGCAATGCCTACGGCATGCAGGCATTGCGAGGCGATGGGGACGCAAATGGGCAAGTCTTCTGAGTCGCAGGCAAATTGGCTGCCACGCTCATCGCCGCCCCAATAGGCCAAAATTTCTGACATTTTAACGCCACGCTGAAATTGAGCGGCATAGTCTCGGTAATAAGGCACAAACACATCATCAGTGCGCATGGCGTGACCAATAGCGGTTGAAATGGCTTCTTGACCGTTAAGGGGTGCGTAGGTCCCCATTTTGCCGGTACGCTGCATGGCTATCGCCTTTTTATCGAACAACCGTGTACGCACCATGATGCGATAGAGCGCCGGCAACACGGATTTATCACTGGCAAATGCGGGTAGCGCACCGTGCAAGGTGCCGTTATTATCCAGCAATTGGGTGTAGGGTATTTCAAAGCGGGCAACAATCTCGGTCACATCCTGTCTCCTTGTGTAAAAGGAATAGAATACGCAAAACGTCGCATTATCTCAATGCCCGTTTTAAAATTTTACCAACATTTGTTTTAGGCAATGCTTGATAAAACTCAACTATCTTTGGTACTTTGTACGCGGTTAAATGCTCGCGCACGAAGGCGATAACCTGCTCTGCCGTTAGCGATGGGTCACGTTTCACAATGCACGCCTTAACTTTTTCAGCCAGCTCCCCCTCGCATACGCCGATCACACCGACTTCAAGCACGCCTGGCATCAGGCTAATCACTTGCTCAATCTCATTGGGATAGACGTTAAAGCCTGAGACCAGAATCATGTCTTTTATTCTGTCGAGCAAATAAATAAAACCGTGTTCATCCATGCTTACAATATCGCCGGTTCGCAGATAACCATCAGGCCAGAAAACCGCCGCGGTTTCCTCTTTACGATGCCAGTAACCTAGCATGACCTGTGGGCCGCTAACGCTTAATTCACCCTTTTCGCCCATGGCAACTTCGCAGCCATTTGGATCCCGAATTGAAACGTCTGTTGAGGGCAGAGGCAGGCCAATGCTGCCGTTATAGTGCTTCATATACATTGGGTTCATGGTTACGGCAGGACTGGCTTCAGTTAAGCCGTAGGCCTCAACAATTGATGACCTTGTTTTTGCTTCCCAGCCCATGGATACACTTTTTTGCAATGCCATACCCCCGGACAAGGCGATTTTCAATTTTGAAAAGTCAATGGTTGAAAATTTTGGATGATTGAGGAGTGTATTATACAAGGTATTTACACCCGTGATGACGGTAAAGCCTGTGTGTTTTATTTCGTTGATAAAGCCGGCCATATCGCGTGGATTGGTGATTAATATATTTTTAGCCCCCGCTTTCAAAAACGTTAGGCAGTTCGCTGTGAGAGAAAAAATATGGTAAAGCGGTAACGCCGTTACCACGATATCATGGTGACTTATGGATAGGGGTGCTATCCATGAAGAAGCTTGCAGAACATTGGCCAGCATGTTTCCGTGTGTAAGTATGGCACCTTTTGCAACGCCGGTTGTCCCGCCAGTATATTGAAGAAATGCCACGTCATCGTGGGTTAATTCTACTGGGTGGTTAGGGCCACTTTTGCGGATCCTTTTGCCGATCTCACGTGCCTGATTGAATGTGATTGCATGCGGGATATGGCAGGTAGGTAGCATTTTTTTGATGTACTTAACCACGGCATTCACAATAATGCGTTTAAAAGCAGGAAACATATCGCCGATTTCAGTCATGATAACCTGTTTTAATGCGGGCATGTCGGGTAGTGATTTTGCCACGGTATCAGCAAAATTGGCCAAAACGAGGATAACTTCAGCGCCGGAATCATTCATTTGATAGGTGAGTTCATCACGCGTATAAAGTGGATTGATGTTAACGACAGTAAAACCTGCACGCAGAATGGCAAATATCGCAACGGGATATTGCAATAAATTAGGCATCATGAGTGCGACTCGCGCGCCTTTTTGCAAGCGTAATGATTGTAAATACGCTGAAAATTCCATGCTGAGTTGATCCAGGTCCGCATAGCTCATGTTACAGTTCATGTTCATAAACGCAGGACTAGCGGCGTATTTTTGACATGACTCGGTGAACAATTCAACGAGAGAAGAAAACTCATTTGGATTGATTTCATGAGGCACGCCGGCTTGGTAGGACTTCAACCACAATTTATCCACGTTATTGACCTTCTGTTATTATTATTATATTGTTTTTATAAAATGCGTGTAGCATGCTATTATAAACAAAATCCAAGCTTATGGGTACCGCTATTATGACTGACAATACATTGAAATCACAAGCATTTAAATTAAAAGGTCGCCTTTACACCCTGACAGTCCTGCAATTATTAGAAACTGATGGCGTGGCTTTTTCACAACAACTGGCGTTGGTGGTGGCGAAAGCGCCGCGTCTTTTTGACCACACACCCGTCGTGCTTGATTGCTCGAGCCTCCCTGATGAATACCTCAGTATGGGGCAATTCGATTTGCAGGACATGTGTTATCGGATGCGCGAATATGGCATGGTGCCCGTTGCGATCCAAGGAGGGAGCGCGTTCCTTAATGTTCTCGCGCAATCACAGGGTTTGGCCGTACTTAATGGCTCATCAAATCAGGATAAACCGTGGGCTGGTGAAACGGTTGCGTCCCTTCAGCCGGCTGTGCAGTCTTCATCTGAATTTGATATTATCAAAACCAAACTATTAACAGCGCCGGTACGTTCAGGACAGCAAGTGGTGAGCAAGAGTGGCGATTTGATCATTACCGCCTCTGTTAGCCATGGAGCGGAACTCTTGGCTGACGGCAATATCCACGTTTACGGTGCGCTGCGTGGCAGGGCATTGGCCGGGATCGCAGGCGATAAGCAAGCCCGCATTTTTTGTCAATCACTGGATGCTGAGCTGGTCTCCATTGCCGGTTTCTACCGATTGAGCGATGCGATTGAACCCATCGCGGCTCCCTGTCAAATTTTCATTCAGGATGATCGTATTCAAATAGAGCCATTATGATTGAAGCTGTTTTTATATCGGATCTTCATTTGCATCCGAATGAATCGGCTATTACAGCGCGTTTTTATCGATTTGTTACATGGGCTGCAAAGCATACGCGTGTCGTATATATTCTGGGTGATTTCTTTCATGTATGGCCCGGTGATGAAGCGCTGGATGCGTGGAGTAATTCGATCACCGCTAGGCTCGCTTGGTTGAGCGCACAAGGTGTTACGGTTTATTTTATGCCTGGGAATCGAGATTTTTTGTTAGGCGATGACTTTGCAGGCAGGGCCCGTGTGATCCGCTTAATCGAACCGACAATCATGACGTTGGGTGATGAGCGGGTTTTGTTGGTGCATGGCGATCGTTATTGCACCCGGGATAAAGGGCATCAATGGTTACGGCTGTTAACGCGCAACCGGATTTTTACCGGATTATTTTTGCGTTTGCCACTAACACTGAGAAAAAATCTGGTCAACAAGGTGCGAGAGAATAGCCAGACCAATCGCCAGAAACCCGCCTCACAAATGGACATTGTTCCATCAGCCATGATTAGCCATATGCAGCAGTCAGGTGTTACCATCGTGGTGCATGGGCATACCCATAAGCCATGTCTCACTACACATGATGACCATGGCATCGCTTATCGGCAATATGTGCTCAGTGACTGGGATGACAACCCGTATATCTTGTGCTATGATAAGCCAGCTGGATTTTATTTTTATCAATTACCTGGGGAAGGAAATGAAAGGCCCACATGAGCTAGAAGTAGAAGAAAAGAAGCAAAAAAGATTAGCCAAATTGCTTGAGGAAGAAACAGAAAGGCAGAGGGTGCTGGCGGTGCAGAACGAATGGCATGCAGCGGCTGTGATGGCCCAAGAGAATGAAGAACGTTACACGGAGCGTGAAGCGGAAGCCAAACCGGCATTGGATGAATATTTTAAGGCGGTACATGAGGTAATGACGGGTCGTGGGGGCGGCTATGAGTCTTTTTACTCACAAGGGTACAATTTTTTTATATTTATTGACAAGATGGGTGACGCGTTGCGCGGTCAGGCTCCGATAGCCCTAGGTCGACTTGCTGATGTTCTTGCAGGCGATAATATTATTGGTTATGGTGTTCGTACTTATGTTAAACCGTTTGTGCAGGAACACATTCGTCAGGCGCGCGCTAAACCCGTTGAGATTTATTATTACATTGACTTTGTTAAGGATGAAGGCAAGGAAACAGGGTATGTGGGAATACAAAATCTGACTCGTGGCGATGGACAAAAGCTGACGCGTGAGGAAGCGAACGCGGTTGAAAATGAGGTGGGTGTCTGGCTTAAGACGAAAGGCTATGAGCCCATTAAGGCAGATCCAAGCAAAAACATTAAAGAAGATCCAAGTCGGTTTGTCCATACAGATGGTACACTTTTGAATGCCAAGATGTTTGAAGACCTGCGCCCTGGTTTCGCAGTGTTTCTCACAAATGGTGGGAAGGCTATCCAAGCAGCGCTGGATGAAAAAGACATAAATGTAACCATGTCCCCACTACGATTCGGCAGATAACATCAGGATACATGATGATCGAAAAACAGGAACAAACGGACTGGTCCGCATGGATTTCAACGTATGGGCTGCTCACATCAGTGCGGATTCTTGAGCGTTTTAATATTCATTTGCCGCATGATGATTTAATCAGGGCGGTGAAAAACCCGCTCAGTATCTATTGCCTCATGCTACGTGCGCCGTTTAAAAATATTTTCAATGGCATCATTCTTCAACAAGCGCACGATTATCAAATCTATGCGCAGAAATTATTTATTGATTACCTGTTGTCAGGCGAAGATGCCAAAGAAGCCGGTACGCCTGGCGAGATGACGCGTGAAGATTTGGAGCGTCAGCGAATGAATCTCATGGAGATAGGGGCTGGATTTTACAAACAGGAAGAGGCACATCAAATCCTGATTGCTGAAAGCCAGGGGGGCCTTATCGCGCTGTCTCGGAATTCAGGTTTCGTTGATCATTATCAAGAAATTAAACAAAGTATAGCGACCTACATTGAACAAGCTGAAGAAATCAATGTTACCTTGCGTGGTTTTCGTACTCAATTTTATGATCTTATTTTAGAGGTGACCGCGTTGCTTAATCTTTTGCCTGATTATCATATTGATGAAATCAAAGTGGCGGAAAATCGCGTGGCGCTGGAATTTGATGCGTTGATTCGTGAGGAATAGCTAAATCACGCCAATCTCGTGTACAATCCCTCATTTTTAACTGGAGTTCACAATGACCACTGAATTAACCTTATCCATTATCAAACCGGATGCCGTTGGCATGTCCGTTATTGGTCAAATTTATACGCGTTTTGAGCAAGCTGGCTTGAATATAATTTCAGCAAAAATGATGCAATTAACACGAGAGCAAGCAGAAGGTTTCTACGCAGTTCACAAGGCACGTCCCTTTTTTAATGCGCTGGTGAGCTTCATGATTTCAGGTCCTGTCATGATTCAAGCTTTACAAGGGCATAATGCGATTGCTAAACACCGCGACATTATGGGTGCGACCAATCCTGCTGATGCAGCACCAGGAACGATACGTGCTGACTTTGCTGATAGCATTGACGCCAATGCAGTGCACGGTTCTGACAGTGCTGAAACCGCAGCGGCTGAAATTGCGTTTTTCTTCGAACCGCATGAACTGTGCAAACGAGTATAAATTCGTTATGAATCAAACGGCGCCTTCACCTAAAATCAATCTGCTGGATTTTAATCTTCAACAAATGCGCGGCTTTTTTGTCGAACTGGGTGAAAAACCTTTTCGCGCGCAGCAGTTGATGCAATGGATACACCAGTTTGGTTTTGATGATTTTGAACAAATGACAAATCTGGGCAAGGCCCTTCGCGCCCGCCTTAGCCTGATTGCGGAAATCAGGTTGCCTGAAATTAGCACCTGCCAGCGGTCCAGCGATGGCACGCACAAGTGGTTGCTCAAGCTTAGCTGTGGTAATTCGATTGAAATGGTCTACATCCCTGAAGTGAAACGCGGTACATTATGTGTTTCGTCTCAAGTAGGTTGTGCGCTGAATTGTAGTTTTTGTTCAACTGGAAAACAGGGCTTTAATCGGAATTTAACCACGGCAGAAATTATAGGTCAGGTTTGGCTCGCTGTGCGTGAATTGTCCCAAGAAGATGGTGTGCATGACAAACGGGTAACGAATGTCGTCATGATGGGCATGGGTGAGCCCTTACTCAATTTTGATCCCGTTATTTTAGCAATGGACATCATGATGGATGACTTTGCATATGGTTTATCAAAACGCCGTGTCACATTAAGCACCTCTGGCATTATCCCTGAAATGGAACGTTTGCGTGAACGAAGCCCCGTAGCATTGGCCGTATCATTGCATGCGCCAACAGATGAATTGCGTAATATTCTAGTGCCGATTAATAAAAAATATCCTCTGGCGCAATTGATGGAATTGTGCGCGCGGTATTTTAAGGATGAGCCCAGACGTGTCGTGACGTTTGAATACGTGATGCTGAAGGGCATAAATGATCAACCTGAGCATGCTGAGGCGTTAATTAAGTTGCTGCATAATGTGCCCTCAAAAGTCAATTTAATTCCTTTTAATCCATTTCCATTGACAGAGTATCAACGCTCATCAAAAGCGACCATTGATGCATTCCGGGATCAATTGATGCAACAAGGTATCAATACCATGACACGCAAAACACGCGGTGATGATATTGATGCGGCTTGTGGACAATTGGCGGGCGAGGTTCAAGACAAAACCAGCCGAGCGCGCCGATGGCAACAGATCCACTTTTCATAAAATGGCACAAGCGCATGACGTGCAGTAGTTTTATCATTGCATGCCGCGATCATTGCCGTTATGCTTTCACACTATAGGAGCAAACATGAGTACAAAAATGAATATACTGGACATAGAAAATGATACCGACGAACTGATATTGGAAAAACCAGGTGCACAATTGGCTTTGGCACGCTCACAAAAAGGGTATACAGCCGAATATGTTGCTGGCAAGCTTCATTTGCGTGTGCGTGTGATCGAGCTGCTGGAAGCCGATGAATACAAGAGCCTGCCTGAGCCTGTGTTTATTAAAGGTTATATACGTGCATATGCAAAATTGCTCGAGATACCGCATCAGCCTTTGCTGGATATATTTAATGCGACACATGTCCCTGAGCGAAAAGTAGAACAAGCACTGTGGCAAGGTCGCCGTGAAACCAATAAAGCAGAATACGCTGTTCGTTGGGTAACGGGTGTTTTTGCGGTGGTGGTTTTCGCTGCGGTTGCGATGTGGTGGCAGGCAAATAAAGACAGCAGACTCATGTTTCCTGCCATTGTTAGTGAAGCAGCGCCCACACACAATCAACCTGATACCCAAATCAGATTAACTGATTTATCAAAAATGCGTTCATTATTGTCCTCAACAGGTCAGGATACGCTCATGGAGAGGCAGGGTGGCTGAACGGTTACAATATATACAATCTTTTTTGGGTTGAAAGCAGGAGAAAAATTATGTCAATTTACATGACGGAAGACGAGCAATTAGACGCCATTAAAACATGGTGGAAGCGGTATAACGGCATCGTAATTGTGTCCATTTCAGTGGTCATGTTGACTATTTCAGGGTTTAGATACTGGACATGGCATGATGCAAAAATCACGCAGCAAGCCTCTAACACCTATGAGCAGCTTATGCTAGCTTTTTCTAATCAGGATAATAAAGGCGTTAGGGGATATGCGCAGTCATTATTAACGGAGTATAGCCAAACCGTTTATGCGGATGCCGCACGGTTGACGTTGGCCAAACGGTATGTTGCGCGTGAAAAATATGCACAGGCACGTGAAGAGCTTGGGTATGTGGCGCTTCATTCCAAAATGCCAGCCCTGCAACAAGTTGCAAAAATTCGATTAGCTCGCTTGATGGTTGCTGATAAATCATATGATAGCGCTCTAAATGAGCTTGTAAACGTTAACGATCCTGCCTACTTACCAATCGTTAATGAGCTTAAAGGAGACATTTATACGGCGACCGGTCGTTACTCGGAAGCTGTTTCATTTTATCGTGAAGCGATAACAAGGGTGCAAGCGATAGGCATGGGTAACTTGTTTTTGGAAATGAAAACGAACGAACTGGCCGCGTTGACGCATGCCGCGCTAACTAAAGAAACTAAACATGAGGTTTAATACGTTTTATGAATACACGTTCGATGATTATAATTTCAGGATTGGTAACCTTGTTACAAGCCTGTACGCAAGTTGACAACTATGTGTTGGGGAAAGATAACACTCAAAAACCAACACCGCTGACGGCAATTACGCCTAAAGCCACCATGACGCTGACGTGGTCCGTCCCCATTGGGAAATCGAACAAATCAAACACCTTCTTAAAATTAAAACCTGTAATACGTGACGCTACCATTTATACGGCCGACGTGAGCGGTAGGGTGCAAGCGATTGATAAAAACAACGGCCACGTTTTGTGGTCGAAACAACTTGAGCATGGTATTACAAGCGGCCCTACCGTTGCTGCTGGTTTTATAGCACTTGGAACCAATGCATCACATATTGTTTTATTAAAACAATCGGATGGTCGAGAGGCATGGCAGGCAACGCTCTCAGGTGATGCGTTATCAAAGCCCGCCATTGCCAATCACAAGGTCATTGTTAAAACAATTGACGGCAATTTATATGCGTTTGATTTATTGACCGGAAAAAAAATCTGGGTAACAGATCATGGTTCACCTAGCTTGATTTTAAAAGCCAGCTCATCGCCAGTGGTGAATGGACAAGTCGTTTTAGTCGGGTTTTCGGATGGAAAACTTGATGCTGTGGATGTTAATTTTGGCCATGTTCTCTGGCAGCGCAGTATTGCTTTTGCTAGCGGCTCCAGTGACGTAGAGCGTCTGGTTGATATTGATGCCGATCCTATTATACGCGGCAACATTGTATATCTGGCCAGTTATCATGGTTATGTTGGCGCATTGGCGCTTGAAAGTGGTCAATTTATCTGGAGCAAGCCGGCATCGACATACAGAAACATGGCCATTGATGCCAGTACCTTGTATATGACGGACAGTGACGATGTATTGTGGGCATTTGACAAAGAAAATGGTCATGTCAAATGGAAACAACTATCGTTAAAGGCGCGCGGATTGTCCGAGCCTGTATTAATGGGTAATCGTTTGGTTGTTGGGGATAAAATGGGTTACCTGCACCTCCTGTCCACCCAAAGTGGGGAGATTCTTTCACGCACACAACTGAGCGGGGCGATTGATATTTCACCGAGTGTTTCAGGTCACCGTGTGTATGTTCAGACTGCAAATGGTAAATTAAATTGTATTTCCGTGAGTTGATAACATGATTCCTGTGATTGCTTTAGTAGGTCGCCCCAATGTGGGAAAATCGACTTTATTTAACCGTATAACACGTACGCAGGATGCCTTGGTTGCTGATTTCCCTGGTCTCACCCGAGACAGGCAGTACGGCGACGCTGTTTTTGAAAAAAAGCCTTTTATTGTAGTGGATACAGGGGGAGTAGGGGTTGACGATGCGGCGGTAGACGCCTTGATGTCCAAACAATCTCAATTTGCCCTAGAAGAAGCTGATTTTGTTTTTTTTCTCGTGGATGGGCGAGTAGGTCTCACGGCCGTTGATCGCGATATAGCAAAACGTTTGCGAAAAGTAAGCAAGCCTGTTTACCTGGTGGTTAATAAAACGGACGGCCTAGATGAAGACGTAGCCTGTGCAGATTTTCAATCGTTAGGTTTTCAATACGTCTTTCCGGTATCGGCAACCCATGGACGCGGTACACCAACTTTGTTGAAAGCGGTTAGTCAAGATTTTGACGTTGCCATTGAGGATATTCCAACGGAGGGAAGTCCCGTTAAAATTGCGTTTGCCGGCCGCCCAAACGTCGGTAAATCAACATTAATTAACCGGATCCTCGGTGAAGAACGCGTTGTGGTATATGATTTACCTGGGACCACGCGTGACAGTATTTCCATTCCATTTGAGCGCGACGCGCAGGAGTATGTTTTAATTGATACAGCAGGTGTTCGCAGGCGTTCACGTGTTGATGAGAAAATTGAAAAATTCTCGGTGATTAAAACCCTGCAATCAATTAAAGAGTCAAATGTATGTTTGATGTTGGTTGATGCAACGGAAGGGCTGACAGAACAAGACATGCATTTATTAGGCTTCATCGTTGAATCGGGTAAAGCGTTGGTGATTGCGGTGAATAAATGGGACGGCTTGGAAGAAGATCACAAAGAGCGCGTCCGTGAAGAGCTGGATCGTCGCTTGCATTTTGTGAATTTTGCTAAAATTCGTTTTATATCCGCCTTGCACGGCACTGGGGTAGGGGCGTTATTTAAAGACATCATGCAAGCCTACACCTCTGCAACACAAATACTGTCTACACCAAAATTAACGCGTATGTTGGTGGATCTTACGACCAAACATACGCCTCCATTGGTGAATGGTCGCCGGGTTAAATTACGCTATGCCCATACCGGAGGCCATAATCCACCAATCGTTGTGATTCATGGTAATCAGCTGGATGCCTTGCCGGACAGTTACAAACGCTATTTGGCAAACGCCTTTACCACTCAATTAGGACTTGTGGGAACACCATTGAAACTTGAGTTTAAAAACAGTGACAACCCGTTTAAGGATAAGAAAAACACGTTGAGCCCGAGCCAGGTTAAACATAAACAACGTATGTTAAAGCGAGCTAAACGTAGGTAAGTTTGATTCGCTCTGATTTATAATGTACAATATATAAAATTTTAATACACAAGGGGATCATGATGCCACGGCCAGCCAAACCTGAACAAGGTAAAATCGCACGGGATAAAGAGAACGCTAGACTGAAAGCACTTCAAGAACAAGCCTCTATAAAGAAGGATATTTGGCAACCGATACAATATAATATTCCGGTTGAAGAGACTGTTATTCATGCTGATGCTGTAGACTCGGATGCATTTAGTGCGGCCTATACAAATAAATTCAGTAAGGAACCATGGTATAAAGACCCTAAAAAAAATAAGGACGGTAGTTCGACGTATACTTTTCCAAGCGAAAAGGCTGCAATGGATTTTTGTGAGGAACTAGCCAAAGCACATCACGCCTTTATAATGGTGAACGCGGACACGCGGAAAGTACTGTGTTATTCAGATGGTAGTGGAACATTGAACAAAAATGCGAAAGGGAAAACCCTAGATGAGCTTCAGGCTGAATTTCATTGGCATAAAAACAGACCAGGGATGAAGTAGTAGTGTATTAAGCACGTTCCTAGGGCGGCTGCCCCTGTGCCCTCTACCAGGCGACAATCGCCGCATCACCAAACAAAGCTTGTGCCCTGTCCCTTACTTCCTTCGAATTCAGGGCTTTAACCAGTAATTCCAATTGTGGTTTTTTATCACTATCTCGACGTACCACAATCAAATTTGCATAGGGTGAATTTTTATCTTCAAGAAACAGCGCATCACGGGATGGTTTGAGTCCTGCGGGAATGGCGAAGGTGGTGTTGATTACGGCTGCGTCTACGTCGGCTAATAGGCGTGGAAGCTGGGCTGCGTCGAGCTCCTTGAATCGTAAGTTTTTACGATTGTTGGCAATATCCCGTATGGTTAAAGCTTGCTTGTTTTTTAGGGTGATGAGTCCTGTTTTTTGCAATAACAAGAGCGCGCGGGCTTCATTGCTTGGATCATTGGGCAGGGCGATTAAGGCATGATCAGGCAATGTCTGTAGCGATTTGATTTTGGCGGAGTATAGGCCTGTGGGGTAAATAAATGTTTTACCAATGACTTCAAAATCATAACCGTGCGCCTTGCTGGCGGCTTGCAGATAGGGGAGATGTTGATATATGTTGGCATCCAGTGTGCCGTCCATCAAGGCCTCGTTAGGTAAATTATAATCGCTGAATTCAATGATTTTAACGGTAAGGCCGTAGCGTTCAAGCGCTACTTTTTGAGCCACATCAACCAATTCGGTTTCAGGACCAGAAATGGTGCCGATTAGGAGGGTATTGGGATCTTGTTTGCCGCATGCCAGCAATGAAAGAAACAGGGTGGTAATACAGACGTTTTTACAGATATTTTTGAATAACCGCCTAGGTTTATAGTGACTCATTAACAAACTCCTTGTGAATAACGGCGTGCGAGGCGATCGCCTCCCATTTGAACCAATTGAACAATAACCACCAGAATCAGAACGGTTGCCAGCATTATGGTAGGGTTAAAACGTTGGTAACCATAACGAATGGCCAAATCACCTAATCCGCCGCCACCAACCACGCCGGCCATGGCAGAGTAATTTACCAAGGTAATCACCGTTACAGTCATTGCGTGAATCAATGCAGGCCTAGCCTCAGGCAGTAAAATGTGTCGCACCATTTGCCAGGTATTTGCACCCATTGCAGCACCAGCTTCAATGAGGCCAGTTGGCAGGCTTTGATATACATTGTCAACCAAGCGCGCAAAAAATGGGGCAGCACCCAGTGTTAACGGTACCATGGCGGCATGAATACCAATGGAGGTCCCTACCAGTAAACGTGTGAACGGTATAATGGCCACCAGCAAAATAATAAAGGGTATCGAGCGACTGATGTTGATAAAAGCTGCAATTAAGCGATTGATAAGGGGGTGAGGTTTTATTTTGGCACTGGTGAAGAGCAAGGTCCCCAAAGGTAAACCAAGCAATAGAGCAAACAAGCCGCTGATGATGACCATGTAAAGGGTCTCACCTGTGGCTATCAGTAAGTCATACAACATGGACAGTGACATATCCTAAAATCTCCACGGTTAGATTCGATAGTTCGCAGCGTGTGATAAACGCGTGTAGCACGTCATCGTTTGCATTTAATTCGACCACCAGCACGCCGCAAGCAACCCCATCGATGCGGTCGACATTGGCGAGAAGGATATTAATGTCGAGGTCTAAATCCCGACTGGTTTGACTGATAAAGGGTACGGTTGCGTTGCTTCCCTCAAAAAACAGACGTAACAGCGGTTTGTTGTTTTGTACGTGGGTTAACTGGCTGTTGATGCACGCGGGCAGTTGCGGACTCAGCGTAGCATATAACATGCTTCGAGCCAGGCTGGCTTTGTTGCTGAACACATGGGCGAGTGCAGTGGTTTCAACGATGTTACCGCTGTCCATGATGGCCAGACGGTGACAAATTCGTTTAATGACGTCCATTTCATGTGTGATTAACACGATGGTGATGCCATAAAAGATGTTTATTTTTTTAAGCAACGCCAGGATGGATTCCGTGGTTTCTGGATCCAAGGCTGAGGTCGCTTCATCACAAAGCAGTATTTTAGGCGAGCAGCTGAGTGCGCGTGCAATCGCCACGCGCTGCTTTTGGCCGCCACTGAGTTGGGCTGGATACGCGTGTATTTTATCACTCAATTCAACCAGCGGCAGCAGTTCATCAATTTTGCTCTTAATGCTAGTTTCGGCTATGCCCTGAATGCGCATTGGGAGTGCGATGTTGTCATAGACGGTTTTGGAGTTGAGTAGATTGAATTCCTGAAAAATCATCGCCATTTTGTGTCGGGCACGGCGCAAATCGTGGGAGCTGAGTGTTGTGAGGTCCTCACCATCAACCAGAACAAAACCGGTGTCCGGGCGTTCCAGTAAATTGATACAGCGCAGCAAGGTCGATTTACCGGCGCCACTTTTGCCAATAATGCCAAAAATCTCACCTTCCTGAATAAATAATTCAGTACTATGCAGTGCGACATGATCGGCATAGGATTTGGTTACATTAGATAGTTCAATCATTTCTGAAGCCCTGGCACAATCCTTATTCAACCAAGTTCGACATTGCCACGGCGTGATAGCCCGCATCAACGTGCACTACCTCACCGGTAATGCCTGAACCTAAATCAGAACACAAAAAAGCGGCTGTATTACCCACTTCCTCAACCGTGATATTGCGTCTTAACGGGGTATTGGCGGCATAGGCCGTTTGCATTTTACGAAAATCCTTGATGCCTGCCGAGGCCAAGGTTCTGATTGGACCTGCCGATATAGCATTAACACGAATGCCACGTGGGCCAAGGCTTGCAGCTAGATAACGTACGGATGCTTCGAGACTTGCCTTGGCAATTCCCATGACATTGTAATTGGGTACGGCTTTTTCAGCGCCGTAATAGGTCAGGGTTAAAATCGCACCGTTTGTGTCTAGCATCATGGGTAGAGCCGCCTTCGCCAAGGCGACTAGGCTGTACGCACTGATGTCGTGAGCAATGTGGAAACCATCACGCGTGGCACAGTCGACAAAATCACCGCTGATTTGATCAGCTGGCGCGAAAGCCACCGAATGAATGACGATATCCAGTTTATCCCAGTGCCGGCCCAGCTGCGCAAAGACATCCTGAATTTCGCTATCACTGGCCACGTCACAGGGAAACGTGAGTGAGGAGTTGAAACCCGCCGCCATGTCTTGTACGCGTTCTTTTAGTCGTTCATTTTGATAGGTAAAAGCCAGTTCAGCACCTTGATCATGAAACGCTTTGGCAATGCCATAAGCAATGGAACGGTTACTGGCCAAGCCCACGATCAATGCTTTTTTACCACTTAAAAATCCCATATTAATCCCCTAAGATCCTGCTAGTTGCAGTAGTTCACGCATTTTTGCCTGAATCATATCAATTGCAATCCGATTTTCACCACCGCGAGGCACGATTAAATCAGCATAACGGCTGGATGGTTCGATAAATTGTAAATACATTGGTCGCACGGTGGCTTCATACTGCTGTAAAACGGACTCAAATGACCGATGCCGCTCAACCACATCACGCATTAAACGACGGCTGAGGCATACATCCAGCGGTGCGGACATAAAAATGCGGATGTCCATTAACTCACGTAACACCTTGTCACTAAACAGCAAAATTCCTTCCAGTACAATAATGGTATGGCGTCCGATAAACCGTGTTTCCGGCATGCGCAGGTGTTTGGAGTGTGAGTAGATGGGAATTTCGACCGACTCACCTAGTTGTAGGCGCGCCAAGTGATCGCATAACAGGGCATGATCAAATGAATCAGGGTGATCGTAGTTGATTTTTTCACGTTCGGCCAATGGTAGATGGCTATTGTCTTTGTAATAGGCATCCTCGGAAATAACCACCACTTGATCAGAGCCAAGTTCATTGACGATGGTGTTGGCTAACAAACTTTTACCGGAAGCGGAAGGGCCGGCAATCCCCAGAATAATGGCTTGTTTCGTCATGGGCGTCCGCATTGGAATATGAGGTGCAAATAGTAAGAGCCAAATGGTAATATATTGCCGTCTTCATTTCAATGATTCTGTCCAATAAAATTATGTATTAATTCATGTCCATGTTCTGTTAATACTGATTCTGGGTGAAACTGTACACCGAAAAGTTTTAACTGTTCATTGAAAAAGGACATGATTTCGCCTGCGGACGTGCGTGATGTTATGATAAAGTCCTTATTTAATCCCTCATCCAATACAATCAGCGAATGATATCGCCCTACTCGTAAGGGACTGGGGATGTTTTGAAACAAGCCTTCCCCATCATGATGAATTAAACACGATTTTCCATGCATGGGTTCTTTTGCGCGTGCAATAAGTCCTCCAAATACATGGCCTATGACCTGATGCCCCAAACAGACGCCCAAGATGGGTGTAATCCCCGAAAACTCGCGCACAACAGCGATGGAAATGCCAGCCTCGAGAGGTCCGCAAGGGCCTGGGGATAGGATGATATGTGTGGGTTTTAGGGTATAAACATCCTGAATTGTTAGTTTGTTATTTCTCACGACCATGGTGTCATAACCTAGCTCCTCGACGTATCTTGCTAGGTTGAAGACAAAGGAGTCGTGGTTGTCGATGATTAAAATCATATCATTAACGCCTTTTGGAGAGCGTGAACCTTGGTTAGGCTTTCCTGATATTCATCTTCTGGATTTGAATCAAGAACAATGGCGCCGCCGGCACAGAAAAACAGTTTATCCTTATTCATAAAATAGGTTCTAATAATAACCGATGTGTCTATGTCACCTGTGAAACTAAAATAACCAAGGCATCCGCAATAGGGGCCTCGGGTTTGTTGTTCAATTTCACTGATGATTTGCATGGCGCGGATTTTAGGTGCACCGGTAACTGATCCGGGTGGAAAAGTCGCTTTAATTAAATCGATGGCATTTAGATTGTCTTTCAATGTTCCGGTTATTTTGGAAACCAGATGATGCACGGTTTCAAAGCTTTTTAATGCGCATAGTTCCTCAACATGGACAGACTGACATACTTTGGATATATCATTTCGCATCAAATCAACGATCATGACATTTTCTGCCTGATCTTTTTCGGATGCTAATAATTCAGCTGCCAATCGTCTGTCTTCCTCTATGTTGCTGGATCGCTTTCGTGTACCTTTTATAGGGCATGTTTCGACGCGTTGGTCGGTCAATTTGATGAATCGCTCAGGGGATGCCGAGATAATATAACCCTGATCAGCTATGTTAAGAAATGCGCTGAACGGGGCCGGATTTATTTTCATCAAATTATAATACAGATCCAGCGGGTTTGTATTGGCTCGTCGTGTGGTATTAAATTGTTGTGAAATGTTGGCTTGAAAAATGTCGCCGTCTAGAATATAGTATTTGGTTTGTTTGACAGCGTTGATGTAAGATTCTTGGGTAAAATTGGAGTAGGTTGGGGCTTGGCCCAACAAATCAGGCCTGCGGCTATGCCTTGTTGGGCCAAGCTCCAACCTACGGGTTTTTATAGTTGATATATCTCGCTGCGCTTTCTTTACTCGCTCATATTCATCTTTCGCAGGAAAGCCTGTTGCAATCACCCAACATCGATTGGATGCATGATCGATTGAAATCACCGTGCTATAAAAATTCAAATAAATATCTGGCAGTTGAATGTTATCCGCTACCTTCGGTAATTCCTCAAGATAATGGCTGGCTTCATAACCTAAATAGCCAACAGCACCGCCTTGCAATGGAGGGAGTCCGTCAATTTTTTTGATTTTATAGTGATTGAGTTTTTTGTTTATGAAGTCAAACGGCGCTTGCGTCTCGACGCGTTCATTATTCCAGTAATGTTGATTATCTTTTGATGAAAATGACGCAAATGAATCAAAACAAATAAACGAATAGTTACCATAATCGTCCATACGCATTGAACTGCTTAATACCATTAAATCTTTTTTATGAGAAAACAAGTTAATGAGATCATATAGGTTAGCAGAGGGAAGCTCTTCATATAATGGTGCAATATTCATCATTATTCCCTCTGCCGTTTAAGCAACACATACACAGCACCCGTGCCACCATCACGCGGTATCGCGCTATGAAATGCGATCACTTGTGGCAATTGTTGCAACCAGTGGTTAACGTGATTTTTTAATATCGGTTCCTCACTATGCCGACCACCTTTGCCATGGATAACTAACAGGCAGCGATTACTGGTGCGACTGTGTTTCACTATAAAATCACACAAAGCCTCTCGAGCTGCATCCGGCCTCAAACCATGCAGATCAAGACGCGCCTGCCAGCGAATATCTCCGCTTCTTAACTCCCGCAGGCGTTTGCGTGGAATGTCCTGATTGTGGTGGGCAAGCGTGGTTGTGGGGCTGACTACGTCCCTATAATAATTGGATAAATAATAATCAGTTTTTTGTAGCACGAGAGCTTCTGGTTTTCGGCGCATGGGTTTCGTCACGATTGGGGGATTGGGTTCGCGTTGAGTGGTGTTGGACAAGGGTTTAACTGCCTTCATTGTTTCCTGAAACAAGGCTTTGTCTTCGTCAGAGATAGTGGTACGTTTAGTCATATACATGTTCTAAATAGTGACGCAGTTGAGCTGACAAATAACATGAAATAAGGGTATTTTATAGCATATATTATCATAGAATAAGGGTATTCTATAGCAAATTTGTCATAGAATAAGGGTAGTGCCATGCACCCTCAGGGCTGTCCCATTTAAATTGGTTATATGTTAGTCAGTTAGCACGATCTGATCCCTTCTCCCTCTGGGAGAAGATGCCTGATAGGGCGGATGAGGGTGTCATCAGGTGCCACGGGTTTTGAAAGAATGGGGTACTTTGTTTATTAAATGAGCCTTGGATAATTTAACCAACAAACATCGATAGTGCAGAACAAAAGCCGCAAGCTGACGTGCAAGCATGGGTAAAATCAGGGGATGGCTCAACCAGCGCGCTTGATCTGAGTATTAATCCTTTGACGATCTTGCAAGATTATAAGATCGCCGCACGCAGTTCACTTGGTTCAATGTTGTATTTGCGGCCGAAAAAAGAATAGCCTTAACTCAATGTGCATGAGCTTCATTGATTTTAAGCGTTTCTCGGTGAATGGTTACCGTAAACAGGCAGGCATCGCGGTCATCATTAAAGTCAATTTTTGGCCATTGATCTAATGCACGTTTAATGCCAGAACACAGCCCATGAAAAGGTAGCAATCCTTTTGCCACATAAGAAACTAAAATTGGGTTGCGGATGTTGGTGTTCCCGGTTCGTATCTTTTCTACGGTTAGGTTGTTGGGAAGGTGTCCGGGGCTAATAATTTCAATTCGGTTGTCAAAAATAAATAAGCGGATAGGGGCATTAACCAAGTAGTCTCTATGCACCAACGCATTCACTAGTATTTCTTCGAAGACACTTTCAGGTATTTCAGGTAAGCCAGGTGCATTTACGCCTCGGCCCGCTTGAATTTTATGTAGATTGCGCATGATGAACGCCATCGAATCATCGAATATTTTTCGTAAAGTCCCAGAAAAATCCTCTGTATCCAGGTAATCACTAACATGAATTTTATTCCCTGGGTAGCGAATGGCTTTCACTACAAATTGAGGTTTGATCCATTCAGGCTGCTCCGCAAACATGAGTACACCAGATGATAAATTGATCTAAATGGAATCA